>JAIRKQ010000003.1 GCA_031260055.1 Puniceicoccales bacterium
TTTTTGCACTAATTGCGATTCCGTTTTTTTCGTCAAAGAAGTCAAATGTTTTAAAAAATTTAGGTAGTTTATTTCCTACATATTTTGTTTTGGCTAAATGATCCTCAAACTTACAACCATCTTCCATGATGGGATGGTTTGGGTTAACACCGTCATATACCTGTGATGTTTTTCGATATCCATTTCGCAACTGTTTGCCATTGACTACCGTCTTCCCTCCTGATCGAATGAGCCCACTTTCATTTATTACCTCCCCGGAAGATGACAGGACCACGCCGCCCTGTGCATTCAATATCCCAAAACTATTGTCAATCTCACCGGCTGTTACCTGAAGCTGCCCACCATCCGTCGTTATCACCCCCGATTTTTCCAATTCCGGGTGATAGATGTCCCTTCTTACCGTGATTTTTCTTTCCTCGAGCCTGACCTGCCTATACTGCCCACTCCCGGCATTAGGGTCCAAGGGTATGGGGACGGGTTCGAAAACCGTAATCTCTTCCTCCACATCTTTTTCCAAACGCCCCCCTCCGGTATTTTTGAAACCCTCCCATATGTCAAATCTAATACCTTTGTGGGCTTGTACCCTCCCGCCGTCGTTCAGGAATGTTTTTTGCCACCACTTCTATGCCATCGGATGCGGATAGGGTGCCATAGTTAACCACTAGCCCACTCGCCGCTTCCTCACCATCCCTTTGTGAACAGGATCGTATCCCTATGGACAGTGCAGTTACCTCCGATCGATTTGTTATTTCTCCGGGGGTTACCATTTCTAGCTGCACGGCACCGTTAAATGAGGAAGTAATGGAGATACCATCATCCGACCGTATCAGGAAATGTTTCCTCTCTCCCAATATTTCCGGTATGATCACATGACCCCCAAAGTCGGCACAGCCACCGTGCACATGATACTCTATGGCATTCTGTGCCGCCACATGGCCGTATATGTTCCCATCACCATGCTCCTCCACGGTCAATTGATTATGGGAAAATGATGTCCCATGGTTGGTATACTTTCCTGCCACAACGGTAGCTCCATTGGTATACTCCAACGTAGCACCTTCGGACCCGACATATTCTTCACCTATGTTTAGGGTACTATTTTGTGATTTCATCCCCGTTGTAACTGAGTTATCCTCTTGGGAACCTTTCCCGCCATGGACGACAATGTGGCCATCGTTCAATATTCCTCTGGGCCCCGTGACATTCGTATGGTTCAATAGTAGTAATTCTCCGGAAGATGTGTTATGAACATGCCCCACGTCGTTCAGATCACACTTAAACGTTGCACATCCACGGTTAATCAGTTCTCGAATACTTCCAAAGTTTGATCCCTGGCATGCCAAAAAGTGTCCCGCCGTTTCCAATTCCATGGTCTCCATATGGTCGGCATAGACATCATTCATCACCGCCGTCGTCCCGGCAAATGTTACCCGATGGCCTGCCAGCCTTCCTGATAGTTCCGTCGTTTGGGATCGAAATGTTATGTGGTCTCCATGCAATTCTCCATCGCCGTACTGCCTGAACCGTTCCCCGGTAACATACACTCCTCCTTCTTCTCCAGTAATTATGCCACGGTTTTGCACATCCCCATCGCCGTATATGTTTACCTCATGGGAAGATTCTATGGTTCCGAAGTTTGACAGTAAGGATTCACATATCAGGTTGATCTGGGGAGCAATGATTGTCCCCATGTTCGACACCGTAGCAGCACTGACCATGAGATCATTGCACGATTTTACCACCCCCCGTGCACAATTCCATAGGTGGGAAATATTGGCTAGGGGATGTGCAGTTTCCAACTCCCCAGCATTCAACAGGGCCACATCGTCCAGTGTGTTGGCACCGTTGATGATGAGCTTACCAGTGTTTACAAGCAACGCATGGTTTAGGGATAGTTCTCCCACCCTCAGGTCGGTACCAGCGTCGACGTATATCCCAGCGACATTGCCATCGTTCGACTGAAAGCTCAAGGAATCTATGGTGGTCTTTCTCTGGTTAATCAACACCACACTGGAAGATGTGATGGTCATTCTGCCGGCATCCGTATCCTTGAGGACCACACTGGATGGGCAACTGACATGTACCGGGTGTGTTATTTTTGCCCCATTGAACACCACGTCCCCTCCATGGGAAATCAGAACATCCCCCACGTCAGGGATGGTTATGCAATATCCTCGGGAAAGATCCTTCGATGTTGCCGATGGCATGTTGGAAAACTCTTCCCCGTCGGAGGTACTATACTCTTCGCTCTGGATAAGCTCCTTCACCTCTGCCAGCATGGTTGTGGATGTTTCCATCATTGCTTCACCAGCCCCACTCTGGACCATAAACGGAGACACTACGGTGTCAACCAGGACATTGCACATGTCCGTTGACCGTTGCACCACACGGACAATAAATGACTCATCATATTCTCCATTCTCAACTTCTATGCTATACTCCGGCAGATCAAGGGGCACTCGGACATGCACATCCATCACACTATCAAATTCCACGGTGCACCCAGGGATTGCCTGCCCTTCCCTTGGCAAAAATTTCCCAATTTCCTCCTCCAGATTTTGCAAAATACTGGTAGCATCCACCATACGATCTTTCAGTAGCCTAAGGAAAATATCATCCGCAGATCCGGGATCTCCCTCCTTCCACTGGTAATCAGATGATACTATGAAACATCTCTTGCCGGTACTCCGGGCACATCGAATGATGCGGTCGAGGCATGCCATACCTCCCTCTTTCCTAAATGCTTCCAAGACTTTGGGCTTCAAATCTTCGCATAGGTGCAATGTTCCTCCGCAATATTCATCGAATGTTACACCACTGGGAAGGGCAATTTCCTGAGGAACCGGCGAAGATACCCTGTTATCATCGGACGTGTTATTGCCGGACTGAGACCTGTGGGTGTAGAAATTAACAAGCTTTACAATGTCCATGGGCCCCTTGGTAATGTTTATCACATCCTCTTCCGAACCCTCACTAGTAAACTCTAATCACCTATTTTCTCACCTTCCCCATGCTACCGGGTAATGACTAAAATGCTCTTTTCTTTTTTGTCAATACTTTTCTCTTTCCTTTGTGGGGATTTTCTTATTTCTGAGCCATAGTTCCTTTGGGGATAGCTCCAATTGCAAGTCCACCGACGGCAGTCGTTTCTGCCTGTGCACTTCTCATGTATTACTCCCCAAACTTTTTATTTTTTATCTTTATTGTTCTTTATACCTTATACCTTTGCGGTTCTTTACGGTTCTCTATGGGTTTTGACTGATCCTTGCTTTTTACTTCAGGCTAACTTTGGAAGTTCACCTTTCGTTCCTACCACATGTCATTTCTACCATACGGAAACCCACGTATTCAAAAATTACATTTTTTTGGTTAGGGAAAGAAAATTGTAAGTATCTGGAAGAGGGTGTGGATATATAGGTTTCGGACTCGATTTTTGGGAGCCCCTGGGAAAAATGACTGAAAAATGCCCGAAAAGCTCCGAAAGTCGCAGGAGCACAGGGATTGTCGGCGATTCACCACCCTCGGAGGACCTAGGCCGTGTGATATACAATCAGATGGTTGACAACCCGTAAGCCCCGTGGCATCAGGAGAGTTGGAGATGGCGAGTTGTCCATTGCCTAACCATTGCCTCGTTTGCCAAGGGATGACAAGCACGGAAAGCCTTCGAGATGCGGTGGTCTCTGGCCGGCGAGCAGCGCAGGCGGGGACGGAGGAGTTCCGGAGAGCGACAGATTCCCGCGACTGCAGAACCACGATGACCTCTTTCCCGCACAGCATGGGGTTTCCGCACCCACCAGGAAAGCAAGGTGAGCCGGTGCAAAGGACTTCTTTGGGGTTGAACATTCGTAGGTCGACGGGGCCTTCGGTGGTTGGTCGCCTTGCGATCCTTGGCTTGATTGTACTTCTTAGAGTTGATCGCCCTTCGCCCTTCGGCGTGGTCGTGTTTGTTCGGGCCGGAGAGTTTTCGATCTGCAGTTCGGTTGGTCTTGTATGCACCGCCGTGTTTCTTCGAGTTGGTCAGTCTTTAGTCCCTAGCGTGGTCGTACTTCTCGGGGTTTATCGGTCTTCGAGTCGGTTGGTGGTTGGTTTTTGATCTGTTTTTGTTTCTTCGGGAGTCGTGTGTTTCAAATGCGTTTCGTTGATGTATCGGCAGTCGCAGGGACCTTAAACCTTCGCCTCTTGGCCTGGTTGTACTCCTTTATTAGGTATCCTAAGCAACATTATTCCTGCGACCTTATGTCCCCCAAGGAAGTAGGAAACCATACAAAAGCCCATTCCTTTGAAATCAGACCCAACGCTTGAATCTTGATCCTATCAATTTCCATTACATATTCGCACGACCTTCGACGGCCGACCGGTGTTGGATTTGGCAGTTTCTACGGTAAACCTCTGGGGATATACTGCTTGGATGGCGATGATATCTCTTTCGGCGATCGTATGATTATTCTTCAGTATTCGCAGTGACATCTGCCTGTCCGGAGATGATTCGATAATGTCCATAAGCCGTTCACACCTGTCATCTATGCGATCGAAGTATGGTTTTAGAAACATCATAAGGAATGACTTTTTACACCAACGGACGATGTTTACCGCTTGTTGTGCCAATGACCCATCGATGGCGTTCACTTCTTTGATGGCAGCGAGCAATCCCGCTATTTGTATGGCATCCTCCCGCCACCTGCCGCATTCTCCATCGAAGGCAGGTTCTACAGGAACAAGGCACCGTTCTGTGGCTAATCCCTCATCGTGAAAATTTGCAAATATTTCCCTAGCATCCCCATCGCACGCTATTCTTTCCGTGAATTGTGCAACAATGTCGTCGTCTGTCTTTTCCCGATTCTCCAAAATGCTTACTTCCATAAACTTCTGCCGCTTGTCTAGATGGTGCCTCAGAATGCCACGAAATATGCGCATGTTCGGTCGAGGAACTTCATGGCGTATGGCTTTCTGCCTGTCAAACTTTGGATCGAACATGTACATCCGGGTAAGTAAACCGCGCAATATGGCTTCCCTGTCTTCCATTAGCTCATGGGCTACGATGGGTTGTACCATCAGTAACATTGCCAGTCGACCATTGCATATGGTCACCGATTCCCTACCGATCCTGGTATCATTTGTAAAATCTCCGGTCTTGAGGGATAGCCAGGTATCTATTTCTGGACTCTTTTTTCTATCATATTTCCCAAACATTACTTTTAGAACGGCAGCCCCTTCCCCAGACATACAAAATGTGAAATGGTCGGGGGTATTCGCTACGGTATTCTTCAGCGACTCACAGGTGGCGGTTTCCACCATTAGCCGCGGGGGACGGATAGTTCTCAACCGCTTGATTGTCTTTTTTGCCGCTATCACCGTTTGCGCCGCTTCCGTATTCTGATGTTCCCGATTTTTTGCTTGCTGGATGGTATATTCTAGCCCTTCGATCTCTGTTTCTAGTTCCGGAAGGATGTCCATTCGAAAAAGTTCTTCCATTTCTCTGTTTGCGTCCACGACCTGACATGCGATGTCATTGAGTAGTTTGCTCTTCCCAGAACTCTTGGCTGCTACTATTATGCACCAGATATTAAGGTAGCTATCCCCATACTCCGACCCATTGGATACCACGACAAATGGTCCAATTGCCGCCGATAATACGCTTAGGAGACACATGGCAGTAGCAGCGGGTGGTACTCCAAACTGATCCCTGTGGTAGTCCATAATACTCCGTGTCTCCTGGTTAAAACTATCCTCTGGGAATTCTCCAGGGGTCAACAATTCCGCAAGAACGTTGCTATCAACGGCCATGGGCTGTGGGGTCGTCAGCGAGTGATCTTCCATGGTTGGTTTAATCCGTGACATATATTTTCCCTTCTTCCATCAGTTGTGCAATAAATGTTCCGAATGGAGACCTCACCGTGGCATCATTTTCCCACTGATCGACGTCAATCCTCAAAAAATCTCGAACATCCTTAATGGGCTGTCCGTCGTCCCGTAATAGCCTTGCATAGTCAAAAACCCTGAATGCTCCGACGATTCCTTTCAGCTGCTTTTCCCAGACGGACATTCCTATTTTCCCAGCGGTGTCATAGTCTGGAAACCCCAGGGCGAATTTTCCACGGAAATCCTCTAACGCATCCGGATGTATTCGATTGGTGGCCCCCAACATCGCCACGGGAGATACTTCCTCTTCCAGCCCTTCCGCATAAATTAACCCATAGGCTGCCAAAATATCCGATGAGCCCTCCACTAAACAGATGATTGGTTTCTCCGTCGGTAATCCGATGGGATATGAGGGGGCCCCAAGGGTTCTCGATTTGGCAATACTTCCATCTTTTAGGATAAACTTTTCGCCGTCCAGCCTTCTGTCCTGACGGACACGGCTTCTCTTATCCACCACACACCAGCAGCGACCATTGGTGGGGTGGTTGAAAAACTTCAATATGCCATCTTTGGATGCCAGATGGAGTCCTTCCTCTCCGATTTCCATGAGATTTGATAGCCGCTTGATGTCGTCCGATGTCCCACTTTGTAAATCCCTAAAAGGAAGCGGCTCCCCAGCAACTATTGGTTTAGAAAGCATCGCTTGCATATGGCATGGCATGTGGTTTCCTGTGGCATGTAACCAATTGGTAACTTCCTCGCAGCCAGCACAAAAACCATAATGGCGGACTTTACACAGCAGGTCCAAGAGGTTGCTTCCCCCTTCTCCAGATGCAAAGTCTTTCCACATACCAGCTTTGGGCCCCATTGTGCGAATCTTTAGACTGTTTCCAGATTCTCCGTTAAGTGACCCAACGGAATATTCTCCGTTCCCGTATCGTCCGTTGGGAAAAACATACTGGCAAAAATCATAGGCAGATTTCGCAAGGCTGGTTTTTAAAAAATCGAGGTTATGCATGGCTTTTCCCTGTATATTTCCGATGTTTCCGTTCCTGTTCTATTTGTTCGATGTCGGCCAACGCATAGCGAATGTTTTTGCCACTAAATATTATGGCAGGAATTTCTCCTTGCCGTTGCATTCGTTTTACCGTTTCCTTGCAACATCCCCACCTCTCGGCCAATTGGTCACGGGTTAATAATGCCTCACCTGTGCGGTCTAATATGGATTTTGTCATAAATCTCCTTGTCTCGTATGTTATCCGTCGCAGATATCCGATCGCCACAACCGTTAGGGGGAGGGACTCCTGCGCTCTTGAACGGCATTGTAACAACTCTTTCAAAAAACTCAGTACAAAATTATTAAAAATATTACAAAATAATCGCCCCTTTTCCCTTTACCTAGGAATATTATAAATGCCGCAAGTCGTTGATTCCATACACCATTTGGGAGTTTTGAAGGTTTTGAAGGCTGTTTTTATAGAAATCATGTTGAAAATTCCCTCTTAAAAGGACAAGACATCAAAAATTTTCCACCCCCGAGGATGCCGCATGGTTTTGGCATGATACCTCCCTCACCACCATGGAAATTGCGAAAGAAAGTTTCCAATGCGGACAAATTGGGATAGTGCCTTTGGCAGATTTCAAAATTTCTTTCAAACGAACCAATGGGAGAGCAAACCACTAGATCACACTCATTGATTGGTTTAACGGGCCCTACGTATGGCAATCGAAGCTAAAGTACCACCGGAATTGAAGAAAATATGTTAATTATTTGACAAGCCTTTGCATGAAAGCCGGATGGCAAAAGCAGTCCGGTCTACACGAAAAATAGGCTGATCAAGGGAATTGATGCTATGGGGGTTACCTATGATGATTTTCTTGTTCAAACTTTCCACCGCATAGTCGTTTTAGTTAAAAAGGCATATTCTTTACGGAGAACAGAAGTTGTGCTCCCACTACTGAAGGCCAAATTTAATGCTTTCCTCAAGTAAAACAAGCATATCCCTCAAGTTCACCGCATAGGTATCCAAATTATATCCGGCAACCCTTTATCCGAGGTCTTCGGAGAAATCGAAGGTTTTGAAGGTTTCAAAGATGCTTTCTTTAAAACCAATTTTTGATATTTAGTTATTGATATGTAAGCGTAGCGTAGGAGTGTTTTTATACCTTGACCAGCAATTAAAACTCTCACCTCCTGGGACTTCTGACCGACTGTATGTACAATATTTCCACACTAATCCACAATTTTTCCTAACAAATGCGGCACTATGTAGAACAAAAAATACAGACCAGGGATAGATCAACAACCTTTTGGCGCTTTTTACCTATCACCCGCAATTTCCTATCAATTCTTGGTGGGCCCTGCAGGATTCGAACCTGCGACCAAGGGATTATGAGTCCCCTGCTCTAACCACTGAGCTAAGAGCCCCTTTCATAATATCATCGTAGGATGGTTGAAAGTATTTTTACTTCAAAAATCTCTGTCGATATTCTCTCTAACTAAACTTTCTCATTCTAAGAAAGCAAGCAAGTTTTATATACATTTTGGCAGGCCAAATTGGTGATATAGTATTTCTTAAATTTCATTTTTTTAATGCCGGATGCCAAGCTTTCACACTCCCCTTTTCGCTTTTAGCAAAAAACGTTTCTTTTCCTCCTTTGGAAAGACTATTTTGAAATATACAGCCAATCGTTCAAACGATTCTACCCTAGTAACCGATAGGCTATCCGATATTGCCAATAAAAATATCATGTATGTCGCGATTGGAGGGTAATACTAAGCACAATAGGACGAATTGTTAGGGGATAGATTTTTGAAAAAATGGAAAAATTTTTGAAAAAACCTTTACTACCATTGATATGCTCCGTGGTTTTGATTAATTTATGTGGATGCAATTCCATTGTTAAACCCCACGTGGAACGGTTGGAACGCATTTATCGGACCCATGATGGGATTATGGGAATTTCCAAAAAACTACAGGATATAGAGCAAACGATGCTATATGTGGGACGAATTAAGGATGGCCCATTGGCCGATGCTGCCCTTGACGTTGCCATCGCCATACATGGAGAACCCGACGATTTCGAAAAAAGATATGCAGAAAACATAACCATGGAATCTATAGCTTCGACAAAAATCTACGCCATGAACTTGGTAAAACAAAGAACAGCTTTGGAATCCTTTGCCCACAAAGAAAAAAAGAAAACCATCAAGGAGGCACATACCATGTATGTCCAAGAAATTCAATACAACTTTCTAAAACAGCTAGTGTCGACGGGCGTCATTGCAGTGGTTTGCATCGTTGTCGCTTACATCTTCATGAGAAAATTTCTCTAGGCTTTATTTTTCCAGGATGGTTTTTGGAACATTTGTAATAGAACGTATGGCAGGAAGCCAAAAATTATGTTTATGGTCAGGATGGTGAAGAAATATGCAGATTTATTTTGAATATTTATGTCACTGGGAGGGAAAAACCCTATTCCGTAGAACAATGCGCATACGATTAATCCGGTACCAGCGACTACGCATGTGCCAATTTTCCCAAACGGGATTTTGTAGGAACACACCATGGTAGGATATCGAAATTTTAAGACCATCGCCGATAGAAACATTATGACATACATCAACAGTAGAAATTGGGTGGTGGCAACGGTTAACATTGTGAACGCAGTATTTATTGACTCAGCAAATATGAACAGGATGGACAGAACTGATGAGATAATTGCCTGGGCTAACATTATGTTCGTCGGCATATTGTGATGATTTAACCCGTGAAACCACTTCGGCAAATCTCCGTTGTACGTTGTTGCATGGAGCGCTCGGGGAGGGCCCGACACCCATGCGCAGAACCATGCAATCGATCCCATTACCATGGAACATGAAAGTAAGGGCATGACCCACGGCATTTTGACTTCCGCAAAAAATGCCGCCAATACCTGCATCGCTCCTCCATTCATTGTAATTTCATTGGCAGGAATCACAATGGCTATGGCCAATGAACCCAATAGGCAAACGGCCAAAATTAGAAAAGAAGATATGAATATGGCCCGTGGATACTTTTCCTGGGGACGGTCAACATCTTGAATATGATTGGCTGACATCTCGAGACCGGCAAACCCGAGCAAAACTCCGAGAAATAGTGAAACATTGGCCGCACTGGATAAATTTGGGATAAGGGAGGAAGCTGAAAATTTTATCTGGGACTGCCTGCCGGACATCAACCAAAATATTCCAATTCCAACCATTAGGGCGACGGGAATAAAAGTCCCAACAATGCCACCGACTGCACTGATACGTCCAGTCAGGGTGACCCCTCTCAGTGTTAAAAATGTTCCAACCCAAATGACAATGAGTATGATCGAAAGCGTAAATATCCTATTGTTTACCAGTTGAGGAAATACTCCATAGGCCATGGTGCTGGCGATAAATGATAGGGCCATGGGGAAACATATAAAGTTATTGGCATTTTGTAACCATACTGCTAAAAAGCCAACGCGGGGGCCAAAAGCTTGGGAAACCCAGCTGTAAATTCCACCATTTCCCAGATCACCCGATGCTAATTCGGCGGATACTAATGCACTTGGAATTAGAAAACAAAAAACTGCGATGGAATAGAAAAATAGCATGGATAGCCCATAGGGGGCTATGGACGGCAAAGTCCTAACATTGGCAATGGCTGCAAAGTTTATCATTACCAAAGAAAATACTCCTATGCGTTGTTTAGCAGTCATACGCTCTTTCTCGGAAACGAGAATAATAATTTGATGCCTTGCAAGTATTTTGTGGAGAACATGTGGGTAGACACATTGCATCAAAATAATGGGGCTATTCCGAAATCAATGTTGCCGGTTTCTGGGATCGCTTTTCTCTTCATCTCTCTGAAACTGGGCATATATCTATAACTTGGCCCGTATAATTTTGAAGTAATGTATGGAGAGATTTTTCTGCCACGAATTGCGGTGATAGCAAAGTGGCGGGAGGTTCTTCTCCAAAATTTGACAGACGCATTGGTGTAGCTGTCCTTGCTGGGTTCATCATGTTTATTCGAATACCATCCGAAATCCACTCTTCCGATAGTGCTTGGCCTAGATTAACGATGGCGGCCTTCGTTGAGGAATAAATTGCGTAGGAAGCTCGACCTCGGGTATGGGAACTGGACGTAAAAAATAGCAGTGCCCCCTTGGATTGTTTGAGATAGTTATAGGATGCACGGGCAACATTTATGCACCCAAAGTAATTGGTCTCAACCTCATCACGAATTTCTGGCATGGGTTTGTCATTCAAAATTCCAAGTTTTAAAATGCCCGTACTATTGATGACGAAATTTATGCATTTTTCCCTGGAGTTAACTTCCTGCAATGCTCGCTGGATGGATGCCATATCCCGCACATCAACCCCGTTTGCCCTAGAAAAGCCGTATGTTTTTGCTCCGTATTGCTGTGCCAAATCCATAATGGCTTTGCCGATGCCACTACTACTACCAAAAACCACCAGTATCCTATTGGCTAATTGCTTTAAATCACCGTCAAGCAAAGATAAATGCTTTATTTGAAATAATTTGTCGGCGATGAAGAGATCAATGGGGTGAGTAATTTTGATATTCCCTTCTTCCCCTCGAACGACATGGATTTTGGCAAGATCAAACATTTTCACCAATCCGCAATCGTCGGTAAATTTCACAGAAGACGAAGCAGCTAAGAAATGGGCACGTTTTATTATGCCCAATTTGAATGCCTGTGGGGTTTGTCCTCTCATAAGCAATTGGCGGGGAGGAATGTCTTCGACTACCATGGCATCATTAATCTCTATGATCGTGTCGGCCGTTGGAATGGCGACATCTACGGCATCATATTTGTCAAGGGCGGCAACACAGTCGTTGATTACTCGGTCAGAAATCAGGGGACGAACGGCATCGTGGATCAAAACTTTTGCTTCTCCTTCGGCAATGGAATTAACACCAATGAAGGAACTCATTTGCCGTGTTGCGCCACCAACCAAAATTTTTCCGATTTTTTTAAAACCATTTTGAGCCAAGATTTTTTTGCAAAAATCGACGAACTGCCCATGCACAATTATAATTATTTCATCGATGGAGCCATTGCGTTCGAAAATCTCGACGGAATGTTCCAAAATTGTCATGCCGGAGATTTTTAAAAACTGCTTGGGCAAATCACTTCCAATGCGTTCACCGATGCCAGATGCTAGCAATATTGCATAGGTTTTCATTGGATTTTTAATTCTTTCTGTAAATGATCAAATACGCGTTTACTGGCAGTTTCATCGGATAGCAATTGCAGTTTTTCCATTTGTTCTAACCGTTGGGAAGCCATAAAATCATCTCCATCTATCATTACCCGTGAAAATAACTTTTCAAGCTCGGCATTGCTATAAATTTGATAGTATGTGCCAATGATATCTTTGCCGAAATCGTTGAACTCCCTTGATTGGTCACTTCTCCTTAGATGAAATACGGGTTTGCCACTCGGGAAATAGTCTGCCAAAAAAGAAATACAGTCGGTTATCAGGCAATCCGATGTCTTAACCAAATCGAAATAATCCCCTCCCCTGATGATCGTTCCATATTTCTCCCATGCAGCATAGTATTCATCGAGTTCCTGTTGTGTCATGATTCCATCTGCAACAACACTTTGATCAAAACTAGGGTGAGGTCTAAGCACCCATGTGGTCTGTGGATACATATCAGCCAAATTTAGCATAAATTGTCCATTTTGTGGAAATGTTGCAACCCGATGTTGCGTTGTGAACGTAAAATGTGGTGCATAGATTATTATTTTTTTAGCCGGAGATGCATCTTTCCAGAAGTCCACATTGGGTACTTTTTTTGAGAAATATTTGTCCAAATGCAAGCTACCGGAACTTATGCAATTGCCAGCTTTGAACCTACCTTTATAGGACTCTAAGTGCCATGGCGATTCGACGAAATATTTCCACAAAAACCGATGAAATAATTCCAAATAGTTGTATTCACTGCACATCATATGGAAACAATAGGGAGTATAGCATGTTAGAGCAAAATTTGCAACCGCAGTTACGCTTTGGATGTATTCAAAGCTCCATGGCTGTTCGTAGAAAACGATGTCGGGGCTGAAAATTTTCAGGTCTAAATATTTGTGTTCTATAGCATCATAGGCACATTCCACATGTACGTCGGCGCTTTTAAAAAATGAGACTGTTGCATTAAATTCTTCGGCGGTGTCATAGCATGTTACTCTTTTTGTTACCAATATCAATGGTTCAAAATGGTTACTATTTTCAAGCAAATCGTAGAGGGTGTCGCAATGCCATTTCGATATTTCATTGACTAAAAATGCAACGTGTATTTTCCGATGTTTTGCAGCTTTTTGCAAGTTTTGGAGATGTTGTGCATAGGAACTGTCTATTCTTTTTTTAGCTTTGGTAAACCTGAAACGCTTTATCCACGGAATGTGATTTATCTTCTCAAACATCCTAGCTTCCTCTGCATTTTTTCTCCTTTGGAAGAAAAAATGACATAATTTTTGTAGACAACTACCACACTCGCCTGTTTTTTTTACGTTTTTGAAAATATCATCTACCGTCCGCATTTCCACACAAAGTAAAATGAAAAAACGACACTTCTCAAATAATTATTTTGTCCAGTATATTCTGCAGGAAAGAGGGGGTAACATCAGCCTATTGTCCACAATTTTGTCGAAAATTATTCGGTCGTCATGGAAAAATTGTTCCTCATCGGCCAACGTTGTATATTGTTGTAAATTCACTTCTTTAAAATCTATGGTACTTTCACTGAAGTGTGGGTTTATGGCGAAAATTAATTGACCATTTCCAAACGTATTGTCCACATTATACACAAGCGCACATGCGGAATTTGCAGTCGATGGCAAAAAACGAAAATATGTTTTATTGGGAACCTGGGAAAGGCGCAAAATTATACCGTGCTTGGACAGTCTGAGCTTGACTAAATTTTTAAAATAATTGTGTGTGTTCCGATGGACATCCAATAGTCTATAATCGAGGGCATTCAAATCTCCCCGATTATAGGTATTGCTCACACCATATTTGGAAAACAAAAAATCTTGTCCCGCCGTTACCATGGGAATGCCGATTGACATCATAAGTGTGGCAAGAACCAATCGTGTGCGCCGCAGATCATTGTCTGTCGGCGCACTACCGTTATGATGCGGATTCTCTGTTATGTTATCCACCCAGCCCCGGTCATCATGTGAAGCCACATAGTTTACACTCTGACTGGGAAATGTTGATCGAAAATCTAGGCCGCCACATAGAAAATATCTTAAACCATTCGAATTTCCGTTACCGCACACATAATTTTTTACGAATTCCCTATACTCATCATTCCAAACAGAATATGGAAGATGTCGCATAGAAACTCCGATATTGCTGCGAAAGCTCCATGGTTCTGCTATTAGAATAACTGATTTTTTTACACGTTTCAACTTTTTTTGTAAAATATTTAAAAAATCCACACCCAATAGTTCAGCCAAATCAAACCTAAATCCGTCGACGTTATAAGTTCTAATTAGGTGCTCTAGGCTATCTACTATCAGTCTACGCGCCATTGGATTTTCCGTTTGAAAATCGTTTCCGCAACCACTAAAATTTGAAAATTCCCCATTCTTGTTGTGCCTAAAATAATAAGCCTTATCGATGTTTTGCAGATGGTTCGAATCCCCAAAGTGGTTATATACTACATCCAAAATAACGGCGATACCAGCTTTATGGAAACTGCGTACCATTTCTTTTAAATCCTGAACTTGTGTAGCATTGCTGGCATCGTCGGCATAGGCACTCGATGGGCAAAACCAATTGGCGGGCATGTATCCCCAATGGTATTCTTCCTTCGAGGAATAATCAAATTCCTGTATGGGTTGCAATTCTACGCAATTTATCCCCAATTCACGCAAATAGCACTTCTGATCCGCTAAATACTTTGTCAGCCCGGAGAAATTTAACCTTTCTTCGGCGGATAAATCCATGGGAGCATTGGCCAATAAATCTCGCAAATGGGCTTCTAAAATTACCAAATCCTTCGGATCAGGAGTTATAAAAACATCCTCCGACGTTTCGATAAATCCATGGGTTATAACAATTCCAGGTCCCTTGCTCGATAAGGCCGCTTTGGCATAGGGATCGAGAATCATGGGAGATTTTTCCCAGTTGTTGTTTTCTTTTGATAAAATCTGATAGTAATAGTAATAACCCTCTAAGCGTTTGTGAATTTCGCCATGCCAAATGCCAGTATTTGATTGTTGCAAATAATAATATTCTGGCTGAGTGGCTTTTTTACTGAAAATTGCAACCCTAACACTGGCAGCCCGTGGAGCAAAAATTCTAAAACTTGTAGTATTTTTGCTTACAATTGCTCCAAGCGGGACATCATTATCCAGCGACGATATCCAAGAGGAAAAATCCACGTCTAGTACGCAATCGTTGGACAATTGAACGATAAGGGAATCTCCCGGCGCCACATTTGAGGTTAGGTGACATTGTAGAACATTATTGCCTGTTACACGAGGATCAAAGGTAAAATTTAGGGAACCTATTTCAGATATTTGTGTATTAGGCGTATTGCCGTCAGGACCATACCAATCTCTCTCGGAAGAAATAAATTGAAAAGGAAATGGACTGTTCAACAAAAACCTATTGATTTTTATCCCAAGCAACCTTTTCCCGTATACGTCTGTTTTATGAAGCTGCCATCGGCTTACTTTGTTTGCATTTCCCCAGTTCGACATTTCACAGGCTAGAAAAATTTTTTGGTGTTCTGGTAAATAGCTAGTACATTTTTCGGGGAAAACAAAGACGATATCGTCTCCCTGCGAAAAATAACAATATCTATGGGCAAAGTTTGCACCATCGAATGTCATTTCCCGAAAACCTACGATGTTTTGTTCATTTTGTAAAATTTTTTCTATGCGCGGAACAACACCAATGGCCTTGTTCAAATCGACCCCATATTCAATTTGTAAGGTGCAGTTATCTATCAAATAAGCTTGTGGTTTCAGCATCGATAATGAACGAATGGTTAATTCAAGCAATGGGGTATACCATGATGACATTCCCAGATATTAAACTTTATGTAGCAGCATTTGTGGCTCCCATTATGGATTGTACCATTCCCAAGGCAAGTAATCCTACAAGGGCAAAGGCAAACATCATAGCTCCAGCTGAAACAGACATCGTCAATTTTTTCAGAGTAGATTGCAACTTTTCATCATATATTTTATGAATATCCTTGAATGATGAGGAGAGATCTCCTATCTTTTCTCCAATTGCCAAGAGGTCGCATTGTTCACCATCTATGACATTGTATCTTTCGAGTGAGGTACAAACGCTACAACCATCCAATATATCTGTTTTGGCGTGTATAAATCGTTCCAAAAGAACCTCATTACTAATAGAATTTTGTGCCAATTTCAATGCTTCAGACGTATTGATTCCACTTGATAAAAGTGTTGCCATTAGTTTTGACAGGTTTGTTCGCATGAACAATGGTATGGTTATGGAAAAGGGTACAATTTTTAACATTAACTGATCAGTTTTATATCGTCCCACCTTGGTTTGTCTTATTTTTGGTATGGTTACAAGAACGGCAATTATACATCCTATTCCCGGCAACAGCAAATACACAAACCATTGGGCTATAAGTTTTAAAAGCTGCGCCATGGGAGGGAGATCTCCGCCAAGTTCTTTTATGAAATTTTCCATTTTGGGCATCAAAACGAATACAAATAGTAACATCACAACAATGGTAAAAGCTACCATAAATGAAGGGTATATAAGAGATGAAATCATCTTTTTTTTGAGTTCATTTTTGGACTTTAACAAATCAACCACATCTCCTAGTACGGTTGCCAGATTTCCGCTCGATTCTCCCACCAAAATGATACTGTATATACTGCTATCTATTTTCATATTTAGACTTTTTATGGCCTCTGAAAATGACTGTCCCCCTGAAATATCCTGTAACAGTTTATCGGTTAAAAATTTTTCTGCCAGACTTCCAGTCCTCTTGTTAATGATGGATATTGCGTCGGACAATGTTATACTTGCGGTAAGCATTTTGTGTAATTTTTCGAAAAAAAACAATAGGACCTTATCGGTCACAACCGCCGAGTGTTGCTTCTTTTGGAATAGCTGTCGGATGGTGCTTCGACTAGCCATTTCTGCTGTGATGGAGATTAATTGTAAATTCTGCTGTTTTATCAATTTGACGGCTTCTTGCTGATTTGCTGCTGCTATGATAGAATTTACGATTTCCCCCGTATTTCTAAAAGCTTTAAAAATAAAATTCACGCATTCAATAATGCCTAAAAATACTAGGATTGCAATAAATATGTGTAAAAATTTTAACTCTTGCATATTTTTAGAGCAAAAGATCCCCATATTTTAACTCACTTTTTCCAACTTCCAAGCTTGTAAAATACATTTCTATGATGGTCTATTTTGCACGGAACCAATCGAAGTTATCGCTTTGCCGGTAAAGATGTTTAGACAATCTTTCAATGCTGTTATTGCTTTATCTATTTCCTGTTTTGTGTTGTGCAGGCATAGCGAAATTCTGGCGGTACCGGAGACTCCTAAAATCTGCATTAGCGGTTGGGCACAGTGGGTTCCTGCGCGTATGGCTATTCCTCGACTTCCCAAATGGGTGGCGACATCGTGGGCATGTATATCATCTAAATTAAAAGAGAAAACCCCCGATTGATTTTTAGAAGTTCCGTAGACTTTTATACCAGGAATACTTCGTATTTTCCCACTGGCATATTGTACCAATTCGGAAAAATATGCTCTGGCAGATTTCCAATCTATTTCTTTTAAAAAATCTATGGCAGCTCCCAAGCCCAGTACGGCAGCAATGTCCGGTGTTCCCGCTTCAAATTTTGTCGGTGGTAGCTTAAAACTGCTTTTTTCAAAACATACTTTGTTTACGATATTTCCCCCTACGTGATAGGGAACCATGTCTTGTAATAGGTCATACTTGCCAAATAAAAATCCGCTGCCCGTTGGCCCAAACCCTTTGTGACCCGAACATGCAAAAAAGTCACAATCAGTCTCTCCCAAATTAATCTTTTCTGAAGCCAGGGAACAGGCCCCGTCAACTAGTATCTTTGCCCCATGGGCATGGGCAATGGCACTTAGCGTCCTAATATCATTAACGGTACCAAGTACATTGCTGATATGTTGGATGGCGACAAACTTTGTTCGTTTGGAAAATAAATGCTCATACTGGTCAATGTCGATGACGTAATCTGCGTTTAGCGGAATAATCCTACGCCTAACCCCAATTTCTTGTTCTAAAACCTGCCATGGCAGATAGTTTGCGTGATGTTCTGCTGCCCCAATGAGAATTTCATCACCGGCCGTCAAAAATTTTCTTCCATAGCTGTAAGCAACCAAATTTATTGCCTCCGTAGCTCCTCGAACGAATATTATTTCATTGGGATTATTTACACCAAGATATTCGGCAACGTTATGGCGTGCCTGTTCATATTCATCGGTTGCCCTCTCGCTAAATTCATACATTCCCCGATGGACGTTAGAATTGTAAGTCGAATAAAAATCGACGATTTTATCGATGACAGATTGGGGTTTCTGAGTCGTTGCTGAATTATCCAAATAAACTAATGGGTTCCCATTTCTAAGGGGTTTGCTAAGAATTGGAAACTGTTTTCGAAATTTTTCAATGGAGAATTCATGACCCATGCTTCGCAAAAATATAAGTAAGGGTATATTTTTTTGAAGCAAATTATCTGCAAATTTTTTGATCTTTTAAATGAATATGCAGAGTTATTTGTAGACTAATAATGTTGGTAAAAGAACTAAATCCATAAAATTTTTATTGTAAAAAGATTGTGATTGTTTACCATCATTAACAATGGATAGATTAGGTACAGCCCCAAGGCCGGAGGCAGCAAAAAAAACAACAGGTGGTAGTACAGAGACTAAATAAACCACCGCCTACTTTTGATCAAATAGTAGCATTATTAAGCCCGAATAATTTCGATTCTAGTCCCTTAGAAAAGGACACGACAGGGATAACGTTTGCTCAGGCAAAGGGAATTTTTGATAAACAAATACTACCAAAATACCAGCAACTAAATGGGTTACCATTGCCTCAGCGCGATTACATTGGGAATTATTTCGCAAGCATGCTTACGGAAGGCAATACGATTGCATTTTCGATGGCAGTATGCCTAGCGATGGGGGTTTTGTATAAACAAAGATTGGAAGATTTGCTGCCTGCAGAGATTGATGCCAATGGAATCCTTGAAGATAGAGCTATGAAGATGAGAGAAAACGCTGTCGGATCACTTGCCAGCGTTATGGCGAACAACGGTGGGAATTATGAAATCATTCAAGACTATCTTTTCAGTCAACAGGAGCAAGGATCATGGTCAGATTCTTCCAAAGCACTTAAGTATTTTTTGTATTCACAGATTTGCGAAGAATCTAAATTTGCACCCATTGGGGGACGAGGGAGATTTTTCTTCGGTGAATTTTCGCCGGAGTAATTTCAAAGTCCGTATTTTGAAAAAACAGGGAAGTTAAAGGATCAGTCAGGGGAGTCAGAGGGTCGGTATATAAAATCCATGGTATTTTATAAGGCATTTACGGCCATAGGATTGGGCAAGCTGAGGAATGTAACATACAATGGCAATCAAAATTTCCTGGGTACTACCCCTGAAGGTAAGCGCTACATTTCTGTTGCATGGGCTGTGCGTACCGAAACAATGGTAGGATACAAAGGTCTAGGGTTGTTTGACGCCGATGAATCCATGTTTACTTCTGGCATTCCAAATGGAATTGCGGATTCGGCATCTTTGGGAGATCCACCGGCTGCTTGGAGCGGAAACGATGAATATGAAACCCACAGAATGCAGGTTCCAATTTGTAATTTTTTTGCGGCATATTTTTTGTCCCCTGAGCTATGCCGTGAAGGTCTTGCCGCAACTCAAAATATGGTCCTCTATCCAAAATTTAAATATACTCCAGAAAAAGCGAAAGAAATAAGTAAATCTTTAAGGTTTCAGCGTGAACTTATTTGCGATATGAGCACGAGTTCTCCAATTAAAGTCGTACCATATCAACCTCCTACACCTTTGCCTGCACGGCAAGCACAATCAACAAGTGGGACTGGGGCTAAAAGAAAAAAATAATTTTTTATTGCAAAAATAAAAGTGTAACAGCATATATTAAGTCATGAATAATATTAACATAGGTTCTCTTCCGATAGAAATTGTAAAGGTTTATAATTTTGAACGGGTGGATATTCGCATAGGTAAAAACCTTGCTGCTATTATGGAAACTACACCATTTCTCGCGGCTAATGGGATGGTTTATTTGGTTACGGTTGATTATAATAATTCCCCCTGGGAAAGCATGATATCCTGTGGAGGAGTTAATGGTTGTACGGATGATAAGCGCATTTTACAGATTTCCAATAAGGTTAATAACTTTGAATTAACCGAAAGAGATGTGGGGACGATTTATCCCCCAGAAGAGTAAAGGCGATAAGTTTTTTGGCTTTTATGATGGGTATTTTTCGATATGATAAATAAAGAAATCGAAAGGTAAGATATTGTTTTCAGAATGATGTTTTTACGTGCGTTGGCTTTAAAATGACACTGGAATGGACCCCGTTGGATGAATTCTTTCCAAGAATAATCTTTCAAAATGAGCATAGGCTGATATGTAGTACAGAATGCGAGATTTTATCACTGTGGCCATCGATGGAGCTGCAGCTTCGGGGAAAACCTCAACGGCGCTGCGAATAGCCGACAAGTATAAATTTTTAGCTGCATCGACGGGTTCCTATTACCGGGCAATTACATTAAAAATGATGGCTGCCAATATAAGTAGCGACGATGTTTCGGGCATGCAGCATTTCCTTGGAGAAATCGTCCTTGAAACAAAAATCACTGGAAATATCTCAAACATAACCATCGATGGCAAAAGTTTTGAAGAAAAGGAATTGCGAACCCAGCAGGTGAATAAAAATGTCGCCTCCTATGCCACCATTCCCGCTGTTAGACAGCGTTTATTATCATATCAGAGGTCACAAATTAGCGAAGCCCGTACCAATGGATTTCGTGGATTAATCATGGAAGGTAGGGATATAACGAGCGTAATTTTGCCAGATGCAGATCTGCGGTTTTTTTTAGAAGCCAGTGCACAGGAACGTTTATTTCGTAGGGAAAATGATTGGGAACATGACTACATAGCCGAACGCGATAAAATTGACATCGGGAGAACCATACGGCAAAATGGTGTGCACAAAATTGATACAGGAATCAATGACTTGGGCGTCGTTGTGACGATGATTTCTACTGAAATAGACAAAATTTTGTCTACCTAGGACGCAAATCTTTTTGAGATATTTGGTATCTTTTCATGTGAAACACCCAGTCATTATTTGACCGTAATGATGAAAATAGCAGAAACTACGATGTTACAAAGGGCGATATAAACCGCTGCACTTGCGGTGTCTTTGGCTTTTTTGGCGAGGGGGAATTTCCTATTTGGAGATGCAAAATTTACGACGGATTCGATGGCGGTATTTAAACATTCTGCAATTAGTAATATGAAGAAATCGACGACCAATAGAAAAAACTTCCAACTCCAACCAAGAAACCAAAAACAAATCGGCAAAATCACTATCCCGCATACGAGTTCTACCCGAAATGGTCGTTCGTGGCGCATAAAACGCATACCACTAATGGAATAACTCAGCGGGTTGACAATATATCGCCATAGGAAAATTATACATAGCCTGAATAATCTTCTAAAAATTTTCCTTTGCATACTAAAAATTTTCGTTAACTCTCCTTAAAAAATTTATAAAAGACTTAAGAAATTAGACTGTCGATGCAACAGGAAAATACTCAGGAAGAATATTGGGAAACGTTGTTGTGTAAACTTGGAGCTTTGCTCGTAATTTTTTCTGGCGTACGATTTTTGTTTCTTTGCGGTAACTACAAGATGTTCGCAAGTGAGCCTCCATGGCACATCTTTAAAGCATTCGTGGTAGGAATAAGGTTTGATTTGGCAACCATTGCAATCTTTAACCTGCCGGTTTGGGGATTTTGGTCACTACCTTTTAAACTTCGTTCTTGGAAATTTTTTAACGCCATTGCGACAGGCTGGTTTCTTGTGGCCAATTTTTTAGCTTTGCTCGTCAACATTATAGATGCAAAATATTTCTCTTTTACATTTAAAAGGATGTCGGGAGAAATATTTGGAGAGTCCGTATTATTAACGGAAGATCCATCCATATATGTCCACATGTTGGTGGAATACTGGTATATCGTTCTTGGCGGTCTAATATTGATATATGCCCTATTCCTCGTGGCCTTTAAATTTAATCTAACAAACAAAACCGACAAAATTGAAAAGCGGGATTTCACCTACTCCTTTATTTCCATAATGCTATTAATCGTGTGCGTTCGTGGAGGACTGCAACGTAAACCTTTAAAACCAGTTGATGCTAATATTTATGCACCCAGTATGCGGATGGCATGTTTAGTGAACAATTCGGCTTTTAACATTTTTCACACGAGTAAAAGAGCAAATCTACCGCGATACGACTATTTTGCTGATGGCGATAACAGATTATCCAAAATATCTTCCAGGCATGAACCTGGAAAATTTTGTGACATATGCAGGGATTTTCAGGGCAAAAATGTATTCGTAATTATTTTGGAAAGTTTTTCAGCGGAATATATCGGAGCGCTTGATAGGGAGTTCAAAGAATTGCCAATCACGACATTCACTCCATTTTTGGATTCCCTTATAGAGAAAAGCTATATTTTTGATGGGTTTGCCAATGGAACAGTATCCATAGATGGTTTAACATCCATGATGTTAAGTATTCCTCCTTTGCTAGATACATCATATATAATCAGTGCATACGGTGAAAATGCCGTAAATTCATTGGCATCAATTTTAAAGAAGGATGGATACAAAACATTATTTTTCTACGGCGGGAAGAGTAACTCTTGTAATTTTGGGAGCCTAACAAGCAAGGCACAATTTGACAAATGTTATTGCCAATACGATTATGACGGCCCCGCTTCAGACATTAGCGGCTGGGGTGTGTACGATGAAGAATTTTTTCAGTTTGTCGCAAGGCGGGTGAATAAAACAAAGAAACCTTTTCTTTCAGTTTTGTTTTCACTGTCGTCCCATCATCCATTTCTATATCCCCAACGGTTGCATGGGAAGTTTCCAAAGGGCAATGAAAAATTACAAGAACTCATAGCCTATACGGATTATTCTTTACAAAAATTTTTTGAAACAGCAGAGCGAATGGATTGGTATAAGGATACGTTGTTCGTTTTGGTAGCCGATCACACAGCTTGTCCCCAGCAAAAGTATTACCAAAATACCCTAGGAGGCTACTCGATTCCAATAATATTTTTCGATCCAAATGGCAAATTAATCGGAAAATCCACTGAAGTTGCACAGCAGATCGATATTATGCCATCAATTTTGGATTTGGTTGGAAGCAAGCACAATTATTTCTCATTTGGTTCTAGCCTGTTTGACCCGAAGGCTCCAAGATTCGCCATAAGTTACAAAAATGGAATTTATCAGCTGATCACAAAAGATTTTGTTTGCAAGTTCGACGGTAGAGATGTTGTCGGCCTTTACCAGAGGTCAGACTTTCTTTTGGGAAACAACCTAGCGAAAGATCCAAAATTCTTTGTGGAGAAAGAAAATTTACGAGATTTCACCAAAGCTTTCTTGCAACACTATGGCAAAAGCATTAAAAATAATGCCATGATCGTTGCCGATTAAATCATGGACAAAAATGTTCCAAATATAGAAAAGCCGTTTGTTGCGCCGTGGTCGACATTTATAGCTTCCTTTGTGTTTATAGTATTTATCCTGTGGCTTTCCCACATTTCTCTTGTTGCATCTTTTCCAGATTTACTGAAAAGAGTTACTACCTATAACCTATCAATGTTTGTACGAAGAGCATGGCAATTTGATTGTCGCATTGGAGGAATGCTGATTTTCCCATTTTTCGTCACTTCTTTGCTTTTTTGTAAATCGGAAAGGTTGCAAGAAAAATTATCAAATTTTTTTAAATTCATCGTTTCGTTGTTTGCGTGTATAACGGTTATCCTGGCCGTCATCGAGATCGGATATTTTAAAGAATACAATGATAGATTTAATTTTTGGGTTTTTAATTTTCTGTTTGATGATCAAAAGGCAATTCTATCAACGATTAGAAAAAGTTACAATCTATTGGGTGTATCGGCGATCATAATATTTGTATCCGCTGGTTTGACATTTCTTTACTGGAAATTGGTTTCGAAGATCACCCTAGAAAAACACAGAAATGTTTGGACTATGTCAATTTTCACCCTATTTATGGGCATATTTCTCATAGTCGCAGCCCGTGGTTCCGTGTCAAGACGTCCTCTTCAACAAATCGACGTTGCCATAACGGGCAATAAATTTCTTAACAAATGCGTACCAAATGCATACTATGCCATGTACTATGCGTGGAAAGATTTTCTACATTCAAATAATATCAAATGCATACAAAAATCGTGTTCCCGGGAACATGTGCAAGCGGCACTAACGCTTTTAGGATCCCCGACCGATGACATTGATAAGTTTATCTCCCGTACTGCAAATGGTGCGAAATTATCCCGGAAACCAAAACATATTTTTTTAATAGTTATGGAAAGCCAGGACAATTGGCCATTTCTGCCCGAAAACGGCGAATTAAACCTGTGTCCGAACCTTGCGAGACTAGCAAAGGAAGGTTTATACTTCAAAAATTTTGTCCCCACCGGCCAAGGGACGATGTCTGCCATAGCTGTGCAAATGTGTAATTATCCCAACATGGGTTTTCTAATTAATTGTTCGAAAAATGGGCTAGAAAATTGTGAACTATCCGTGGGGACCCTATTCCAAAGGTTGGGCTACGGGACAAATTTTTACTATGCCGGGTATTTGAGCTGGCAACGCGTAGATCGATTTGCACCCATACACGGCTATCAGCATTGTTACGGTGGAGATGTAATGGGAGCCTATGAAGGAAATGAATGGGGAGTGAACGACAAGGATCTTTTTACTTTTATAGAAAAGAATTTTTCCCCGGACAGGGATAGTTTTAACTTGATTTTGACGGCTTCCAATCATCCTCCCTATAGCGTTGATCTGGTTGCCGAAGGTGTTCCACTGGAACATATCGCTAAATATGTTGACGGTCAAAAAAAAGTAAAATATCTCGGCCATACCTGGTATGCAGATAGATGTGTGGGAGACTTTATAGATGCCATTGAAAAACTCACCGACGATGCTCTATTCGTGATAACCGGTGACCATTTTTCACGAAAACACCGTCGATCGCAATTTTCTCTGTTCGACGAATGGACCGTCCCTCTAATTATATACGGAAAGAATTTCAATGGGGAGCTGAAGAAATATTCAGTCCATGCTGGTAGCCAAGTTGACATCGTTCGGACGATAATCGAATTGGTTGCAGAAAAGGGTTTCGACTACGCAAGTTTCGGTAAAGACCTACTATCCAATGACGAGATTTGCGAAGGTTATTGCACAGGGGTTACCATAACCGACAAATACATTGTGACCAATGATAATAAAAACATTGGGATGATTTCGGACTGTTCAACATCGGTAAGTGAAAGTGAACGGGAACGTGCCATATCTCGGAACCATGCATGGCAAACCCTCGCGAAGTGGAAATTTTTCCATTTCTAAGATTCGTCATCCCTTATTATTTCCCAAAACCAAGCTTCCATCGTTGTGTATTTCGGGGTTCAAGTTGTCAAAGAAAGTGTGGTTTTGCATAAAAAATACTTGCTTTGTTGATGACTTTTAATTCTACTCACAGAGAAATTTAAAAAAAGTAAATGAAAGTAATTGAATGCCGACGATTAATCAGTTGATAAAGAGACCTCGCATCCGAAAGATTGCGAAAACTAAAGCTCCGTCCCTCGATCAAAATCCGTTCAGGCGGGGAACATGTATCCAGGTCATGACGCGTACGCCGAAAAAGCCGAATTCAGCCGTGCGAAAAGTCACGAAGGTACGTCTAACCAATGGGAATGAAGTTATTGCGTATATTCCCGACGAAGGGCATAAGTTACAAGAACACAGTGTGGTTTTGGTTCGTGGAGGACGTGTGAAAGACTTGCCGGGTGTGAGGTATCACGTTGTGCGTGGGGCCCTTGACTGTTCAGGTGTTGAAAAACGTCGTAGAAGTCGTTCGAAGTATGGGGTTAAACGTCCTAAACAGAAGTAATTTTTAACCGAGGAATGGTAAAATGTCTCGTAGAAGAAAAGCTGTAAAGCGCCAAGTTGAAAAGGATCCCCGTTATGGTAATACGTTGATTTCCCAATTGGTTAATATGATCATGCAGAGAGGGAAAAAGAATCTAGCCAGGTCGATAGTTTACAATGCCATTGAACGTGTCAGTGAAAAACTCGGCAAAGGGGATCCCATTGATTTGCTTTTAGGAGCCCTTGAAAATTCACGGCCAAAGGTAGAAGTCAAAAGTCGACGCGTTGGTGGTGCGACCTATCAAATTCCCGTAGAAATACCCTATGAGCGTCAACATTCGTTGGTATTTCGGTGGATGATTGAATTTGCACAAACAAGGAAGGGATTACCCATGAACGAAGCATTGGCGCAGGAAATCGTGGATGCTTATAATAATACTGGTTCCGTTGTGAAAAAAAAGGATGATGTTCAACGTATGGCACAGGCAAATCGTGCATTTGCACATTTACGTTGGTAGAGAGGGATATAGGCAATGGTAAAGGAAATTTCGAATGTTAATTCTAAAAATCGCGGTACTCCACTGGAATATACGCGCAACATTGGAATCGCCGCACACATAGATGCTGGCAAAACCACAACAACCGAACGAATTTTGTTCTATACGGGTGTCGTTCATAAGATAGGGGAAGTTCATGAGGGAACGACAGTCACCGACTGGATGGAACAGGAAAAAGAACGGGGAATAACGATTACATCGGCTGCTATTTCCTGCGGATGGAGTACCAAAGAGGGACCATACGCTAATATTAAACATCGAATTAATTTGATAGATACCCCCGGACACGTTGACTTTACTGCGGAGGTGGAACGTTCGTTGCGTGTTCTCGACGGGGCGGTTGCGGTTTTTTGCGGTGTGGCGGGAGTACAGCCGCAATCTGAGACTGTTTGGCGACAGATGGATAAATATAGTGTGCCACGCATTGCGTTTATTAACAAAATGGACAGAGTTGGGGCCAATTTTTTAGGGGCAATTCAGGATATCCGCGAAAAGTTGGGAGGAAATGCCCATCCATTATTTTTAAACATTGGGGTCGGAGAAAAACTGTGCGGGCTAGTTGACCTGGTAAAAATGTGTGCCTACATCTACCGTGATGATTCGATAAACGGTGTGCAATATGACACAGTGGACATTCCCACCGATATGGAAGCAGAGGCTAAACAATATCGGGAATCCTTGATCGAAGTGCTGGCAGATTTTGATGATACGATTGCGGATAAGTATTTGGAAGGTCAGCCCATAGGGGAAGATGAGTTGCGCATTGCCATAAGGAAGGCGACTCTTTCGATGAGGTTTATCGGAGTTATTCCGGGAAGTGCCTTTAAAAACAAGGGAGTTCAAATGTTGCTCGACGCCGTTGTGAACTACCTTCCGAGTCCCTTAGACTTGCCTCCAGTCAGAGCATTTAGAGACGATGATAGTAACGAAGAAACATCGATTGTTCCAGACGATGGAGCCAAGGTTGCCGCTCTGGCATTCAAGTTGATGACCGATCCATTCGTTGGAAAATTAATCTTTTGCCGTGTATACGCCGGTCAATTGAAAAAAGGCGAAGTGGTGTATAATCCTCGTACAAGGAAATCCGAACGGGTGAGTCGCCTTATTTTGATGAAAGCAGACGCACGGGAAGATATAGATGTTGCCTATTCCGGTGATATTTGTGCGGTTATTGGAATTAGAGGTGTGGTAACAGGAGACACTCTGTGTGACAAGGACCTTGACTTGGTTCTTGAGCCGCCAACGTTTCCAGACCCTGTTATTAGCATGTCCATAGAGCCAAAATCAAAGGCAGACCAAATGAAGTTATCGCTGGGACTTCAAAGGCTAGCGGAGGAGGATCCCACATTTAGGGTTTCCAGTAATCAGGAAACGGGACAAACAATTATTTCCGGCATGGGAGAGCTGCACCTAGATATCATAAGAGATCGTTTATTTAGAGAATTTAAAGTTGAGGCTGATGCAGGACGGCCGCAGATTGCCTATCGCGAGACGATCACAACCGAAGCAACCGGCGAAGGAAAATTTATTCGACAATCCGGAGGTCGTGGCCAATATGGACATGCGATCATTAAGCTTGAACCAGCTGAAAAAGGCAAGGGCGTGGAGGTTGTCAATGAAATCGTTGGTGGTGTCATTCCGAAAGAATACATTAAGCCTACCCAGGAAGGCATTTTGGAAGGAGCACGGACGGGGGTCATTGCGGGCTATCCTGTCGTAGATTTTATCGCCAGAATTGTCGATGGTAGTTTCCATGAAGTTGATTCTTCGGAAATGGCGTTTAAAATGGCTGGCATTTTCGGTTTCAAAGAGGCAATGCGCAAGGCGAATCCGATTTTACTCGAGCCCATCATGCGTGTCGATGTTGCCACGCCGGAAGAATATCAAGGGGATATTGTTGGAGATTTGAATCGACGTCGTGGACAAATTCAAGGAATAGAGTCAAAAAACAATCTTACGGTAATCTGCGCATTTGTTCCGCTCGAGATGATGTTTGGGTATGCGACAGACGTCCGTTCATTGTCAAAGGGACGAGCGACATACACCATGGAACCTTCTCATTTTGAACAGGTACCAGCAAGTTTGTTGACGAAAATTATTGAAAACTCTACGGGAAATAAATAGAGGAGGCTTTGCTATATGACAGTGAAAAAAACCAAATCAACCACGAAGCAAAAAATTAGAATAAAGCTGAAAAGTTTTGATTATCGCTTGGCCGACCAGGCTGGTATCGATATCGTCGAGGCTGCCAAACGTTCCGGTGCCCATGTTGCTGGACCGATCCCGCTGCCAATGAATATTAAAAAATTTTGCGTTAATAGGTCACCCCACGTTAACAAGAAATCATCGGATCAATTTGAAATAAGGTCCCATAGTAGGCTCATTGACATTTTTGAGCCAACGGCCGATACCGTTGATTCGCTAAAAAAATTAAATTTACCGGCAGGTGTTGAAATAAAAATTGATTTAATGGCTGCCTAATTGAAATTTGTGCTTGCATTTTAACCAATGTAAGATTTATAGAAGCTAAATCTAAAGCAGGGGTAAAGGCCTGCCGCTTAGTATGAAAGAAAAAAAGAGGAACATTTTAATGGTAGGTAAAAAGGCTGGTATGACGCAGTTGTATAATGCGGCTGGTGTTTTAGTACCTGTTACCGTTGTTGAGATGTGCAGAACGGTTGTTGCCAGTGTTAGAACTGTAGACTCCAGCGGTTATTCTGCCGTTCAATTTGGCTTTTTTGGGGAAAAAGCTGGGGCAGATAATGGGAAAAAAGAACTTCCCGCTTTCGATATATTAAAAGAACTTAGAATTGATGATGCCGCTTCATACGAAGTAGGTACAAGTCTATCTGTCGACGAGTTTGCAAAAGGTGAACTTGTAGACGTAATAGGGAAAACAAAGGGTAAAGGTTTCCAGGGAGTTATGAAGCGCCATGGATTTTCTGGTGGACCTGCTTCCCATGGATCCATGTTTCATAGGCGAGGGGGATCCTATGGTCAACGCCAATGGCCCGGCCATGTTTTTAAGGGGCGCAAAATGCCTGGTCATGCTGGCAACAAACGCCGTACCATACAAAATTTAGAAATTATAGATACGAATGTCGAAAAACAACTGCTAGTCATCAAGGGAAGCTTCCCGGGAACAAAAGATGGATATATTGTTGTTCGCCGTGCGAAAAAGTCGTTGGAGGGAAAAGGATGAAGCTGAAATTCTATAGCAGTAATTTTTCTTCCTGTTCGGAAAGTGACATTCCTGGTTTTATATCCTTGGATGGGGACAAGGGAGTTTCTGCATTAAAACAGTATTTGGTCGCCTTGGAGGCTAATTTGCGACAGGGAAATGCTTGTGCAAAAGACAGAGGCGATGTTTCTGGGACCGGAAAGAAACCATATCGCCAGAAGGGGACAGGCATGGCACGCCATGGGTCAAAGCGTAGTCCGATTTGGGCAGGCGGTGGGGTCGTATTTGGACCGAAACCCCGTGATTATTCGCAAAAGGTTAACAAGCGGGTGAAACGTCTTGCGCTTATGCGAGCTTTGTCGGATAAGGCCCTCGAAGGAACTCTATTCGTGGTTGATAAGCTAGTCTGCGACAAACCGAAAACGAAAAAGTTTAACATTTTGCTGGGAAAAGCATTCCAAAGCGGTTCCATTTTATTTGTCGATGATAATTTCAATACAAATTTTGTTTTAGCATCTAGAAATATCGAGCGTGTATTTATGATTGACAGCAATTCGTTAAATGCATTTGATGTGGTGCGCCATGGAAATGTTGTAATTAGTGACAAGGCAATAAAAGCCATGGTGGCTCGTTTGACTGACAACAAGGAGTAAAATTAAATGGAAAACTTTGGGATATTGAAAGAAATTTTACTCACGGAAAAGTCGAACGCATTGTTGTCGGATAAGCAGCAATATGTTTTCGTAGTTGATTCAAAAACCAACAAGGGACAAATTGCAAGAGCCGTTGAAAAAGTGTTTAACGTAAAAGTTGTTAGGGTGAATATTATAAACTGTTGCGGAAGGCCTAAACGTGTCCGATCGAAATCATCCAGTCAAACCCGTCGCTATACTTTGGTCGGGAAGAAAAAGAAGGCAATAGTTGTTTTAAAAGATGGTTATAAAATAGATGTGGCTTAATGGTAAAGTAATGCGAAATATGCGAAGGAAAAACAAATGGCTATTGTAAAATTGAGACCAATCACACCGGGGCAGCGTTTTTTAATAAAGACGAGTGTCGATGTTTCTAAGACCAATGCACCCAACAGAAGGTTAACGCAAAGTAAGTTGCGCATAAGCGGCCGCAACTGCTACGGACGTATAACAATGCGCAGAAGGGGTGGTGGCCATAAAAGGTTATGGCGCGTTATAGACTTTAGAAGGGATAAAATCGATATTCCTGCCGTTGTAGAACGCATAGAATATGATCCCAATAGATCTGCAAATATTGCACTGCTAAAGTATGCCGATGGAGAAAAGCGTTATATTTTGGCAACTGAAAAAATGGCAGAAGGGTCCGCCGTGGTAAGCTCAAATGAACCTCAGGATGAATATGACGAAGGAATGGCTTTACCTTTGTTTTTAATACCGCAGGGATTAAAAGTTCACTGCATAGAGTATGAGCCGGGCAAAGGAGCCCAACTGGTTCGAGCGGCAGGGGGAGCAGCCCAATTGGTGGCGATTGATGGTGACAGAGCTACTTTGCGAATGCCAAGCGGAGAAATTCGATGTGTTCATTCCCGTTGTCGGGCAACAATTGGAGAAATTGGCAATGCGGAAAAAGGAAAAACATCCCTTGGGAAAGCTGGACGTAACCGGTGGCTTGGTCGACGGCCAAGGGTCCGTGGAGTTGCCATGAATCCTATCGATCATCCAATGGGCGGTGGACATGGAAAAACTTCTGGAGGTGGGCATCCGGTCTCTCCATGGGGACAATTGTCCAAGGGCAAACCAACTCGCAGGAGATCTAAACCTTCAAATAGTTCCATTGTTGTTAGAAGAAATGGTAGAAAAGTTAGAAAAAGTTGAAAAATAGGGTATAAACAATGACGCGGTCGAGAAAAAAAGGTTTTTTTGTGGATGTTAGCTTGGCAGACAAGGTCGCAGGGGCGTTGTCAACTGGAATGCGGAAACCAATCAAGACATGGTCCAGGCGGTCCACGATTACGCCAGACTTTGTAGGGCTGACTTTTTTGGTTCATAATGGTAAAAAGTTTGTTGACATTTATGTAACCGAAAACATGGTCGGACATAAATTAGGGGAGTTTGCGCCAACCAGAATGTTTAAATCGCATAACCCGCATACTCAGAAGGCCTAAGGAAGAATCAATGAAGAAAGAAACACCAGTGAAAGAGCCGGCATATCCGAAAGCAACGCTAAAGTATGTTAGAATTTCAGCAAAAAAAGTTCGAGACTTGGCACGGTTGCTAAAAGGGAAGCCTGTCCTTGATGCGGTGGCTTTTGTAAAGAACATTCGTAGAAAATCTGCGAGAATGATAGGTGATCTTCTGCATAGTGCCATAGCAAATGCGGAAAACAATAACAATTTGGCGGCTAACAAGTTGATGATTGAGTCTGTAATAGTGGAGGATGGCCCTGTTTTGAAGCGTTTTATTCCGGCTGCTAGAGGGTCAGCACATCCAATAAGAAAGCGCATGTCGCACATTCGCCTTATTCTAAGGAACATTGATAAAAAGGTAGGTTAAGTTTATTATGGGTCAGAAGGTTAATCCTGTAGTTTTTCGTTTGCCAGTTCGGCGTGATTGGCGGTCGCGCTGGTTCGCGGACAGCAAAAATTTTTCAAAATTTCTACTAGATGATTTTAGGATACGTCGTTTCATAAAAATGAAATTGAAATATGTTTCCATCGCACGCATTGACATTGAACGTTCCGGGGATAAAGTTCGGGTAAAGCTTGCGACCCCAAGGCCAGGAGTCATCATAGGGGTCAAGGGTAAGGAACTTGATAAATTAACCGATGAATTAAAAGCGTTAACCCACTCTGATATAATAGTCGATGTGCAGGAAATAAAGCGTCCTGATTTAGTTGCACAACTTGTGGCAGAAAACGTTGCGATGCAAATAGAACGCCGGATTGCTTTTAGGCGTGCTCTCAAGAAAGTTGTTCAGTCGGCTATGAGTTTTGGCGCTAATGGCATAAGAGTTCGCTGTTCCGGGCGACTTGGGGGTGCCGAAATCGCTAGGACGGAAGAACAAAAGGAGGGTTGTGTGCCTTTACACACGCTAAGGGCTAATATCGACTATGGTTTTGCTGAGGCTAATACGTCCGCAGGGAAAATAGGGATTAAGTGTTGGCTGTTTAATCAAAAAGAGGAAGTATTTTCTCGAAAAAAAATCGGATAAATAGTACCTATTATGAGCAATTTATTACCGTCAAAAACCAAATATAGGAAGGTGCATAAAGGGCGCAATCGGGGAATTGCTAAAGGCGGCGATACTATCGCGTTTGGTGATTTTGCCATACAATCCTTTGAACGTGGAAGTATTACGTCCGCTCAATTGGAAGCTGCTCGTATTGCCATTAATAGGCATCTAAAGAGAAAAGGAAAAGTTTGGATGCGTTTGTTTCCGCAAAAGCCGATTACTAAAAAGCCGGCTGAAACCCGTATGGGAAAGGGGAAAGGTGGAGTGGAATATTGGGTATCAATCATCAAGCCGGGAAGTATTATTTTTGAGGTTGCTGGTGTTTCAGCAACGTTGGCTCGCGAGGCCATACGGTTAGCCGACTGTAAATTACCGGTCCATTGTCGTTTCATCTGCCGTGAAGAACAGATCTAATAGGGAAATATATGAAAAATAAGGATTTTATTAATTTGACCTATCAGGAAATTTGCCAAAAGGAAATGGAATTGCGTGATGAACTCATACGTTTGAAGTTGAAGCGTAAGATTGGACAATTGGAAAAAACTCATAGGTTTTCTGAAATAAGGCGTAACATAGCTAGGCTTATGGGCCTAAAATCACGCCAGAGCAAGGATTAGGTTATGGAAAATAAGAGCAAAAGAAATTTTAGAAAGTTTTTTGTGGGAAATGTCGTCCAAAAGTCAGGCAATAAAACGATAAAGGTTGCTTGTTTTTACAAAACCCCCCACTCCGTTTATCAGAAAGAGGTTAAGCGTAAAACCGTCATCTATGTTCACGATGAGGATAACAAGTGTGCCGTCGGAGATTCCGTTCGCGTCTTCGAGACAAGACCATTGAGCAGATTGAAACGCTGGCGCGTAGGGAGCATAATAAGTACAGCTTCCAATATTAACATATGAAGGAAACAAATATCATGTTACAGCAGGAAAGCATTTTAGAGGTCGCAGATAATGTAGGAGCCAAACAGGTCAAAATGATAAGGCGACTGGGCCAAAATAAGCGAACTGCTACCGCTGGAGATATAATTATTTGTAGCGTTCAGTCGAGTATTCCAGAATCTACCATAAAAAAAGGAGCCGTTGTGTCTGCCGTAATAGTAAGGACTAAGTACCCAATCAGACGAGAAGATGGAAGTTATTTGAGGTTTGACAGCAATGCTTGTGTCATAATAGATGATAAAAAAAATCCAAAGGGTACCAGAATTTTTGGCCCGGTAGCGAGGGAATTGAGGCAAAAGAATTTCACCAAAATAATTTCGTTGGCCCTGGAGGTAATATGAAGCAAACATTAAAAAGAGGTGATGAGGTTGTAGTCCTAGCAGGGGATGCTAAAAATCAAACCGGGAAAGTGATCAAGGTTCTGCGGGGGAAAAATAAAGTCATTGTCGAAGGTGTCGCCGTTGCGAGGAGACACATGCGCAAGTCGCAGGAGTATCCCAATGGGACAATTATTGATAAGCTAATGCCTATTCATTTGTCAAATGTTGCTCGGAAATCGATGAAAAATGGGTCGGAAGGTGCAAAGAAGAATAAAAATGCTTGATTTTTTTAGCAATTTTTTTTGGGTGTTTCAAGCATAGTGATGAATAGATGGATTTTCGAATGAACAAGCCAAAGCCATATTTTAAAAAAATATACGACGAGCGCATTTTCGCTGAACTTGCAAGGGAGTTCGCATTGAAAAATTGTCACCAAATTCCTAAATTAGAAAAAATAGTGATAAATTCAGCCATCAATGCCGATGCTGACAAAACGTTAATCCAGGAAATTCAGAAAGAAATTTCACTAATAGCTGGGCAAAAGTCCGTTCTAACGAAGGCAAAAAAAAGCATTTCGAATTTTAAATTGAGGAAGGGAATGACCGTGGGGACGATGGTTACGTTACGTGCCGATAATATGTACGAGTTTTTGTCAAAATTGATCTTCATTACGTTGCCTAAAATTCGTGACTTTCGTGGTGTATCCAACAGGATGGATGGCCATGGAAATTATAATATGGGAATAAACGATCACACAATTTTCCCTGAGATAAATATAGATCGGGAAAGAAAGCTAGTTGGAATGGACATAACTTTTGTTACATCGACCAATGATGATAAACAAGGACACGCTTTGTTGTCAAAATTTGGAATGCCGTTTAGGAAAAAATCATAGAGTTCGGAAGGTATTTTAACGTATGGCGAAAAAATCTGCAATTGCTAGGAATAATAGAAGGATAAAGCTGGTAGCTCTTTATGCCGAACGACGAAAGGAGTTGAAGCGTAAGCTATTGGATGTTAATTTGTCGGATAAGGATTATTTCGATGCTCAAAGGAAACTGGCCAAATTGCCGAGAAACTCTTCAAGGGTCAGGGTAAGAAATAGATGTGCTATAACTGGACGGGCAAGGGGCTTTCATGGGTGGTTTGGAATTTCAAGACTGCAGTTGAGGGAGATGGCATCTTTTGGTGAAATTCCAGGAATAACAAAGTCATCGTGGTAATTTTGAGTGAGGAAAAAATGGACGTTGTTGGTAATTTTATAACAATCTTGAGAAATGCTAGTAGGGCAAATAAAGCGAGTTGTTGCGTGCAGTGGTCAGCTTTAAAGGATGGGATAGCAAAAATTTTCAAAGATAGGGGGTATATAAAGGACTTTGGGAAAGAACAAACGGCCGAAGGGCATGTGATACTGAGGGTATTTTTGAAGTATGTGAATGGAGTCGCTGCCATCACTGAAATTGGTAGAATTGGAAAGCCAGGTCGCCGTCAATATGCTTCCAAAGAAAAAACCCCATCGATTTTGGGAGGGATGGGTGAGTGCGTTTTATCTACTTCCAAAGGCATTTTATCGGGGAAAGCGGCCAAACAATTGGGAGTCGGTGGCGAGCTGATATGTTATGTTTTGTAGGTAAATAAAAAAATGAGTAGGATAGGCAAGTCTCCCATATGTATTTCTTCGAAGGTGAAGGTTGTTGTTGATGGCAGCCATGTAATCGTCGAAGGTCCATTGGGTAAAAACGAAAAAACTTTCGATGATTCCGTCATCATTAAACAGGTGGACGATGAAATATGTGTGTGTTGTAGGGATGAAAATGACAAACATTCTTGCATGATGCATGGGACCGTTAGGTCCATAATAGACTCGATGGTGGCCGGCGTTGTAAACGGATATTCAAAGAATCTTGAAATAAGCGGCGTTGGATTTAAAGTAGCAATGAAAGGGCAAAATGTTTTAGACCTTAACCTTGGGTACTCCCATGATATTTTATATACCATCCCAAATGGTATTAAGCTCGAAATTGATCCATCGGGGACAAAGGTTGCCGTGAAAGGCATTGATAAAAAGCTTGTTGGTCAAGTGGCTGCCGATATAAAAAGGTTTTATCCCGTGGAACCTTATAAGGGTAAAGGAGTTAGAATAGTGGGAGAATTTGTGAGACGCAAGGAAGGAAAGAAAACGGCATAAAATGATGTTGTTTTGAGGATTAAAAGTATGCAAATTGATAAAAAAGTACGCAGAGAAAAACGGAAAAAACGGGTAAGGAAATACATCATTGGCACTGCCATAAGACCTAGGTTGTCTGTGAGATTTTCCGGAAAACACATTTATGCCCAGTGCGTAAATGATGAAGTTGGGAGTACGCTGGTATTTTTAAGTACTTTGGCGAAGGAAGCGAAGGCGCAAAAGGCAATTGCCAATGTTGCTGGAGCGAGTTTTTTGGGGAAAATGTTTGGAGAAAAGGCTATTTCTTTTGGAATAAAGCAGGTTGTGTTTGACAGAGGAGGACGAAAATATCATGGTTGTATACAAAGTTTTGCCGATGCAGTTCGTGGAGCAGGTTTGTTGTTTTAGTATGTAGGTTGAAATATGAGTGATTTTAAAAAATCGGAAAAAAAGACCAATAATTTTCGCAAAAAGCAGAGAAATGACGGTAGTCATTCGGCAAAGGCTGAGCGCGGGGAGTTAAAAGAAAAGGTTATTCATGTAAACCGTTGCGCAAAGGTAGTCAAGGGGGGTAGGCGGTTTGGATTTGCCGCATTGGTTGTCGTTGGAGATCAAAAGGGAAGAATAGGAGTTGGATATGGAAAAGCAAAGGAAGTTCCTGAAGCGATTAAAAAAGGGACCGAACGGGCGAAAAAAAATATGACATCGTTTCAATTAAATGAAGCTACTGTTCCCCACATGGCCATGGGCATTTCCGATGGAGGTCGTGTTTTACTGCGCCCAGCGGCTCCCGGTACAGGTGTTATCGCTGGCGGTGGAGTCCGTGCCGTTCTTGAAATGTTGGGCATAAAAGATGTGTTGACGAAATCGATGGGGTCGAATAATCAGATTGCGGTAGTCAATGCAACCTTGGATGCGCTAGGGAAGATGCGGAGCTATGCACTAATCAAACAGATGCGAGCTGCGACTGGCGATGAAATTATATAGAAGGATTTAACCAATGAAACTTAATGAATTGCCAAAGATTTTAGCTTACTCAAAAAATACCAAGCGGCGAGGTAAGGGAGTTGGTTCCGGTCAGGGGAAAACTGCAGGGCGGGGCCATAAGGGAGGCAAAGCTCGTGCTGGATATAGCCCAGCACCATGTTGCAGCGGTATTCCATTTTACAGACATTTTCCAATCCGTGGATTTTCCAATGAAAGGTTTCGTGTACCATTCGCTATCGTGAATTTACAAGATCTTGTTGATCTTCAACTTGATACCGTGGATAAGCCGTGTATGCAACGGCGGGGATTGATCAAAAATAGTGAAATTTTGGTTAAAGTTCTTGGAGGTGTAACACTTTCCAAACCAATTACGGTGATTGCCGATAAATTTTCTAAAAGTGCCATTGAAGCCATAGAAAATGCAGGGGGTAAGGCCGTGATTTTGTTGGATGAATCACAGAAAAAATAATGGTGATGTAAGATGTTATCAGCTTTTGCAAATTGCTTTAAAATTACAGATCTGCGCAATAGGATTCTTATTACGCTAGCATTGTTGTTTGTTGCTCGTGTTGGGGCCAGCATTCCGTTGCCCGGTTTGGATCCATTGCCACTTACAAATTTTATGATGTCCAAAGCTTCCGTGTCGGGTGGAATAATGGACCTCTATAACATGTTCACGGGAGGAGCCCTATTAAAGGGGGCCATATTTGGGCTTGGCATTATGCCCTACATAAGCGCATCCATCATCATGCAGCTTCTAGGGGCCATAAATCCAGCATTGGCTAGGTTGCAACATGAAGGAGAGGTGGGTAGGCAAAAAATAGCACAGTATACCCGCTATTTGACGGTCGTCGTTTGTTTTATTCAAGGATGGCTTTTAGTTATGGCCCTGGCTAACTATCCTGACAAGCTTTTCTATGGATTTAATGCCAATCAGTATGGCAATATTATTATAAAAGATGGCGTGTCCTTTTTCATAACGTCCACAATATTTTTGACGACCGGTACGTTGATTTTGGTCTGGATTGGAGAGCAAATTTCCCAGATTGGCATAGGGAATGGCATTTCTCTCCTCATAGCTGCAGGGATCTTATCTTCAATGCCTGGAGCCATCATCCAGGCGGTCAAAATGTTCAAAGTCTCCGCGGGAATGCCAAAGATTTTCGGCCTATGGCATGGGGTATTAATGCTAACACTATTAATTTCTGTGGTAGCTCTTATGATATCCGTTACTCAAGCGGATAGGAAAATCCCGGTACAGTATGTTTCCCGCATAGTTGGACGTAAAATGTATGCAGGCCAGTCCTCTTATCTTCCTTTGAAAATTAACTATTCCGGAGTCATGCCGGTAATTTTCGCAAGTGCCATATTACTCTTTCCCCAACAGATATTTGCCTATGTGGGAGCTGCAACGGGCATAAGGTTTTTTCAAAAAGCTTCCATGGTTTTGAGCCATGGTTCAACCACCTATTACATTTTGTATGGTTTGCTCATTTTGTGTTTTAGCTATTTTTGGGTATCGATAATGTTTCGACCTACCCAAATAGCGGATGAATTGAAAAAGAACGGAGGGTACGTCCCAGGGATTAAGCCGGGGGAGGCTACGGCAACATTTTTAGACTTTGTCATGACCCGTCTGACGTTTGCAGGAACGGTATTTCTGACGGCAGTAGCCTTATTACCAGATTTGTTATTTTTTTCATTTGGTATTTCCTATTCCGTTGCTTTATTTTTTGGGGGAACGGGGACGTTGATTTCGGTTGGTGTTGTCCTTGATACCATGAAGCAAATAGAAGGCCATCTGTTGCAAAAAAATTATGACGGATTTCTAAAAAAGATAAAGATTCGAACGAACAGTAAAATTGAATCCCCAAACGATGTTTCCAAGACTCGCAGGATTGTTTATGCCGCCATGGCTGTCCTATTGGGAATAATTATTACGTGGATCGTCGTTTGCCATGGGAAGGGGCATTGCAAATGATCACAATAAAAACAGCGGAGGAGATTGTAAAAATGCGTTCGGCAGGTGCGGTGGCTGCTAGAATTTTGCATGCAATGGCCGAATATGCCGATGTGGGAGTTAGTACCTACGATTTGGATTGTTTCGGGCGAGACTTGATGATGGAACTTGGAGCCCAGAGTGCCAGTTTCTACTATCATCCTGGCGGTAGAACTCCATACCCGGCCTATTCCTGTATTTCCCTAAACGATGAAGTCGTCCATGGCATCCCTTCCAAAAGTGTATTTTTGAAAGATGGAGATATAGTTAGCATAGATGTTGCCGTTTTTTATAATGGATATGTCGGGGACAATACGAAAACCGTGCGCATAGGGAATGTTTCAAAGGAAGTTGATCGATTTGTCAGGGTAGCGGAAGAAGCCCTGGAGCTTGGCATTGCCCAGGCGATTGCTGGCAACAGGGTCGGAGATATTTCCCATGCCATAGAAAAACATGCCAAAAAAAATAGGTATGGCATTTTGAGGGATTTTGTGGGCCATGGGGTCGGTAAAAACATGCACGAAGATCCACAAATTCCAAACTTTGGTCCTCCCGGGAAGGGACCAATTTTGAAACCCGGAATGACATTGGCCATAGAACCAATGTTTACCTTTGGTAGTGAAAAAGTTTTTATCGCCGATGATGGTTGGACGGTTAAAACTGTGGATGGGAAACTGGCCGTTCACTGTGAACATACAATTTTAATTACCGAGACTTTGCCAGAAATCTTGACTTTAGATAAAAAATGATTTTGGAATTCGATTTGTTAAAAACTTTAATGGTAAGAAATCATGCCTCGTATTTTAGGAGTTGATATACCCGATAGTAAAAAAGTCGGCTATGCATTGCAGTATATTCAAGGAATAGGTCCTGCTCGTTCAGCAATGATATTGGAAGCAACAGGAATCATTTCCGACATGCGCGCCCGTGAATTGAACGAAGAGCATATTAATAAGATTACTTCTTTTATCAATTCTGCCGGATGGAAAATAGAAGGTGATTTGCGCAGGGAAATCGTGGCAAACTTAAAAAGATTACAGGCCATAAAGTGCTACCGCGGGTTGAGACATTACAAGGGATTACCAGTTAGAGGGCAAAGAACATCAACAAATGCGCGTACCAGAAAAGGTGCTCGAAAGACAGTTGGAGTTCTGAAAAAAGAAACAAAATAATTGGAATAAAAAGGATCTAGATAAATGAGCGAAGACAAAAATAATGATGCAAAAGTTGCTACCACGGAAGAAAAAAGTGAAAAGACTGCTTCCCTATTTGACGACGTTGTTGATACAACGGTAAGAAAAGCAAAAAAGTGTAAAAATATTACCAAGGGAATTTGTAATATTCTGGCCACATTTAATAACACGAAGGTATCCTTTGCAAGCCCAAATGGCAGCATAATTTCATGGGCCAGTGCGGGGAAATGTAATTTCCGTGGATCCAGAAAATCGACGGCCTATGCAGCCCAAATGGCCGTACAAGATGCCGGTAAAACAGCAATGTCACATGGGATGAAAGAAGTTAGCATAAAGGTTAAGGGGCCTGGCATGGGGCGCGATGCTGCGATTAGGACGGTTCAAGCATTGGGTCTTATCATCGATGAAATTATTGATGTCACACCGATTCCCCACAATGGATGTCGTCCAAGAAAAGTAAGAAGGCCTTAACCTTCGAAATTTAGGAGTTTTTTATTTATGGCAAGATATATAGGTCCAAGAGCTAGAATCAATCGAAGATTTGCGATGTCGGTTTTCCCTCCTGGGAATGCGGAGGAGCGAAAGCCGTACATTCCCGGTATGCATGGGCCCCGTTTGCGTCGAAAGGTTTCAGATTATTCGATTGGGCTTATGGAAAAACAAAAAGTCCGCTACATGTATGGTCTAACGGAGAAACAATTTCGGTTATATTTTGAGATTGCTAAGGGCCGACCTGGGATCACGGGGGTTGCTTTCTTGAAATTGCTCGAAATGAGGCTGGATAATGTCATTTATAATTTTGGAATTGCAAGGAGTCGTGCCGCAGCTAGGCAATTTGTTACCCATGGCCATGTGCGTGTAAATGGGAAAAAAGTTAATATTCCGAGCTATATTTGTAAGGCTAGCGAAGTTGTAGAAATTGCCGAAAGGTCTTCATCCCGTCAAATTGTTGTGCGTAATTGCGAATTAAACCGTGCCCGTAGTGTTCCCGCATGGCTTGAATTCAATTCAGCATTGTTACGTGGTATGGTAAACCGTGAGCCAGAACGTGAGGAAATTTCGCAGGAAATAAATGAACAACTCATCGTTGAATTTTATAGTCGTTAATTTTTAGTTTTTTGGAAAGTTTCTATGAAGGTGTTGCATCAATTTGAATTACCTGATAAGCTGTATAAGGTTGAACAAACTGCGACAGATACCTATGCTATGTTTGTTGCTGAGCCACTTGAGGCAGGTTTTGCCCATAGCCTTGGCAATGCATTGCGCAGGATTCTGCTGAGTTCTATAGAGGGAGCTGCGGTGGTTGCTATTACAATAGATGGCGTTAGCCATGAATTTCAAAGCGTTCCCGGCATAAAAGAAGATATCACAGATATCATTTTAAATATAAAAAGGGTTTTATTCAAAAAAGAAGGCAACGAGCCACTTGTTCTCACCATTGACGTTAATCGTGAAGGCCCCGTGCTTGCCAGTGACATCATCGGCGATGGAACATTTGAAATCTTGAATCCGGACCAGATCATTTGTACCTTGGACAGAAAACAGAAATTTACTGCACAGCTTGAATTACGGGTTGGTCGTGGATATTTTCTTGGATCACAGCATGAACGGCGAATGGAAATAGGCCTTCTTCCCGTGGATGCATTGTTCAGTCCGGTTACTCTCACTAAGTATACCGTCGAAGATACCCGTGTTGGTCAGATCACAGACTATGATAAGTTGGTTTTGGAAATTTGGACCGATGGAAGAATTACACCTTCCGAAGCTCTTAAAGAAGCTGCCGCCGTTTTACGACGGCATTTGGATGTATTTGATACAGCCGCTGCGGGAGATATAGCCTTTGAAGATGCTAGCAAGGAAGCCGATGATGACCAAAACCGTCTCCACAAGCTTCTTAACATGAGCGTCAATGAGATCGAGCTGTCCGTTCGTGCTGCCAATTGTCTAAATAATGCTAATATTATGACGGTCGGAGAGTTGGTCATGAAGACGGAAGCTGAAATGTTAAGATATAGGAATTTTGGTAAAAAATCTTTGAATGAGATCAAAGAAAAAATGGAAGAGATTGGGCTTTCGCTTGGAATGAAAGTAGAAGAGCGTCTGCTGGATAGGTAAGGATTCAATTTTAACATAGCTTTAAGGAGAAAATGCGTCACGGAAAACATAGATTTTTGTTGGGTTGTACGAAAGAACATCGCGAGGCCCTGATGGCAAACTTGGCATCAGCGTTGTTGCGCCATGGAAAAATAGAAACTACTTTGGCGAAAGCAAAAGCATTACGCCCATTCGTCGAAAAAATAATCACAATGGCCAAAAAAGCCTATCTGGCAGAGGATTCAGCCCAGAAGTTACACTACCGCCGTTTAGCAATCACCCGGATAAAAGATGAAGATGCTGTGGCCATCTTGTTTAATGATAGGGCGAGTGAGTTTGCTAAAAGAAATGGTGGATACTCACGGATTTATAAACTCATGCCACGGACGGGTGATGCTGCTAAAATGGCTATTATAGAGTTGGTTCTGGGTGGTGACGTTGGCTATGCTAAGTCGAAGAAGCGAAATGCTGCAAAGACAAAGAAAGCCACTCCATCCAACACTCCATCCAAAAGACCCAAACAGAAACAAAAAGTAGTTTCCGATGTAGTTAAGGAGGAGACAACTCCCACGCCCGACAAAAATGTACCAAAAACTACTAAAAGTACGCCAAAGACTAAGACTGCCACCATGAAAAAGAGTAAATAAAATTGTATGATTTTTTGTGATTTTTCTTTGCTTTTATCAAGCAGTGCCATGATTTTGGCGTTGTTGGTAATCGAAGTTAGTGAAAAGGCACTATATCTAAAAGGAAACAACCGACTGTTTTGGTGTAAAAAGTGTGGAGAATTTTACCTAAACAAATCGGATATTGAAATTTGCGAATGTCCAATCTGCGGGACAAAAAATACTAAGCTATCATTTTGAAATAGAATGATACGCATATCTTGGCTTTTCAAAGTAAAACGAATCCTTTTTATTTGTAACATTAGGTTTATTTTAACCAATGAAATATTTTGGAACAGATGGCATAAGGGGAAAATTTGGAACAGGCCTAATCTGTGAAGAATTTTTTCGTAGATTGGCAAATGCGATTGAACTGTTTGCAATCAAAAAGCATAACAGAAAAGATCTTTCCACTTGCGTGGGGCGGGATACTCGAAAATCAGGAATTGTGTTGCAAAAAGCGTTTATCGGAGGATTTTCAAAGGACGTCAAAGTATTTGACTGCGGCATTTTGCCGACTCCGGCCATTGCCAAAATGACTCAGTACACAAAGTCGGACATTGGTATTGCAATTACTGCATCTCACAATCCAGCAAGTGACAATGGTATAAAATTTTTCAATGCAAGGGGGGAAAAATTTACGGTCACGGAAGAAGAAGAATTGGAACAAATATTGAAAAATATTACCAACATTGCTCCCCAAAGGCCACAGGTGATAGAATTTCACGGTGAAGCGAATCAAAATTATTGTAACCAATACAAAAATTTTTTGCCAGCTGGAGCACTCTCTAAAACAGTAATCGCCTTGGATTCTGCCAATGGAGCAACCTATGAAGTGGCAAAAGAAATCTTCGAACATTTCGGAGCTCAAGTAATACAGATAGGGAATCATCCGAATGGAGAAAATATAAACGATGCTTGTGGTACCGAACATCCTGAAACTTTGACAACTCTAATGCGACAAACGCCAGCTGTCATTGGAATCGCCCATGATGGTGATGGTGATCGGGTGGTAATTTTCGATGAAGTTGGAGAAAAAATCAATGGAGATATTCTCCTGGGCATAGTCGCCAGTCACCTACAGACGACCAATGCGTTGCCGAATAGGTCAATGGTAACCACAATTCAAAGCAATTTAGGGCTCGACAAACATTTACAAGCCGCGGGCATAAATGTCCTTCGATGTGATGTAGGGGACAGAAATGTTTATCAAATGATGGTACGAAATAACTGTTATTTTGGAGGAGAAAATTCCGGGCATCTAATTTTTAGAAAAATTTCTCCCATTGGAGATGGTATAGCAGCAGCACTGCTTGTGTTAGATATTGTCACCAGGAATAATATTAGGCTGTCTGAACTAAAAACAAAGATTGCCTTATTTCCTCAAAAATCTTTTAATGTGTCTGTGAATACTAAGACACCACTTTCGGATATTAAGGGTCTAAATGAGGATATCGAGAAGATAGATTCAAAATTACCGCCTCCTCACCGCGTATTAGTTCGATACTCCGGTACCGAATCAAAGTTGCGGGTATTGGTTGAAGCACCGGATCAGGAAGTAGTCAACGATGCTTGGAAAGACTTGAAAAAATCCATAATTGACCGCATGAAGGATAATGGAATTTCGGCTTCAATTTTGTAAATCATGCAAAAGGAAGAGACAGAAAGTGACATTCTAGCAAGGGCACAAAAAGCCATTGGTGACGACGATGATTTTATCTATGCTAAATTTTTGTATCGCGAGGCCTTGGCTATTAATCCCCAAGATATCGCAGCAAGGACAGCGATACAAGAACTAAGGGAAAAATTTCCCGTTTCCACTTCTGTGTTCGGTGGGATTAAATTTATTTTCTTCGCCATAAAACTATTAATTTGTAAGGCAAAAGGAAACTATGACCAGATGATCGATACTGCTGAAAACTTACTGGATATCAATCCCTCGAGTGAATTTGCCCTTAGAAATATTTTATACGCAGCCTATGGTGCTGGGTACCACAAATTGGTAACATTTGTGTCAAAAAAAATAATGGAAATGGGGGCTGAACTGGAAGATTTAATCGTCATAGCACAGTCATACCTCAAAGAAAAAATATTTGATCAGGCTGCAAAAATCGCCAAAGAAGCCATGGAACTGGATCCTGCCAATGAAGAAGCAAAGGATATTCTTTGGAAATCTTCCGTAGAAAAGCATATGAATTCGGATGTTGCATTGGTAACTGCCGATGGCAATAAGCGGTTTGTTCCTCCCAAAGTGGATGCTGATAAAATTTTTATCGCTTCTCACTCTTCTCACGATGAAAATGGAAGCAGACACTAAATAAAAGGAAATGGCAAATGGGAGACTCTAACGATAGAATTGTTATTGGGTTGTGCACTTTTAATCGCCATGAACCTTTAAAAGAAGCATTGGACAGCCTAGCACAAATCGATATCCCAGAAAAGACGGAAGTTGAATTTATCCTGGTTGACAACGATGAAAATGGGGGAGCAAAATATATTTTCGATGCCTATGCTCCCGATATGCCGTTCAAATGTCATTATTTCGTGGAAAAGAACCGAGGGCTTGCCCATGTTAGAAATCGGGTAATAGAAGAAGCACTAAAATTGCGTGCAACAGCCATTGCCATGTTCGACGACGATGAAATTGTAGCACGGGAGTGGCTCGTGGAATTGTATAAGGCATTCAAAGAGTCAGGATCCGATGGTGTTGCCGGGACAGTTTATAGGTTACTCTCGATGGGCTCATCACCCATTGTCAAGAAACTTTGGCCTAATCGTAAAGAACCTGCGAATATTTCCGTTAATTTATTACCTACCAACAATTGCTTATTTTCAACTAATTTGGTAGACTCTGATGGGGGAAATATACGATTTAATAATGCTTTCAATTTTTCTGGGCGGGAAGATTTAATATTTTCATTTGATGCTCTACTTCAGGGAGCAAAATTTACATCTGCTCCTCAGGCTATTGTAATCGAAAAATTTCCCAAGGGGAGAAGTACGTTTAAATATCTGCTAAGGCGATGGTTTGATACTGGGATTACCGACGTAATGGTGGTTAGGCATTATAGCTTTGGAATAGTAAAACGTACATTGAGAGAAATTTCAAACATTATGTGGAGATGCCTGATTTTACCTTTTCTGCCACTTGGAGGAGCCAAACCTCCTGCCACTGCTATTTTACATATAACAACTTCTTTGGGATGGCTATGTGGACTGTTTGGCAAAAAAACGGACTACTATTTTAAGCATAGCGACTAGTTCAGCCTTTTTTTACAGAAATTAGTTTTGAAGCCATGATTTACCTTGTTTTTCTGATGCAAAAAGATGGTAAAACAGGCTCACGTAATGAAATGTCTTCAAATATTATATTACTTGTACTTGCACAATTGAACATTTTATTTATTCCTGCTGGTGGCAATGGAGAAATGGCTGAGTGGTCGAAAGCGCCTTCCTGCTAAGAAGGTGATCTCACAAAATGGGGTCCGAGGGTTCGAATCCCTCTTTCTCCGCCATTATACCTGGAAAAAACTTCGCCTATTGGGATTATACAAATCAACATCCCATCTGTATTTCTCTTTTTATGAAGAAGGAGAACTAAACTTAAGCAACGGCTAGCTAATGACCTAGGGGATTAGTTTTCCGCTAATGTTTGTAACCAGTCGCAATAGACTTCAGTATTTCCTTCAAATGAAGATAGGGCCTCATTAAATTTTTCATCCTGAACGGAAACCTTTTCATCGATTTCATATTTGAAGACGCTGTAGGTTTCATTTTCAGCTGGAACCCGTAGTTCGACCTCACCATCACCCATAAAATCTCTCCATTTCATACATTAACCTCCTCCGGGGTTTTGAGACTAGCAAATACCTTAAGAAAGGCAACATATTATTTTACGAGTTTTATGCAAATCCGCGAGAAGTAGAATCTACGAAACTCAAAAACTCATCCAGCAAGTCGGACACAGTGACTTCAGACTTAATCTTTTTAATAGCTTGTGTCTTGTTTAATCCGCTTAGATAGAAAATTTTGAATATTTTTTTTACCTGCGAAATCTGTTGGTCAGAAAAATTATTCCTCTGTAAATTTACAACGTTCGGATATCGAACCCTTGAGGGATTGCCCTCGGCCAGCATATAGGGAGGAACATCTTGTGTGTTTTTCGATGAGGCACCAACCATTGAATATTTACCAATTCTACAAAATTGGTGTACGCCCACCCCCCATCCAATGTTCGTGAAGTCATGGAGAACAACATGTCCACCCAAGGCAGCTTGGCTACCCATTATTACGTTATTACCTACGATGCAATCGTGAGCAACGTGGGCATAGGCAAGAAATACATTGCCATTACCTAAAATCGTCTCACTTTCTTCTTTCGTGGCTGTGTGTGCCGTACAATACTCCCGAAATGTGTTATTGTTGCCTATTTTTAGGCCAGGAAATCCTCCCGCATACTTCAAATCCTGGGTCGGACCCCCAATGTATGCATATGGGTAAATTTTGTTATTTTCTCCCATTTGGGTTCTTCCATCTACGGTGGCATGGTGACAAACATGCGTTCCTTTGCCCAATGATACCATTTTCCCCACATAGGCATAGGCATCAATGCGAACATCATTGGCCAATTTTGCCCCTTTTTCAACTACTGCAGTCGAATGAATAATTGTTGACATAGCTACTCCCTAGCCCCTACGAGCATAAACATTAATTGGGCCGAAGAAACTACTTTGTCCCCTACTCTACACGTTGCCTCTGCAACACCTATTTTGCCCCCTTTTTGCTTGAGTAATTTGACATGCACTTCAAGTTGATCTCCCGGAGTTACCGCCTGGCGGAACTTAACCTTGTCGCAACTCATAAAATAGGCTATTTTATTATTTTCAGGGCCGATATTATTTAGCATTAAAACGCCAGCTACCTGTGCCATCGCTTCAAGTTGCAACACACCGGGCATAACTGGTTGCCCAGGAAAATGTCCAACAAAGTACGGTTCATTGATTGTGATATTTTTTATGGCACGAAGTTCATCTTTCCCTATAATTTCGGTAACCCTGTCAACCATAATGAATGGATACCTGTGTGGCAATAAATTCAAGATTCTGTTAATATCGAAACCGATGTTCGAACTGACAAGGGGGCCAGCGGGAGATTTGGGAAGTAACTTTTGGCCGGATTCGATTAGCTTTCTTTGGGCATATATTTCCTTTGTCAACTCAGCGTTCATTGAGTGTCCGGGGCGAATGGCAATGATGTGAGCTTTCAATGGACGCCCAATCAGTGAAATATCCCCGATTATGTCCAAGATTTTATGCCTAACAAATTCATCCTTGAATCTCAATGGTTCCTTCGACAAAATTTGCTCTCCTTTGATCACTATCGCAGAATCTATGGTTCCTCCTCGCACTCGTCCTATTTTTAACAGGTCTTCAATATCTTCGTAATGTACAAAAGTCCTTGCTGGAGCAATTTCGGCAATAAACGATTCCGAGTCAACGTCGATTGATAGATGTTGTGTATATAGCCCATGGTCATCTACCAGGGTTGCTGTTATTTTTAAGCCGTCGTAGGGCAGTGCCACCAATGAGCGGTTCCCCCTCGTAACGGTTATGGGTTCTCTGAGCTCAAAAACTTTCCTTTCGGCATCCTGTTCTACCGTCTCCGCCTGTAATATTAAATTTAGAAAATGTTTCGCGGAACCATCTAAAATTGGAGGTTCATCCCCGTTCAATTCAATGATGGCATTGTCAATTTTCATGGCGTATAGTACGGAAAGAATATGCTCAACGGTGCAAATTGTAACGCCGCCCGATATCAGTGACGTGGAGCGGACTAGTTCCCCTAAATTCGCAACGTTGGGAATGATTTCGGGCTTTCCAACCAAATCGATCCTTCTAAAAACTATGCCAGTGTTCGGTTCGGCGGGCTTTATAGTCATCGTTGTGTGCTGCCCCGTATGCAACGACGTACCCGAGATCGAAGATTCTCGAAAAATTGTATGCTGTCTCATCTTGCTGAAGCTGAAGCTACAAAGATCAATTCCTAAGTAAAGTATAACTTTAACAAACGTTATCTATTTTTCGTGGGTATTGTAATAAATTAAAAACGCACCGCTAGAGGATGGTGCGTTTTTACTATTACAATTGTCGTAATTTTATTAATTACGCATGGTTAGACTAGTTTGTTTTGGAAATTTTTCCTGGGAAAATTGATTTGCGACTTTGTTACCTGAATGGTTTAAAGCATAAAAACTGACATCTGTTTTTGACACTTTTACCATATTGTGCACATCTGCCATCACAAGACCATTTGCTTCGATGAATTCACGTAGAGACTGGGTAGAACTAAGTTTTAAAATTTTCGTATCCAGTTCTGTGTTTTTTGTGACGTATAGGGATAAAACCCCTTCATATTCTGATATTTTTCGCCCACATGATATTATATTTTGCCTCGCTTTAACCAAAAACAAAGACAGAAAAAATGACATAAAAACACTGCCTATGCACAACAATGTACAAATTTGAAAAAATCTGTCTGACTTGTTTCTCATATTCAATCTAGTATGCTGCGTGTTTTTTCTAAAATGCGTAATTTGGCAGATCGGCTGCGCGGATTACAACCAACTTCGGTCTCATCGGAAGTAATCGGCTTTTTCGTTAAAATATTGGCATAGGAAACCCGATTCTGTTGGGGTTGACTATCGAATTTGTCGATCGCTTTTCCGGCCATTTGGTTGAAAAACTTTTTAACGATTTTGTCCTCTAGTGAATGAAAACTGATCACAGCTAGTCGTCCACCTACCGCCAATTTGTCGAATAAAATTGGCAGTGCTGTTTCTAGGGAGCCCAACTCATCGTTGATGAAAATTCTTATCCCTTGAAATGTTTTCGTAGCTGGATGAATTTTTTGTCCCTTTTTCTTTGGAATACAACCGGAAATGATTTTAGCAAAACTATCGGCATATTTCATATCCGGACTTTTTCTGTTGTCCAAAATAACAGAGATGATTTTTTTCCAATGTTCCTCCTCTCCGTAATCCCTAACGGCTGTTATTAATTCCCGTTCACTGGCCTTGTATAGAAAGTCCGCCGCCGTGATCCCATGGCCGTTATCCATGCGCATGTCCAATGGACTATGATATTTAAAAGAAAACCCTCTGCTTTCGTCATCAAGTTGAAAGGATGAAACGCCTAAATCCATTACGATGCCATCTAGTGGGGGCATACGCAGGCAGCCAACCTCGGAAAAATTAACCTGATAAAATCTAAAATTACTGTAGGTCAGCGAAAGCTTTTGGGCTCGTTGCTTAGCACTTGGATCGCAGTCGATGGCATAGACAAAATTCTTTTCATTGGCCTGCAACAAGGCTTCACTATGTCCTCCCCCTCCGAACGTACAGTCCAAAAACTGTCCACCTCTGGATGGATTTAGCCATTTTACAACATCGTTCAAAAGGACCGAACAATGGGATAATAATAACTGTGCCTCTTCTATCATAGTCCAAGTTGTGTTAAGATTACGCTGATTTCGTCGTCCTCTTCCTCATCCTTGCTCAAATATTTTTCGTACCTCAGCGGATCCCAAATGCTGAAAGTTACAAAATTACCCACCATCAGGATTTCCCTGTTTAATCCTCCGTGAGCACAAAGCATTTGATTGAGCAAAATCCTCCCCTGGCTATCACAGGTAAGCTGATCAGCCTTTGAAAAAAGTTTCGTGAGGGTTTTTTGCCCTTTTTTATCTCCTAGGCTTACATTGGAAGCTTTTTCTCTCAATTTTTCTACCATTTTGGGAGGATAAACGATTATGCATCCGGATGGATTAGGAATGGCAATGTATACTTCATGTTGCTCAGACCCAAATCTCCATTTCGCCGGCAATAATACCCTACCCTTCTCGTCCGGGCTGCGCCGATGCTCACCTACGTAAATATTATTTGAGTTTTGTAACATCTTTACCTAAAATCACCACTTCTATACAGTATCTCCCATTTTTCCCCACAGTCAATAAATATTATAGAAAATTTGGTTAGGAAAAATGCAAAATATGCCCTGAGCACCGTTCCCACGAAAGGCAGCAGCGGGTAAAAATTTTTTATAAAAATTTTGATTCCCTTATCATATTTCCAATGAATGTTCATAAAATTTCATTCCAAATTAGGGACATTGAATGGCTGTCATGCTTGAAATCGGGCCTGTGGATTTGACCATAGTTTTTCCCAAAAATTTTCCCCACGGAGCATTTTGATATCACTTTACTTTGGACAGATAACTTGCAGGATTTGCACAGCATAGGATTCTATGCAAAAAAGTTTTGTGGGAGGAAATTTAGACAAAAGTCAAAGCCAATACCGGGTAATTGCTCTTCGCTGGCGTCCGAAAACTTTTAAGGAAATCATTGGGCAGGATCACATAGTTAGGACATTAACCAATGCCATAAATATGGGTCGTGTTGCCCATGCCTACCTATTCGTTGGCCCTCGGGGAACGGGGAAAACCACTACTGCCCGCCTATTGGCCATGGCCCTAAATGCTAGCGGTGGGCCCTCCGTAGATTTCGACCCCGACGATGAAATTTCACACTCCATAGCATCAGGAAACTGCTTGGACGTCATAGAAATCGATGGAGCATCCAATAATTCCGTCGAACAAATTCGGGATCTTCGCGAAGAATGCCGGTATGCTCCTATCTCATGCAAATATAAAATATACATCATCGACGAAGTGCATATGCTATCAAATGCCGCTTTTAATGCGTTACTTAAGACCCTCGAAGAACCACCGGCCCACGTAAAATTTATCTTTGCTACCACCGAGGCACATAAAGTTTTGCCTACCATAGCATCTCGATGCCAACGGTTTTCTTTCCGTCCCGTACCAATTGCCACGTTGGCCGAAAAATTATTCGCAATCGCCCAAAGCGAAGGAATAAAAATCTCCGAAAGCGCGCTCCTTACAATTGCTCGCCTTGCCAATGGTGGCGTCAGAGATGCGGAATCGATTCTTGACCGAATGGCAACCTTTTGTGGAAACGAAATAACCCTAGAAGCAATAAACCTTGCCTATGGGTTAGCCGATAATGATGCCATTGATGGCATAATTAGCAGTATTTACTACGGTGACTACAAAAAGCTCATAAAAATTTCCCATGAAATTTCATCGCAAAATTGTGACATGTACAGGGTTTTGTGCGACGTAGAAGCGAGGATTTACGAACAGCTGGAAAGTATTTTGGATGGGGATGGCAATTACCCCGACCGTATGGTTCGGATATTGGAAGAAATTCACCGGTCAAAGGAATCCGTCAAAACTGGAATTTCCGAAACCATAAACTTTGAAACCACCCTACTGAAGGCTGCTGAACGTGGACAATCCCGTGCCATCGATGCCATCCTACAAGACATTCGAGCACTAAAATCTGAAGATGCAAAGAATCAACCCATTGCCATTTCCGACGATGACACCGAAAAAAAGAAGTCACGGTTGCCATCCGAAGTACAGTCGATATTGAAAGAAGGTTTTCGTGCCAAGCTAAGCATTTTAAAGTCCGATGGATGAAACGTCATCAGTTTTGAAAGAGGATATCGATGCCTTCCTTGTGCACCTGGAATTGGAAAAGGGAAGTAGCAAAAATACCGTAGCCAGTTATGAAAATGACCTATCGGCTCTCGTAGAGTTTTTTTCGAAACACGCTCTAAAAAGCTGGTCAGAAGTTTCATTGGAAATACTGCGCCAATGGCTAACATTCCTAGACAAATCTAGGTGTTCGTCGGCCACGGTGGCAAGGAAGTTGTCCGCTTTGCGGTCATTTTCCAAATTTGCAAAATCCCGAAATATGGCAAACTTGGACGTTGCCAAACAGTTAAAACGTCCTCGCTGTATGCGAAAATTGCCGGACACATTGGCATCGGAGGAAGTGGCAAAAATTTTGGAATTAGATGGAGAAAAGTCTCCACTAACCATGCGGGACAGTGCAATGTTTGAACTGATTTATAGCAGCGGCCTGAGAGTGTCCGAATTGTGTGATATTAAAATTCAGGCCGTCGATTTTGAAAACTGTTTCCTTCGGGTACACGGCAAAGGAGCGAAGGAAAGGAGTGTCCCATTTGGATCCATTGCCAAATCAAAGCTGGAACGATACCTAACCGTCGCACGTCCAAAATTCGTAAAATCCAAAACGGATAGCACATTTTTCATAGGGATAACAGGCCGCAAACTATCCAGAAAAACCGTATGGATGCACCTAAAAAAATACATAAAACTAGCAGGGATAGAAAAATCCGTAACTCCCCACACTTTACGCCATTCCTTTGCTACACACCTACTAGAAAATGGAGCAGACCTGCGTTCCATACAGGAAATGCTCGGCCATGCGGATATTTCCACTACCCAAATTTATACAGCCGTCGACAAGAAGCGCCTCATGTCCGACTACAGAAAGCTCCATCAACGGGATAAATTTTAAGGAGGAAATCGATCCGTCAACGGAAAGCTTCGGTAGAGCAGTCAATTTTAATAAACGTCCTTTTGATAGCGTCGATTGTCCTTTAACGATTTTAAAAAACCATTGGCCTCATCTTCCGTAAAGTTGCTAAGCTCCATGGCTATTTTTTTTAAAGTATTTTCGACATCCACTGCCATTTTAGACGCATTGCCACAAATGTAAATATAGGCTCCTTTGGAAATCCATAACCAGAGTTCTTTGCGATGTTCCCAAATTCTATCCTGAACATATATTTTATTTTCCTGATCCCTCGAAAAGGCCAAATCCAGATTTGTTAGAATGCCAGAACCTTTAAATGCCTGTAATTCTTCCTCGAATAAAAAGTCCGTTGCACGGTTTCTGTCACCGAAAAATAGCCAGCTTTTCCCGATTTTATCACCTTTGTCCACCATGCATTGTCTCTCTTGTAAAAAACCCCTAAACGGTGCAATTCCTGTTCCCGGTCCAACCATTATAATATTTGACTCGGCATTTGTTGGCAATGCGAACATGGATTTTACCACAAAAACCCTAATGCCTTCCCCAATGTTTGCACCGTGGGCCAAATAGTTCGATGCAATGCCATTTCTTTTATTTCCAATGGCGTTTATGTGACTAACAACCCCAACGACAATGTGGATTTCATTTCGGTTGGCGAGGGGAGATGATGCGATGGAATATAACCGCGGCATCAAACGGCGTAACTTGGATACCAATTCGCTCGGTTCTACTTTGCAATGGCCATCGATTTTTTTTAAAATCTCCAACAACGAATATGATTTTGCCAAAACCTGACATTCCGGATCGGAAGAGAGTATTTTATTATTAATAAACGAACCCATGTCGAAATTTGTCTCGATTTCCCCAAGCCACTTCCAAAATTGATCAGGTAAATTAGTTATGCAAAGGTATTCCCGTAGGGCAGCAAAAATCGATATTTTCTCGTCTAGAAAAGGAAGATTAACCTGTGTTTCGGGGGATATTTTTAACAAGCGCAAAATTTCGGCTGTTTCGTTTTCATTATTTTTAGGGAATACGGCAATCGAATCGCCACATTTGTAGGATATGCCGCTATTACTCACATCGAAAACTAGATGTTGGACATTTTTATCGCTTGCCTGCCCATTCAACCTTCTCCGAAATTTTAAAGGTGCGGTGAATGGGTTATCTTTACTATATGTCATTTTCGTAGCTGAAAAAACATGAATATGCTAAAAGTTCAAGACAATTCGAATCCTAGCAAATGACACAAATTTCCCATCAAAGATTTCAAATATTAAAGATTGTCTATCCTAAAATTTTTGCTTAAATGGCGTGACTTTAGTGTAAACTTATGAATGAGTCGCTGATTTTGAGTGTAACGTCTAAGGCAATGATTTTGGTGTTGGTCCTATCGATGCCGCCGATTTTGATAGCTACGGTAGTAGGATTGCTCATTAGCTTATTGCAGGCTTTGACTCAAGTCCAGGAACAAACATTGGGATTTGCAGTAAAGTTGATATTTGTAATCGTAGTATTAGCCTTAACTACTCACTGGATAGGTGGTGAAATTTTGGAATTCACTACTTATTTGTTCGATGAATTTCCGGTGTTAGCCAAGTAATGGGTGGATTATGGATACGCCGATAAAGGAAATATCAAGTACATGCGTATTGATAATTATAGCAATGGCACGATTGGGGGCGTCATTAGCAGTGGCTCCATTTTTTTCGCGCCAGTTTGTGGTAGGAACCGGACGAAATGTCACCATATTGTCACTGTCTTTGCCACTATTCTATTTGGTATTTCCAACACTTCCGCAAGGAGAATTTGCCATTCTGACCATGGGTGGACTGCTGATAAAAGAAACTGTTATAGGGATTATTTTGGGATTTGTCACAAGTTTTATTTTCTATACGGCGGAAGGAGTTGGTTTTATAGTCGATGTTCAACGCGGGTCATCGATGGCAACGATATTTGACCCGATGGCAGGTTCCCAAACGTCGCTCATGGGAAGTTTTTTGATCCAAATGATGTCGGTGGCATTTTTTTCCGCTGGCGGATTTTTGTTTTTCTTGGATCTCATATATAAGACGTATCAAGTGTGGCCAGTATTTTCATACTTTCCTAAGTTTGAGGCAGGGTTTGTGGTATTTTTTATGGATCTGATAAAGGATTTGATGGCCGTGATGTTTTCCTTGGCAGCTCCCATATTGATAGTTTTGTTCCTGGCAGAATTTGGGCTTGGTATGGTCAACAGATTTGCCCCCCAGCTTAATGTTTTCTTCCTAGCAATGCCGGTAAAAAGTTGGTTGTCGATGATGTTTTTGTTTATGTATTTGTCCATATTGAATCACTTCTTCGAATTGTATTTTACATCCAAAAGTAAACTTGCCGAATTTATTAAAATTTTTGTTAGATAGATGAGTGGTGAAAAGACAGAAATGCCTACGCCGAAGAAGCTGCGGGACGCTAGGAAAAAAGGCCAAGTGTCTAAAAGTACAGACGTGGTTTCCACATCGCTGCTAATAGGCTTGTATGCATATATAGGCATTGGATGGTCCAGTCACGTAAAAGCCATAGGGGATATGCTCGTTTTTCCCATAAGCTACCTATCGGAAGATTTTAAAATGGCCTATTCCAACGTCATCGTTGGGATTTTCAAACAAATGATTAGCGTCGTGTTGCCTGCACTTGGGATTTGCATGATCATGGCTGTGGTTGCAAATTGTGCCCAAATTGGTTTTTTGCTTACTTTCGAAACGGTAAAGCCGGATTTAAAAAAACTTAATCCTGCGGAAAAAATTAAACAAATCTTTTCAAAAAAAAATCTCTTCGAATTTTTAAAATCGGCCCTAAAAATAATATTCTTGGGCATATTGATTTACATGGTCATAAAAAATCTAATCCGAGATTTGCTCCTGTTGCCATTCTATGGTCTCAAGGGAGTGATCAACATCTTGGGACCAATAATGAAACGATTTGCATATAATGTGATCTTTGCATACGTTGTGGTTGCGTGTATCGATTTTGTCTTTCAAAAGCGAAATTTTATGGAAAAAATGAAAATGTCTAAGGACGAGGTAAAACGGGAGTACAAGGAAATGGAAGGAGATCCACAAATTAAGGGAAAACGCAAACAGTTACATCGCGAAATGATCGAGCAAGATGCCCCCCGAAGGACAAAGCAATCCAGCGTGTTGATAACAAACCCTGAACATATCGCCGTAGCCGTGTACTATAATATGAAAGGTAAAGGCTCTTCTTTGCCCATCATTTTAGCGACTGGGCAAGGAGCCATTGCAGAGGAAATGATACGGGTAGCACGGGAAAATAATATTCCAATCATGCGCAATGTACCACTGGCACATTCTCTCATGGACGTTGGAGAAGTAATGACTTTTATTCCTACGGAACTAATTGAGCCGGTGGCTGAGGTGCTGCGTTGGGTATATGAAATGAAAGAACAGCATGAGCAAGGCATGGGACTTGAAGGTGAAAGTTGATGATTTCCGGCGGTAGAAATTATGGCTCCCAGGATATTTTACAAAGAAATTAACAAACAATCAGCCAAGCCAATGTCATTATTAAAGCAAACACTGCTTGACTTAGAAAACCTCAAAATCATTCCTTCTAAAAAACTTAGTCAAAACTTTTTAATCGATGGCAATGTGGTCGATAAAGTTATGGTAATTTCAGATGTAAGAGATGGTGATGCGATCGTTGAGATTGGTTCGGGACTTGGAGCATTGTCGGAAAAAATTTTAGATGTCGGAGCCAAATTGTTTACCATCGAATTGGACAGACGCCTTTTCAATTTTCTAAAATCAAAATTCATGGATTACGACAATTTATGGTTGATGCATGGTGATGCGGTGGATTTCCCGATCGCCGGATTACCACAAAATATAAGCAATTTTAAAATAGTTTCTAACCTGCCCTATTCAATTTCATCGACCTGGGTAAGCGCTCTTTTGGAATGCTACAATTTGCCACAGAGCATAAGTTTAATCACACAAACCGAAACGGCACAGAGATTTTTTGCTTCCACCAGGCCTTCGAAAATCTGTCCTATTTCAATTTTTGTCCAATCGGCATACGATAGGGTTTGTACACATAAGGTGGCTGCAAACTCATTCTATCCCGAACCGATGGTGTCATCGGTTCTGATATCAATGGTAAAAAAGCAAAGCCCATTCCTTTTCAAACCAAGAACAAAACAGGCTATTAGGTGGATTTTTACAAAAAGAAGAAAACAAATGGGCGGAATCGGAAAGGATGGATGTACCGAATTGCAAAACTGGCTATGGGAATGTAAAATTGACACACACCAACGGCCCGAGGAAATCTCCATGCAACAGTGGCAAATGTTTGATAAATTTTTCTGAGAAATTGTCTGTAAGGTCCGGAAGAAGTGATTACCATGTAATTCATGGCAGATGAAAATTTAATCGCAAAAATTTTCCCCCAGCTAGAGGAAAGCCAACTGCATCAGTTGGTAAACTATTCCAAATTACTGGGCGAATGGAATGAAAAAATTAACCTTATTTCAAGGAAAGATATTCAAAATGTTATCAGCCGCCACATCATTCCCAGTTTGGCAATTTCCACGGTTGGAAATTTCACCAAGAGTGAAGATGTTTTGGACATCGGAACCGGAGGTGGTCTTCCTGGAATTCCATTGGCTATTGTTTGCCGTGAAACTAGTTTTACACTGATGGATTCTGTCAGGAAAAAGATCATGGCGGTAAACGATACGGTAAAAAGACTCAACTTGCAGAATGTGAAAACGGTAAATACTCGGGCGGAGGACTTTTCCGATAAATTTGATAAAATTGTCGGCCGGGCGGTAACAAACTTGGCCGATTTTTTGAAATATTCGAAAAAACTTTTGAAACCAAATGGCAAAATTTTTTATTTAAAGGGCGGAGACTGTACCAACAATTTTGGATTGCCGAAGGTGTGGAATTCCTATAATATTGCTGAAATCACCGGTATTCGCGAATTGGAAGATAAGGTGATCCTGGAAATTTTTTAAAATGCATAGGTCAAAATTTTTAATCACATCGAATGAAGAAGTACAAATCTTCGTTACAAAGTGTGGTCCCATCGGGAACAATGCTGGATTCATTGAGAACACCAAGTACCACGAAGCTGTACTAATTGATGCCCCATTTGGATCATTCGAAGCGAGTAAAGACATTCTCCTGCCGGACACGAAAGTAGTCGCCATCTTATTTACCCATGGTCATTGGGATCATGTGGGCGATGGTCATATGTTTGAAAATTTAGGAATACAGACCTATGCCCATGGGTTAGACAAATTATTAATTGAGCATCCGGAATTGGTGACAATGATTGTTGGATCGGACGTTGACCTTATGCCCTGCAAAATCGACGTTGAAGTAAAAGACAACGACATCATTAACATCAATGGATGGCTGGAAGTTTTTTGCCGATGGGTACCGGGACATGCCGCTGGAGATTTAACATTTTATATCAAATCACTGGGATGTGTATTTACGGGCGACACATTGTTCAAGAGCAACATCGGAAGATCCGATTTGCCAGGTGGCAATGGTCCGTTACTGGTTTCCGGCATAAAGGAAAAGCTTTTAACATTGCCCCAAGATACGATGGTTATTCCTGGCCATGGAAAATTTACAACCATTTCAAAAGAAAAAAGTAATCCGTATCTCAACTGAAGGCTTCCGCCCTAACGAAATTAAATGGGTGCCATATTTCTACAAATACCTTCTGATATCGGCTTATGCCTTGATAGATACCATCTGCCCCCATGGGGGCAGAATTAGTTTTATTGATAAATTTTCCTCCTACATCTTTGTGTATTATGCCTGATATTGTTCCCTCAAGATGGGATCAGGCGCTTTGCATTTGTCTATTAAAATGCTCTCTATGGATGGCCAGAGCATAGCCAATGCAGCTGCCCAAGAACCATAGGCGGCTGCGTTATACCCATCGCCTTGGGACCGCAATATTATTCCTAGCATTGTTCCACCGATGCCCAAAGCTATTCTCCCCCATTTGGACCCTTGTACAGCCGTTATTTGTTGAGGATTCAAATGGTTTCGCGGATCTATTTGGTCAACAACGAATTGATCTTCATGCATATGACCGGTAACAACAAGGGTGACTTCTCTTTCATCCAACGGCATTTCAGCTACTTGGTTTCTATTGGCAGTTTCTTGTATGCCTTGCATTTGTCTTACGGCTCTAGGTCCCCAAGTCACTCTCTCCAATGCCGGAGCTGTTTCTTCCGGTGCTTCAAATTGACCCGGTAGTCCATGATAAGCCCCCGGTGTCCCAAATTGGCCTGGTATCCCATAGGGAACCTCCGTCACTGGGTTTCCATCAGTATAAACATCCATTTATTCCTCCTTTTTTGAAAAAATTCTACCGATGGTACCCATATTGTTTACAATGTCAAATTTTTAACAAAAAAAATTAATTCAAGGGGCAAATAAAATAATGGGCTTTCACCCAACGTTTTAAATTTCCTGTTAGATCGTAATAAATCCATTGTCTTTTTTACAAAAATTCTAAAATCGATAGCAATTTGGGAAATGCTTATGAATAAATATGTCGAAGAATTTAAAAAAAATGATAGGTTAGGGTTGCTTAAACACAAGTGCAAAACAATAGACAAATCCAAGCTACATTTACCGGGTCCGGATTTTATCAACGAAGTGTTTTTACAGTCAGATAGGTCCATTGCCGTTCTCAATAGTCTATCGCGGATTCGCAACACAGGGCGTCTTGGAGGAACAGGCTATATTTCAATCCTTCCCGTAGACCAAGGCATCGAACATTCGGCTGCTGCTAGTTTCGCCCCGAGCCCGGAATATTTTGATCCCGAAAATATTGTAAAATTAGCCATTGAAGGCGGCTGTAGCGCCGTAGCATCCACATTGGGAGTGCTTGGAATTGTTTCTAGAAAATATGCCCATAGGATACCTTTCGTTGTAAAGCTGAATCACAATGAATTGCTGACATATCCCAACAAATTTGATCAGATCTATTTCGGACACGTTCAACAGGCATACGATATGGGAGCAGCGGCCGTTGGAGCTACAATTTATTTCGGGTCCGAAGAATCCACACGCCAGATACAAGAGACGACGGAAGCATTTCAGTTAGCCCATGAGCTTGGTATGGCAACAATTCTTTGGTGCTATCTAAGAAACAATGCATTTAAGGCCGATAAGGATTACCACACAAGCGCTGATCTGACAGGTCAAGCAAATCACTTGGGAGTAACCATTGAAGCTGACATAATCAAACAAAAGTTACCGACAAACAATGGAGGTTTTAAAGCATTGAAATTTGGGAAAACCCACGACAAGGTTTACTCGGAATTGACGAGCGATAATCCCATAGATTTAACCCGATACCAACTGGCAAATTGCTACATGGGCCGGGCCGGACTAATAAATTCAGGAGGGGCTTCCGGGGCTAATGACTTCCATGAGGCGGTTGAAACGGCTGTTATCAATAAGCGGGCTGGAGGATCTGGATTGATCTGCGGACGAAAGGCATTCCAACGTCCCATGAAAGATGGTGTAGCCCTATTAAATGCTATCCAAGATGTTTACTTGGATAAGTCCATAACCATTGCATGAGCGTTAATATTTCTTCATGTAACTTCCTACGAAAGCATGTGGGACGAGGTTTCTGTTTTTGAAGCTGATAAAAAGACTTCCAATTTAGGGACTCAATTCCAGCCATTGGTTTTCCAGTTTTGCCAGCTCATCACAGCATTTTGCATATAGCCCATAGACTTCCGCATCCTGAAATCTTGATAATTTTTCTTCGAGGGTCTTTTTTTCAGTTTCTAGAATGTTGATGTCTTTCTCCAAGAGAAACAATCTTTTCTTTAGCTCTGAATTACTACGAGATTGTTGGGGGGTTTCAATTTTGCTTGAGTTTTCGATGGAAGAATTTTGATTGCCCCCTTTGGAGAGCAACATTTCTCGATAGGAATCTAGAGATCCATTGAATGGAGTGCATTTCCCTCCATCGATGATAAAAAATCTATTGCATGTTTTGGACAATGTGAAAAAATCGTGGGTGATTAGTATTACTGCTCCTTGGTATTTGTTTATCGCATCGACCAGTGCCTCCCGGGCCTCGATATCCAAATGGTTCGTCGGCTCATCCAAAATCATAACATGGGGATTGAAGAGTGAATTTATCGCAAGCAAAACACGGGATTTTTCACCACCGGATAGATTTTTTATCAGCGTTTCGCTACGGGATTGCGTTATTCCGAACCTTGCCAGATGAGAACGGGCTTGGGTCTCTGAAAAATCACGGGCAAGCCTGCGTAAGGTTTCGACGGGAGAGGATTCCACATTCAATTCATCGGCCTGTTGCTGGGAAAAGTATGATACTTTCAGATTTCTTGCGTAGGAGACATTACCCGAAAGGGTAACCAACCGGTTGGCCAACAGTTTAGCAAGCGTAGATTTTCCGTTACCATTTGCCCCTAGTAGGGCGATCCTATCATTTGAATTTACACAAAATTCTACGTTCCTTAGCACCGTTTTATCCTCGTATCCTGCGGCGATGTTTTCTAAAATTATCAATTTACGATCGACCTCAGGGTGTGGTTTGGGAAATGATAGGGTTACCTTGTACTCTTCGTTGGGTATTTCTGGGACTTTCATTTTTTCCAACATTTTAATCCTACTCTGTGCCTGCTTGGCCTTTGTTGCTTTTGCCCTGAACCTATCGATAAAACTCTGTATGTGTTCTCGTTTTTTCTGCTGTGCCTCGATGTTTCTTACCAATGCAACCTCTTGTTTCTTGCGCGTATCCACGTAGGTATCGTAATTTCCCCTGAAGAGATGTAGTTCCCTGTTGAAAATGCTAACGATACAATTGCAAATGGAATTCAAAAACTGCCTTTCGTGGGAAATCATGACTACCATTTTGTTGGTTTTTTCCAAAAAATTTTCCAGCCACATGGCCGTTTCCAAATCCAGATGGTTGGAAGGTTCATCCAGCAACAGGCAGTCGGATGGAGCAAATAGTGCCGCTGCGAGAGATGCCCTTACTTGCCATCCTCCCGAAAACTCTTTCAATTTTTTATGAAGATCATCCTGTTTGAACCCGAGACCGTCCAATATGCTGGATGCCCGTGCTTCTGCTGAATAGCCGTCGATTGCGGCATAGGTATCGTAGGCATTGGCAAGGTCCTCACCGGATATTTGTTTGTCCTCCAAAATTGTTCGCAGCCGCACTAATTCTTTATCGGCACCGATGATAAAATTCATCAAAGAAATTTCATCATTTTCAATCTCTTGTTTTACACAAACAAGCCTTGCTCTATTTTTTGTAAAAATTTCTCCAGCATCCACATCCTCTTGGCCAAGGATTATCCTAAATAGTGTCGTTTTTCCACATCCGTTCGGGCCAACTATCCCAATTTTCCCATCCGATGGTAAATGCAGTGTCGCATCTTCAAATAATACTCGACTGCCGATTCGATAGGTTAAATTTTCAATGTCTATCATCTCTTTCTGCCCTTCAAAACAACACAAGTCCAACCATATTACAATTCAAATATCGTGTTGACTATTTTATTCATCACCCTACGTTTCTACTTTCAAAAGCGTAAAAGGATCATGGGCTTTATATCAAGCCGAATTAAATGTCATGTCGCTAGTAAAGCATTTACTTTACTAGAACTAATGTTGTCATTGTTTGTAGTTATCATTCTGATTTTCCTCGGGAAAAAATTAATATCCCTGGCCGCTGATAGCAATCGATCCACCGATGAGACAAGAATCATTTGTAAGGAACTAAATGATATGCTAACGTGTATCAGCGATGATCTGAAATCGATGGTCCTCCTCGATAAAGGACAGCCTATTTTTGAAATTTGCAAGAGTAAAGGTGAAAATGGATTTAAGCTATTATTTTTCACTACGAATAGCGAACAACACATCACCGCAGCAGTAAAATATGATATGGTGGAGTTAGAGTTTGGAAAACTTGAAGTTTCCCGTACAATACTAGGCAATGCAGCCACCTTATCCCTGCAAAAGTTGCTAGTACAAAACCATTCCATGGGAAAATTTTTTGAAGACCTAGAGGCAGAGGGTAAGCATACATGTAAGTTCAGCATGCCATTGGCAGATTTCAAAATTCGTGTGGCAATAAAAATACATGGTAGGGACACAATTTCCTTAGCACCTAACACAAAAATGATATATTCTTGGAATATGATATCCTACGATAAGAATGGCGAAAATGCTATTCTTAGAGGAGATTTGTCATTTTTTGATGTTACGCTCAGGGCTTTAGGCAAAACCGATGCCGTCAAATTGTATGTGTTAGCAGCAAAGGATAAGGCAAAGGCAAAAGATTTCTTGGTTTCCCATGCGGAGAGCAGCTTTGCCAGAATCGTTCCAAATTCAGTACCGTTTCCATAGGTTATCGTTGGTATTTTATGTAATTGTCATAGACAAACATGAGCTTTTTATGGCAAAGGGCCATTTTGTCAGATAGCAAAAATATACAGATTTGAGAAACACTTGCCGTTGACAAAAATTGAAATATGCCGAACGGTGTATTTCGAAAAATAAATAAAAGTAAAATATATGAAATATTGGCCACTTGCTCAAGGAGGATTCGATGGGAGGATAATACGGAATGTCCTGGAGCAAACATGGCTCTTTGGATGCAGTAAAAGAATATGCAAAAGACTGCACTGAATCCAAATGGTAAAAAAGGAAATATTACATCAAGAATGGGGCCGATCAAACAGTACAGAATTGTAGCCTGAAAGGAATCCAGGTATGTGGCGGGATTATGAACAAATAACCCAACGGGAATAATTAGGATACCAGGAAACAGTATGGAACCATTGAAAAGTTGACAGAGAAATAGTACACCGTAGTAAACAATGACAAGCAGGAAAGATATCATTTTAACCTCTTAAATTTATCAGGATTGCAACCTGGTACAGCTTTGACAGTAGATCATTATTTAGGGTAACATCCGATGAAAAGAAACGATTCCCATGTTCTCCTGGAGATTTTATCAACCCCACCAAAATATTTTTTGGAAATACTCCGGATAGTTCTGATGTGACGAGGCTTATTGGTTCTCCATCCGACATAATTTCCGTTGGAATATTTGTTGCAATCCCGGTAGCCTGACTAAAAAGATTATGCCCATTCCCGGAAAATACTATGGGAGACCTGGTATCGTCTCCCTTAGCATGGACCACCATCCTGAATTGTGGAGATGAGACTAGTTCAACGACGGAAGTCTTGACATATGCCGATTTTATGCGACCTACCACATAATTTTGAGAAATTACACCCATTCCTTCGGCGACTCCATGGTTTGTTCCAACATCGACGACCAATTCGCTAGTCCAGGAAGCAATATCCCTACGAATTACGCTGGCTGGCTTTGCTATAAAATTTCCAATGCGATACTCTTGTCCGGATTTGGAAATGCTGGGAATATCCTCTGCCAATGTGGCGACTTTCAATTGTAAAGCTACGTTTTCCCGCATCAGGCTTTCACAAAAAGTAATTAGGTCTCTCTTGGAAAGAATCCCTTTGGAAAAAGCGCTTCGCAGATTTTCTAATTGAGCAGACGCTGCATAAATCGGAGCTTGAGCATGGGCAAAAGCGGATTTGATATTATTTCGAAATGATGTGGGAATAAGCCACATCAATGCAATGATGAAAACTAACGGTAGATAATAGCTAGAAGTATTGCGTCGTTTGTCTGCAACGGGCAAAAAATTTTCTGAAAATTTTTTCGAATCTTTCACAGTGTGTTACCATTTTGGACTATTTTTCGTAGGTATGCAATACCTGAAGTGTGGTCTAAAAATTCGCAATTTAACTGGGCGATAAAACACCGATCCAATATTTCAGAAAATTGGTCCGATGGAGATAATCCGCATCGAATCAAATCGCGGCCTTGAATAATCGGTATGGGTTGGCTTGAAAATACTCCAAATTTTTTAGCCGTTTCCTCTAACCAATCTATCAATCCACTATTGTGTCTGTCCTTACTTATCCGCCCCATGCTATCAATGTAACATAGCCTTATCAACCTATCCATGCGTCCCACATCATTCGCCAAGTGTAGAATGGCAGAATCGGTCCTATTATCCCTATGTAAAAATCGCGGAACCATGTGCCACCTTACCAGAGGCAATACCGCTTCGATTAAATAATTGGGAGCATTGATAGACTTTAAAAATTCTTCCGCATATGGTCCACCGATTTCATCGTGTCCATAGTGGTGAATTCCTTTTGCATCTTGTGTCACCACATAGGGCTTCCCGAAATCGTGGCATAGGGCAGCGAACCCAAGAATAAGATCTTCTTGCCGATCCCCGATTTTGTTTTTAGCAAACACATCGAGGGCCATGCACGTATGTTCAAATACGGACCCTTCTCCATGTTGGTCGGCATCCTGTGGACATTTATCAAGGGCTTCAACCTGAGGAAAAAACTTTAACCAATCAGCATCCTTGAGGAATCGTAGGCCTAGGGATGGTGTCTCAGAGTATAATACCAATTTTTCCCACTCCGAAAAAATTCGTTCTCTGGAAAGACCTTCCATGGATAAATTTTTACACAGGGAAAGAGTTTCCTTGGCGGCCTTTAGATTGAACCTTCCTGCGAATTGCATACCTCTTAGTACCCTCAAGGGGTCTTCGGAAAATTTTTCTCCAACGTGGCGTAGTATGCCCAGCTCCAGATCTTTTAATCCACCAAACTCGTCGATGATTTTTTCACCCATGACATCGAAATATATGGCATTTATGGTAAAATCTCGGCGGCTGGCTGCGGTTTTAACATCGCACTTTTCGAGAAAATTAACAGAAAAATCCCTATGTTTGTTCCCGATTTTCGTTTCGATCCGCGGGACGGAAACATCGATGGGAAAATTGTGAATTTTAAGAACGCAAAAGGCCTTTCCAGTTTTTTCAACTGCAAACCTTGATGCCAGGATTCTTTCGACGTCAACCAACGACATGTCAAAAACTTCTATATCGAAGTCTGAAAATTGCTTTTTTCGAATGGCATCTCTGACGCACCCACCCACAAAATATGGCCTAGCTCCGGCCTGGGCAAGTTCTTTACAAATATCCAAGGCCTTCTCCCATACTTCAATATTTGATAATTTCTGAAATGTTTGATCGGTCAAATCCATGTATGCCATTGCATTGTGCAAGTATAGAATTATTCAATTTCCTGCAAGACAATTGGTTTTCATTGATCCCCTATTACCCATGGCAAAAGGAAATATCATTATCACAAACGGATAAGGGGACTGTATATGCTTGAATATTACCGCAAGCCATGATATTTTTATCTTTCAATTTTTTAATATTTTTTTACCGTGGCAACACTTTGTAGTATGTAGCAATGAAAACTAGCCGAAAAGTTATTCTCATATTTATTCTTGGGATTTTGTCTTTTATTAATATCAAATTGATAATGTCGCTAGTCGACACAAGGCGTGAAGAAATTCGACTTTCGAAAAAGTTAAATGGTTTATTAGAAAAGAGACAAACTGCGGAAAATCAATTTATTCTGAAGCAGGATCACATGCGAAAAATGCTGACGGATAAAGATTTTATGGAACAGGTAACCCATCAAAAAACAGGGTTTATAAAGGATAAGGAAACAGTTTTTAAATTTGAGGATTAAAACGGTATGACCGATAAACAAGCCAAAGAGTTAAGATTACAGTTTTGTAAATATGGACAGGAACATGTTTTCAAATTTTGGGAAATTCTTTCCAGCGAGGAACAGTTAGTGCTGCTGCAACAGGCTAAAAGCCTAAATTTAGATTACCTGTCCCAAATTATAAAAAATGTCCTCCATAAAAATTCTCAATCGGATAAATACGCCCCAAGCATAACTCCTGCCAAGTTCATAAAATTCCCAAATTCCGAAGTCGATTTGCAAAAGTGTAAAGAGACCATAGTTATCGGAGAACAAACCATAAGGGCTGGTAAGGTTGCTGCCTTTACGGTAGCGGGAGGCGAAGGGACACGCCTGGGTTGTGTAGTTCCCAAAGGTATGCTACAAGCAACATCGTTGAAAAAGAAATCACTCTTTCAAATATTTGCCGAAAAGATAAAAGCCGCTGAGCGAAAATATGAAACTCCAATCTATTGGATAATAATGACGAGCGAGCGAACTCACAATGAGACCATAGAATTTTTCGGCAAAAATGATTCCTTTGGGGTTGGGAATATTCATTTTGTCAAGCAGGGACAGATGCCAGCGATTACCAACGATGGGAAATTCATCATGGAAACGAGGAGTAAAATCGCCATGCACCCAGATGGACATGGTGGAGCTTTAAAAGCTCTTGGTCGATCGGGTTTACTCGCAATGTTAGAAAACTTGGGCGTTGAAATCGTAAGCTATTTTCAAATCGACAACCCTTTCGCCAGGAGTATCGATCCATACTTTATCGGGTCCCACGTAAAAAATCAATCCCAAGTATCTTCTCGGATGATTCGCAAATTATATCCGGAAGAAAAGGTTGGAGTCTTCTGTGAAAGGAGAGGCAGAGGCTGTGTTGTCGAATATTCCGATTTGCCAAAAGAACAAGCCATGCTACGGGATGCGGCGGGAAATCTTGTATTTTGTGCAGGTAACACGGGAATACACCTACTGGATGTCCAGTTCATAAAACAATTTAATGGTAAGGATATTCATTCTGAAATTCCATACCACATTTCCCAAAAGGTTGTTCCAACCATAAATTCGCTGGGTGAGTCTATTGTCCCGCAGGTAGCCAATGGATTAAAACTAGAAATGTTTATATTTGACGTTTTACCATTCGCCGAAAGGACAATTGTCCTGGAAAGCGACAGATTGTCCAATTTTAGCCCTATAAAAAACGGAGACGGAGCGGATTCGTTGAAAACTTGCTTACAGGATCAATTGAAGCTTTTCACCGCCTGGTTGTTGGCCGCAGGAACGGATATTCCGACAGACGCCAATGGATTGCCACCTTTTGACATCGAAATAAGCCCGATGTTTGCAGACAACAAGTATGATTTTCTAGCAAAATGGAAACAGCTGGCCAATAAACCAGCAATAATGGCCAATCAATACATTGAATAATTCTTTTTGTCGCACTTGCCAAAGCCCATCATAATCTGTTTTAACAAGATCCTTTGTTCCTTCAGCAATAGCGCTTATTTTTTTGGCAAAATGTATTTTTCTGCTCCTTAGCCAGGGCTACATTCATGGCGGAGAGAGAGGGATTCGAACCCACGGTGCCGTTGCCAGCACTTCGGTTTTCAAGTCAGCGGGACCTTAAATCTCTCCAACCCACAATTAATCGCTACAACCCATTATTTAAGGGATAAAAGCTTGACATGAATTTGTTTCGATTTATGAAATATTGCAAAAACGTAGTAAAATTTTGGTAAAGACTTGTCCAGGAATTGTCCATGGAAGATTCCAGAAAAAATTAAATTAGAAAAAGAAAGAGAAAATGAAGAAGACAGAAATAAATTTCACGAAGGCGGCATTATTAGAAATAAAAGCACCGACAAAAGGAGAGATGGCATACTATGATACGAAAGAAAAAGGACTAAGTTTGCGAGTAACAGCAAACGGGTACAAAACTTTTATATATAGGAAATTTATAGAAGGAAAGAGTAGCCGTATAGTGATCGCCCCTTTTCCGGACATGACGGTGGATGAGGCACGGAAAAGGGTACAACAGCTGAAGGGCCAACTAGCGGAAGGGAAGAACCCCCTAAAGGAGAAAGAAAAACTAGCAGCTGAGAAAACATTTGGAGAAGCCTATGAATTATTTATGGAAAAATATGCAAAGATAGAAAATAAACTTCGCACCCAGAAAGATATAAAAAGTCGTCTAAAGAAAATTTTGCCCCATTGGTCCCATAGATTTCTTTCCTCCATAACCAGGTATGAAATGCAAGACATGCATGCGCACATAGGCCAAGAACACGGGAAAATTGAAGCCAATAGAGTGTTTTCATATGTTCGCACCATCTACAACAAGATGATAGACTGGGGATGGGAAGGGACCAACCCCGCCGCTGGCATACAGAAGTTCAAGGAGCAGAAGAGGGATCGGTTCATATTGCATGACGAACTACCGAAATTCATGGAAGCATTGGAAATGGAACCAAATCGAGACATGAGGGACTTTTTTTTGATGTGTCTGTATACGGGAGCCCGCTGTGGGAATGTATTGAGCATGAGGTGGGAAGACATAGATTTTTCCATAAACGAATGGAGAATACCTGATACGAAAAACGGAGAACCTGTGAGAATTCCGTTAATAGAAGAAGCTCTAGAAGTTCTTAGCAATCGCCTACAGCTGAAGAAATCGACGCCCTGGGCATTCCCCGGTAGTGGCAAAAGTGGTCACTTGGAAGAACCAAAGAAAGCCTGGAAGAGGATACTGGACCGAGCGGGATTGAAGAACCTACGTATCCATGACCTGAGAAGGACCCTGGCTAGCTACCAAGCCATAGCAGGGACGAGCTTGCTCATAATCGGGAAATCGTTGGGACACAAATCCCCCCAGTCCACAGCAATCTATGCTCGGCTATCCAATGACCCTGTGAGGGCATCCATGGAATCCGCCCTTGACTTTTACCGGAAAGGGAAAGAGAAGGAGTTTCACAATAACATCGACTATGAAAGCATCAACTTTTCCGGTGGAAGCAGCAAGTGACAGATGAGAAAACAGGGGAAGGGGAAATAAAAGCTAGGGAACAAAAGCGTTGAGAAAGGATGGAGGATGAGTACACTAGGGGTCAAGGAGGAAGCCTGGTGGGAAGTAGGGGAAGTAGAGAAAAGAGCAAACAGCCAAAAAGGACAAGGGAAGCACTGGCAAGTATTTTATTTATGGGAAGCATGGTGTGTGTGATGGTGTGTGTGATGTTGTGCGGAGGGTGTAGGACGATGGGTATAGGAAGCGGTGGTAGATTGCCAGTACCTGGGACGCTCAGCAGTCAGAGCACAGAGCTGAAGGACATAAACGGAAGATTATACGACTATTTGCAGATACTGCTGTGGGTCGGGAGGAACAACTACGATAACCATGATAACTATGACTGCGGGGGCGACCAAGGGGAAGGCAGTGGTCTTGGGAGTTGCAAGCCGGGCAAATGCGAACCTGAAACGGAGAATTGCAATTCGGGAAGTTGTAAACCCGGAAATTACAAGCTGGCAAAAGGCAAGCCCGAAAATCACGATTCGGAGAACTATAAAGCTGAGATGAGAAGTTATAGGCTTGGCAATGGTTTGCTGGGCAATCGCAGGCTGCGCAATTATGAATCCGATCCCGATCCAGGAAGTCGCGAGTCCGGGAAAGGTAAGTCAAGGAATAAGGAAATAGGTATGAGAGCCCTGGATGGGTGTATGGAAATAGTAGGGCTGCCCGACGGCAATGAGAGGATATTGGCAAACAACATGGATAGGGAAGGAGTTGACCGTATGGTGAGGGAAGCCAAGGAACTGAAGGCGAGGAAGGAGAAACTTGTCGGGAAGATAGGTAAAGACGTAGCACTGCTGGAGAAGAGGTATGTGCGCTACGAGTCATCCCACCGTACGCTGAGGGCCCTGCAGGTGTTTGGTGGGCTGGTATGTGCGATTATTGTGGTTTTTGGCGTGATATTTTTTCGGCTGAGGTAGGGCAACCAACGGTGTGAATAAGGGTGTGAATAACGAGGACAATGGAAGAAATGGAGCGATGAAAACAATGAAGGCATCGAACATAGGAATAAACAACGAGCAGGAACTGCTGGAAGCGTTTGGTAGGCATAGGCAGAGATGTTCCCAAGACTTTGAATACTTCTGTGGCCACGAACTGCTGGTTGACCGGAAGGGGGGAGGGGACCCAGTGCCGTTCATCTTCAACCGTGCCCAGAAGTACGTGTGGGAAAGGCTGGAGGAGCAGTGGGAGAAGGAAGGAATGATCCGAGCGAACATACTGAAGGGCAGGCAGCAGGGGATGTCGACCCTGGTCGCTGCATTGACCTTTTGGAAGGCAGTGACTTGCCGGTGTGTCAACGCCACGCTGGTATCGAAGGACTATAAATCAACGAAATCATTGTTCGACAAGATTAAGCGGTTTACCTACGAGCGCCCCATCGACCGTACCATAGGGGTTGAGACGTGCAACCTCGATGAGATACGTTTCAGCGGTACGGACTCCCTTATCCGCATGAGCACAGCGAGGAGTGACCAGACCCAGCGTGGGTCGACGAACCAGATACTTTTTTTGTCGGAAGCACCCTACTGGGAAAACGGAGTGGACCAGGTGTCCGCATTGTTTGACTCCGTGGGCCGAGTCCCTGGCACGATAATAATTTTGGAAAGCACAGCGCGTGGTAAGGACCAACTGTTCTACGAGAACTACCAGTTGGGGCTTCGGGAAGATAGCGACTGGATAAGCATCTTCGTGCCGTGGTACTGGCAGGAGGAGTACGCCATCCCGGTGAGGGCTGGTGAGGAGTTCGAAGCAACGGCTGGCGAACAGTTGCTTGTTTCCCAGTACGGCCTCAGCGTGGAACAATTGAAGTGGAGGAGGAACAAGCTGATGGAGTACCGACGAGCGGACCCACTATCGGAATTTCGTAGGGAATACCCACTATCTCCCTCCGACTGTTTTGAAACGAGCATTAGTAGTACATTTTTCGATGTTGCCCAGGTGGTGTCCTCCCAGAGCAACCGTCCCTTCGAGTGCAGCGGAGATAACCTATATGTCGGTGTGGACCTTGGAGCGGGAGGTGACCCATCCGTTGCCTGTTTCCGCCAGGGGAGTAACGTGCTGTCATTTTTGGAATATACCAGCGATAGGCTCAGCCTTACGGAGGAGTGGTTGGAAAAGCTCATCCGGCTGCACCGTCCAAGGCGTGTCTACATCGATAGCGGCGGTCTGGGCCTTGGCCTATCCCAGGATTTAGCTACGAAGTACGGCGGCGTGGTGCGCGGGATAAACTTTGGGGAACGTCCCGATGATATTGAAAACTATGCCAACAAGAGGGGAGAAATGTTCGACCGTGTAAGGTGCTACTTTGCGGGAGGTCCCATCTCGCTGTGCGCTACTGATGGTCTCGTGGAAGAGATGCAGGCGGTGACCGTGGACCCGGAAAAGCCGAAACTTACCATCTGCCGGAAGGATGACATACGGAAGGTTATCGGCCGGTCAACGAACTACTTGGACGCGCTTGCGTTGACCTTTTCTGAGGACAGGCAGGGGGGGGGCTATGGAACCAGCGACTCCCCCGATGTGGTATTTCTTCCCCGCCCGGAACCGATGATGTACAAAATGTTTGAAACTGGGCAAGGAATGTATACAATGTAAGGAAAAGGGAGGAATTATGTTTTTTCTAGCAGCATTGGGACTATTGGGAGCAGGAGCCGGAGCGGCTGCGGGATCCGCGATGGTAGGTGGTACCGCCGCCGCATTGACGGGTGCCGCCCTGGGGGCTGGTGTGGGATTGGGAGTGGCAGGAGCGATCCAGCAGCACCAGGCATATACGGAACTGAAGCGCATGCGGGAAACAGCGTTGGGGGAAGCAAAGAAGGATGGCGAGAAGAAACGTGCTGCCCTGGATACCGCTGCCCGTAAGGTTTACAACCGATCGCGCTCCCGATCACTGTTTCGGCCGAGCGGAGACTTTGCCGGGCTGCTAGATGTTGACAATGGTGGGACTGTTCCCGTATTTGGTGTGTAAATAAAAGATATTTGGAATGAATGCCGTACAAGCAGTGGCGAAGAACGTTGATGTGATGGTGGGGTCCACGGATGGGAAGTCACTCTACGAACGGTCGGAACGAGCCTTCAACGAGGTCAATCAGTGGAATGGCATGTGGCAGCGCATCATGCAACACATTTCCCCGGAGAGCAACAACTACTATAACGC
>JAIRKQ010000006.1 GCA_031260055.1 Puniceicoccales bacterium
CTGTGCTGCTGTGCTGCTGTGCTGCTGTGCTGCTGTGCTGCTGTGCTGCTGTGCTGCTGTGCTGCTGTGCTGCTGTGCTGCTGTGCTGCTGTGCTGCTGTGCTGCTGTGCTGCTTTCTAAGAGTTTATCACACATGTTTCCGCAATGTAAAGAACTTTTTGCGGATTGGAAGAAAAATATGTAAAAATTTCGTAAAAATTCGTGGTTTGTGCGGTCTATTGGTTTTTAATGGTAAAATTAAAAGCTTCTTCCATGGATGTTCTCACGGGGTCATTGGATAGCCGGGCATAGATTGCCGTGGACTGAGGCGACTTGTGTCCCAACGACTTGCCGATTATGGTCAAGCTTGCTCCTGCTATGGCTTGGTAGCTTCCCAATGTCCTCCTCAGGTCATGGATACGCAGATTCTTCAACCCTGCTCGGTCCAGTATTCTTTTCCAAGCTGCCTTGGGTTCTTCTAAGTGCCCGCTCTTACTCTTTTTACGTTCCCTGCTTGGAAATACCCATGGCGTTGATTTTTTCAGGTGTAGGCGATTATTCAATATCTCTAAAGCTTTTCCTATTAGCGGAATTCTTACGGGTTCTCCATTTTTTGTATCAGGAATTCTCCACTCGTTTATGGAAAAATCTATGTCTTCCCACCGCATGCTTAAAATATTTCCACAGCGAGCTCCTGTATATAAACATGTCAAAAAGAAGTCTTTCATATCTTTGTTCGGTTCCGCTTCTAAGGCTTCCATGAATTTCGGCAATTCATCGTGTAATATGAATCGATCTCGCTTCTGTTCCTTAAACTTCTGTATGCCGGCAGCAGGGTTTGTACCTTTCCATCCCCAATTTATCATCTTATTGTAGATTGCTCTAATATAGGCTAATGCTCGATTTGCTTCGTATTTCCCATGTTCTCGCCCTATGCGGTCGTGCATGTCTTGGGCATCCTGTCTCGTTATAGAGGACAATCCTCTCTTAACCCAGTAGGGTAAAATTTTTCTTATTTGTCTTTCGATTTCTTTTAGTGTGGATGGCTTATATTCTATCCTAGCATGGCGGTCCATATGCATTTCATAGGCTTCTCCGAATGTTTTCTCATCAGCTACTCTTTTTTTCTCTTCGGTAGGGTCTTGTCCCATCATGACTTCTAGTTTAATTTTTTGTGCTCCCTTCCTTGCTAATTCAACTGTCATTTCGGGAAAGTGACCGAGGATAATTTCTTTTGGTTGTCCTTTTATTCGTTTCTTAATGAAGAAACTTTTATGACCACTTGATGTTACGTATAACCCTAGTCCTTTTTCTTTTTCATCGTAATACCTTATTTTTCCTTTTTGAGGCGATTCCAACGTTAAAAGTGTCATTTTTGTAAAATTTATTTCTGTTTGTGTTTTCATATTTCTTTTCAGGTTTAATTTGTTCCACCACCATTCCACCGTACTACATCGAATTTTAACGTATTTTTACGAACTTTTAAACGTAATTGAAAATTAAAGTCAAGCCGTAAATGCGGTTATATCGTAAAATATGCGGTTATATAGAAAAATAACGAATTCTTTGGCGAATGACTGTAAATCTGTCGAGTTTCACTCTTCAAGCGTTCGAATCGCTTTCCCACCACCATCGACCAACACAGGCCTAGCGGGGGGATAAGGAAAGTGTAAAACGAAACACCGGGAAGGGTCCATGGACAAAAATCTCATCTTAAAAAATAAATAAGTTGGGAAGTGTAAAATAGAGTACCGGGAAGAGATCAATCCCTCGCCGCCCCATCATATTCCACGTCAACCCTCCCTGGGAAGGGATAAAAATTCATGTAATTCGCGATGGGGATTGGAATTTCTGCAAGAAATTTCCAGGCAACCTTTGGACAATGAAGGGAATTTAATGTGAATGCTTGGAGCGAGCGAAGGGACTCGAACCCTCGACATCCACTTTGGGAAAGTGGTGCTCTACCAACTAAGCTACGCTCGCACTCATAGGCAGTGACAAAGCAAGCTGCATGTGTCTATTCCCTTGTCAATGATTTTTCCAACCCACGCCCGTATCGGTGAAAAATCTGAAAAAATCATCGAATTAAATATGGACAGACGGAAATCGTAGACTGATGGTTTCGTACGGCAGAATATATTAATTATGAACTGGAGTGTGCTATTAACTTCCCCTAAGTTGTTGTTGACTTAATTATTTCTTTTAACCATGATATTACAGTTGGAGGGTTAACAGAGAAAACTTTCATGGAAACATCAATACCTCGGTCTTTAAATGTGGATGACTTGGTCACCGAGAGCAAGAATATGGCAAGGATTTAGAAGAAGAAATTTCAAACTTTGTCAATGCTAAAAGTTCTCTCGAACGAATTGGTGAAAATGCAGGTTCGTCCTATGTATTCAAATCATTGGCGGATCGTGTAGTTTGTTCATCTAAGATACTTCTGCGTAGACTAGGGATAGTTTCCTTAGGGGTTTGTCAATTTATCCTGGAAAACCCAAAATTTATACTACCTCTTTTTCGAAGGTTAATGTCATGCGATTTAGCTGTTGATTCCACCGACTACGACGAATGTGAGGAGGCTTGTAGAATCGCAGAGGAGCGTGCTGGTAACTTCAGTATGGCCCAGCTTGGGGAAGATTTATGAAGTGAATAAAAATGTGGTGTTTGGGTTGAAAATGTTAGAATAACACTCCCAGTAGGTTTTGTCCATATAGGACATAGGTAATGCTTCCGACTACCAGTATGGGGGCAAATGGAATTATTCGGGGTATTGTAAAAGTTTTGATTTTTACCAGCTTCCATATCAGCAGTGATGGCAGAAAAATGAGAGTTGAGATAAGGCAACCGCCAAATATGGAAAATAAACATCCTTTCCATCCGATAAATGCACCTATGGTCCCCAATAATTTTATATCTCCCACTCCGATGGCTTCTTTTTTAAGCATCATTTCTCCCATTACCGCTATCCAAAATATTAACCCGCTCCCCAAACATGCACCGCTCAAACTTTTGATCAGAGAAGATATGCCCGATTGTTCATCGTGCCACTCGGGGAAGAACAAAGAAATGACAAAACCAACAAACATTCCTCCCACCGACATTGTGTCGTAAATTTCCATGGTATCAATGTCGATAAACGCAATGGCCAAGAGCAAAGAACAAAATCCGCTGCCTATGAAAAAATTCGATAACGAATCGGATGTGGTAAACGCTATCACAAACAAAGTGGCGGTTAAAATTTCAACGATAAAATACCTTGCAGAAATGCTACGTTCACAACAGTGAGCTTTACCCCTTAACAATAACCATGACAATAGGGGGATGTTCAAAAACCAGGGGATTTGAGCCCCACATTTACACCGCGAACGGGGAAACACAATGGATTCCCCTTTGGGAATCCTATATATGCAAACATTTAAAAAACTACCAACACATGCACCTAAGACAAAAATAAAAACCGAAAGCATATCACTGATTCAGCATTTTACTTGCGACATCTAGTATTTCAATGATAGATTTGTCAGCCATTTTAATTATTGGGCTTTTTTTCATGTAGGAACGTTTTAGTTTCTCCATGACTGCCCTGTTCGTTTCGCTCAACATGATGAAGATTCCTCGTTTTTTGAAAGAAGAGATAATTAGGTGTAAATTTTCTAACCCCGTTGCGTCGATGAATGGAACATCGAACATGCGCAAAATTATTATGCGGTCATCTTGCCCTACGGATGAAAAAACATCGGAAAATTTATCAATCATTCCAAAAAATATGGGGCCTGATATGGAATATATCGCTATTCCGGTCGGCACTTGGGAGAAGTCATAGTCAAGATATTTTCTCTTACTTATTCGGTCGATACGGCTACTACCAGCCATCCTATTCATTAGCAATAGCGCAGATAACACAACACCAACATTAACCGCCATTACTATGCCGCAAAACAATGTTAACCCAAATGTAAGAATGAGGATAATCGCATCACTTTTGGGAGCATATACCAGTAAATTATATACGTGCCTATGGTTGATCATTCGAAATGCTACAGCAAATAATATGGCGGCCAGGGAAGACAGCGGTACAAATTTTGCCAATGGGGACAATAGGCATAGGGTGAAACATAGGGTAAGCGCACTCACCAACCCTGCAATTGGACAATTCCCTCCCATTTTAATACTTGCGATGGTACGGGCAATGGAACCCGTGGTTGCAATACCTCCGAACATTGGACTTACCATGTTTGCTATCCCATGTCCGATCAATTCTTGATTAGATGAATGCTTAGTGCCGGCTAAACTATCTGCTATAACGGCACACAGGAGCGATTCTATTGCCCCCAACATGGCAATGGCAAATGCCGGTGCTAGCAATTTTTGGATGACATCGAATGACAACGTGGAAACAGGAGTATAGGATGGCAGCCTACTGGAAAGTCCACCAAAGACAGAACCTATGGTGGCTACACTTTTGAAACGAAATGTTGCCTGCATTACTATGCCAAATACTAGAGCAATGAGAGGAGCCGGAATTCTTCGCAGAAACGTCTTTGAGGATACTACCATGATCAATAGGGACGCAATTGCCAAGCATGTGGTTGGTAAATTTAGTGAACCAAATGATTGGCCCAGGATTTTCAATTTGTCGCATATATTCACCGGCAAATGCCCACATTTTAGCCCAAAGAAATTTGGCACTTGGCCAATTAACATATTAACCCCGATTCCTGCCGTAAATCCTGCAATAACCTGTTCTGGTATGAATTTTATTATTTGCCCACATTGAAATATGCCCAGCAAAAGTATCATAATGCCGGCCATTACCGTAGCAATTTGTAAACCTTCCAGGCCATATTTCGATGATACTCCTAACAATACACCGACAAATGCACTCGTTGGACCTGTAATTTGGACCCTACTACCACCGAATAGTGACACTATTACCACAGCTATTATGGAGGTATAAATTCCAGCTTCAGGTTTCGCACCAGAAGCTATGGCAAAGGCCATTGACAGTGGCAATGTTATGACGGCGACAATCACTCCGGCAATGACATTTCTCAGAATGTTATCTTTTCTAAGCAATCCTGCCCTTATGGCTTCAATTATCGCTATCATAATCCTTCCGTGATTGTCATTTGTACTCTTCCATATTGCTTAATTAGTCAACCATTTTCCCATTTCGAACAATAAAATTTCCAAATATCGACAAGATTTTAATAGTTTTTACAAATTTTGCACCATTAAAAATATCAAAAAGAAACCCCAGCATAATTTTTATTGTTCCTATTCGAATTTTTAGGTATAGGCAATGGCGAGATATTTCTTACGACGAAAATGGTATTCTGCCTGAATGGATATTGTCATTTTCACATAAAATATGCTTCGAGAAAAATATTGTATAGACATTTTAACGGAAATTATCATCCAAATTTTCCACGAGAAACTGAAAACTGTTATAAAGTTTTTGTGGGTATCACTTTTGTAGTATTTTGCTTTATTTCGGAGAAGTTTTGTTTTGGAAACAGTGAGATTACAAAACCAAGGAATGAGATTATGGAAAAATCATTGATTATTTTAAAACCTGACTGCATGCAAAGGAAGCTGGTGGGACAGGTTATTTCTAGGTTAGAAAATGCAGGTCTAAAACCTATTGCATGCAAAATCATGGACCTGGACGATGATTTGCTTAGGGAACATTATGCCCATCTGGCTCATTTGCCATTTTTCCCTGAAATTGTAGAATTTATGAGCTCTACTCCTGTCATGGTGATGATTTTTGAAGGAGAAAATGCAGCGGAAAGGGTAAGAAATATTCTTGGACCGACCGATTCTCAGAAAGCACCTGCCGGAACTATCCGTGGAGATTTTGGACTAGACAAGATGCGCAACATTGCCCATGCTTCGGACAGTAAAGATTCCGCCGAAAAGGAAATTGCAAGATTTTTCAAATGATGGTTCTTTTTGGGAATTTTCCAAGGCCAATGGATTTATCATTTCTACAATTGCTCGAGTGGTGAAATTGGCAAACACGCCAGACTTAGGATCTGGTGCCTAACGGCTTGAGGGTTCGAGTCCCTCCTCGAGCACCACCACCGATAAACACAGGCCTGGCGGGGGACAGGAGAAATGTAAAACGGGGCATTGGAGGAAAGTCCATGGACAAAAATCTCATTTATCTTGCTGTAGATGGCTTTTTGATATAGGCTAATGCTCGGTTCGCTTCGTATTTCTCACCTTCTCGCCCTATGCGATCATGCATGTCTTGGGCATCCTGTCTGCTTATGGAGGATAATCCTCTTTGGCCCCAATAGGGCAAAAATCTTTTGGCTTGTCTTTCGATTTCTTTTAATGTGGATGACTTGTTTTCTACTCTGGCATGGCGATCCATGTGCATTTCATAGGCTTCTCCAAATGTTTTCTCATCGACTATTTTTCTTTTTCTTCACAGGGATTCTTCCCTTCCGCTAGTTGTCCCTTTATTTTCTGGGCTGCCTTTCTTGCCAGCTCTACTGTCATTTCGAGAAAATGTCCTAGGATAATTTCCTTTGGTTGTCCTTTTATCTGTTTCTTTATAAAGAAACTTTTATGACCACTGGATGTTATATATAACCCCAGTCCCTTTTCTTTTGCATCGTGAAATTTTATTTTCCCTTTTGGAGCGATTCCAATGCTAAAAATGTCACTTTTGTGAAATTTATTTCTGTTTGTGCTTTCATATTTCTTTTTGGTTTAATTTGTTCCTCCATCATTCCACCGTGATACTGCGGATTTTTGTGGATTTTTGACGTAATTGAAAATCAAAGTCAAACCGCAAATGCGATCATATTGCAAAATCTGCGGTTGCACAGAAAAATAATAAATTTTTGGATATCTGACTTAGATCTGGTGCCTAACGGCTTGAGCGTTCGAACCCTGCCCGGGCAGCCAGTTGTACTTCGAAAGGCTATTTTTCAGCGATGGGAGTTGTAGCGATCTGAACATTGGTGTAACCAGCATCCCTGGCAATTTCACAAATTTTTAGTAAAACTCTGGAGGGAAGCGACCTGTCGGGACGCAGGAGAAGGATCAGATCTTCATCCTCTTTTGCTGCACATTTTGCATCCAGATATTTTTTCATGCCATATTTTAGGGAGTCTATGGTAAAAATATCACCGTTAAACATTATAAATTTTTCCGATTGCACGGTGACGACCCCCATTGTTTTTCTTGCTGTGGAAGCGTTAGATTGGGACAATTTGATTGCAACACCTGGTGATAGGATAAAACGAGAGTTTAACAGGAACAATATTCCGAATAGCGTCAAAATATTTAAAATATTGAAAAGATCCATGCTAGTATCAAGGGGATGTAACCGAGCAATTCCCATAAACCTAAACCTATTTGTCAATATTTCTGTCATTCTCTTTTGCGTTTGCCATGTAGTACAAAATTTCATTGTAACTCCATTCCATATTATAAATCAAATGCTTTACTTGCCCATGTAAAAAGGCATAGGCCAGTGTTCCAAAAATATTTAGCAGCAAACCAAACGATATCAAAATCATCGCCTGCTGCATAAACGCTATGATGGCATTCGACGGAAAATACGTCGAAGTATGTACCATCGCATCAAACATTTTTGCCAAAATTTGTAAAATTCCAGCAAAGCTTATCATGGGAGCGACTTTTGCGATTAATTGGATGGCCGATAACCTCCGTTCCAGCAAAGGAATTTCTTGTAATGCAATACCATCGGTAACGTTGGACAATTCGTTCGGACCTTTATCTCTAAAAACAAGGACCGTTTTAACCATTAGGGCCGCTATGCCAGGGGATTCTTCGCATATGGTCAAAGCCTCATTATAACGCTTCTTTTTCAATAGGGTAATTATGCCATCCAAAAATTGTCGAGATTTTACCTTTTTGCTACGGAGGAACAAAAACCTTTCCACGGTATACAACACAAGTAATATCGACAAAATAAACAGCACCCATGCTGAAAGATTACACAACATACTCTTCACAGTTGCAATAAAAGTATAACCCTTATAAATTTCAAATGAAATCTAATTTGTAAAATTGTAAATTTATTGCATAGTACGACAACCCACTTGCCATTGAAAAGATATATCGATTGGAGGGAGATGATTTTGTAGTAAGCCGGATTCTGTGTCATCGAATGACGATGTGTTCATTTATCTAATTTTGCAAAACTTTGCAAAATTCCTCTTTCGAGGTGCGACGAACCCGGAGTTATTGGGCTGGCTACCCAACTCCCTATTTCGTCTTGCACCGAATTGGGTTTGCCCTGCGCGACATTATTACTAACTCGCCGGTGAGCTCTTACCTCACCATTTCACCCTTACCAAAGGCGGTATCTTTCTGTTGCACTGTTCCGTCATGGGACATATGGGCTCCATGCCCGCGTTTTCACGCGGAATCCTGCCATGGGGAGTCCGGACTTTCCTCTCATGATATTCCACATGAGCGAACACATTCTTACAAAATCATCTCCCAGTTTCTGGCAAAGTACTAAAGATTTTTAATCGGTAAAGATAAATTTCCAATTTTTATCCCAATTAACTATCGATCAGAAGTTTCCTGTGGCTTATGGTGTAGGATACGCCCGACGCAACGGTTAAATATGTCGAATAGAGGAACAATAGAATCCCACCATCACGTATCCATGAAATATAGTGAGGTTTTAGCCAACGCCCAAAATCACGGGTCAAGGCAAACCATAATATCATGATCCCAGTCGATACGATTTGAATGACTGTTTTTACTTTGCCCGACATATTCGCTGCGATTACTACGTTCTTTGTGGCAGCCACCAACCTTAGGGTTGTTATCAAAAATTCACGGCCGATTACAAGCAGTATCAGGAATAGGGTCCACAGTGGTAAAATTCTTAGGGCTAAAAGTGCCACCATTATTCCTATCATGAATATTTTATCCATGAGCGCATCCATAAATGTCCCGAGAGTAGATATTATTTTGTACTTTCTCGCCAAATAGCCGTCCAACCAGTCCGTTATCCCGCAAAAGATGAAAAGAAGTATGCTCAAACTGGCGCTTCCTGGGAAATCGACATACATCAATAGCACAATTAAGAATAATAGGGGAATCCGTAATAGCGTTACCCAATTGGCCAAGTTCATTAAGCCAGTGATGAAAACAAAAAAAAAGATTGTTGCAACTCAAAACCTTAATTTTTCTATAATTTCCATGGTCGAAGAGATTGCATTCGTGGTCATGGCTGCCGGTATTGGCAGTAGATACAATGGGACAAAGCAATTGGAAACATTTGGAGAAAGCAAACTGACAATTGCCGAGTATAACGTACAACATGCCATCGATGTGGGTTTTAGGCAGTTTTATTTCGTGATAGACGACAAATTTGCAGAGATTTTTCACGGACGATTGAAAAATTTCTTACCATCAAATTGCAAATTCGAATTAATATACCAAAAAAAAGAAGAGGCACTGACAAAATTTTGTAACCGTAAAAAGCCATGGGGGACCGCCCATGCTATCATGTGCTGTGGTCGGATAGTATGTTGCAATTTCTGCGTAACGAATGCGGATGATCTCTATGGCCATGATGCAATATTTCGCATGGCCGAATTTTTGCGATCCGCCGAAAAAAAATCCAAAACCTTTGCTAACATGGCCTATGCTTTGGCAGAAACATTGTCTGGGAACGGTGTTGTTTCCCGCGGTGTGCTTTCCACCGACGGAGATTCCTATTTGACTTCCATCGACGAAGTGCACGGGTTGGCCATGGATGCCGATAAGGGGACTACTCTTTTGAAAGATTCACTGGTATCAATGAACCTTTGGGGGTTCACGCCCGAAGTTTTTAAATTACTGGAGGAGGGATGGCGCAAATTTAAACAAAATGTCTCAGATATTGCGAACGATGAGTTTGGAATATCTAATTTCATAAGTTCAGCGGTTAAAGAAGGCCAGTGCAGTGTTAAAATTATCAATACCAGTTCCAAGTGGCATGGTATTACATATCAAACGGATAGGGCACTGATCGAAAAGATACTAAGCGAATGATGCCATGGGTACCGTAGAAACAAGGGGTATAGTTATCAGCGTCCAAAAAAATGAACAATCGAAAAAAATTCTCTCCATGGATATTTTTACCATCGACTATGGTATCATGCGATGGTTTATTAAATCCCCGTTTGACCACTTCAGGGATTACATGTTCGAAGATGTCGAAGTTATCGGCAATAAAATAACCGAAACGGCCGGGAAAGTGCATAATTTAACCATAGCGTCGAACAATTCTAATGCCATGAAACAAAATGGAAACTATCAAAAGGCTGAGGTTTTTGTTAAAATTTTACGAAAAGTTACCTTCGATGGTGTACTCCTGGAAAATTTGTTTGTGATTACAAGACAGACGATTAAAAATTTTGTATCAAATTTCAACGCTGACGTGGTGTTGCTAAAGGCTCTATACTTGCTCTGTCGGGAAGAAGGCTATGCCGTTGATTCCACTTGGATGCATTCCTTGTCCCCCTGCGATAGAATGCTAGCCAAAAATATCATCGCTTCCAAGTTTGACGCAAACATTGACCACAGAGCTTCTCACCTCATCGATTCGTTACAAACATGGCTTCTCTCTCTCTAAGGAAGGATCATTGTGCCGGTGGGAAATTGACCAAAAAAATATTTAGAAAAAACATGAAAAAGTTATTTGGAACAGGAGAACTTTATGCAAAGTGATTATATAATTGTTTTAACAACTGTAGGCTCTAGGAAACTTGCTGAAGATCTCGCAAGGGGTATGATTGGTAAGCGATTGGCAGCCTGTGTCCAAATTCAGCGAATAGAAAGTTTCTATGCCTGGATGGACAACATAGAGTATGGCAGCGAACATCTTCTGTCCATCAAAACCAAGGCCGCATTGTTCGAAGATCTCTCTCGATTCATTTTGCAAAACCACGACTACCGCATTCCGGAAATAGTACAAATCCCCATTGTAAAAGGGGCCGACCCATACTTAGAGTGGATTAAAGCAGCAACCAAATGATTACGGACAAAAATTGTTTGCGTAAAAAATACGTTAAAGCTTGCAATTTATGAAAAAGTATTATGATTTTAAGTATGGAAGCAATTGTAACCCCGCTAGCACTTGAGGGTTCACAAAAAGTACGGAATCCACTTGGCGCTGGTGTTTATATTCCAAAGAGAAATACTCATGGAACGATACCCACTGAGAAAAAATGCAAAGATGCCGATTTAAATGAGCGACACACAGGGCATGTTCCCAGCCCAGCCCAAAGGGAAAAAATATTCAAACTTACGCAGCAAGTTATCGCTAAGACCTGTAGTTTTGCGGATGGAGTATCGCTGATTTTAGATGCCAATGGTTTTGAGACTACAAAAAACGTACTTGACGCACTCTCAAATGCTGTGCGATTTGTATTACCAAGGTCTGGTCATCCAATCGGAAAATATTTTTACAACGTTGAAAAAAAAGAGATCGTATTTAAAAGATTGATCCTGTCCATATCATCAACATGTAAAATAGTTGTTAAACTTGCGCCCCAATTAATACGTTTACAGGCACTGTCAAAACTGTTTCCGCATATCAGCTTGATCTTAGATCTCGCAGAGTTAGGGCTTAATTATAAGAATTTTACCAAAGATGGGCTGACCACAAAAAATGCATTAAAAATAGCTGTTGCTCTATGCTATCATGCCATTTCATGTGCAACATTTGCAATAGCTGGTGCTAGCGGAACAATATTTGCCTGTGTTTTTGCGGCACGCTTAGCTATATTTTTCAGCTCGCTAGTGGATGAAGGCATGAAAGATACAGCCTTGATCATGCAGCCAATCGACAAGCTATGGTTTAACAAAAAACTCGCCAAAAATGTTTACTCATTATATGAGTCTGCCTGTCTTGATCCAGGTGGATTTCAACATCAAACAGACTGGGGAAGAATGATATGTCTCTCGGTGATTGGCTTAAATTTGTGCAAATCCGCTGCATCTGCAGTTGTAAAACTTATTAGGAACAGCCGAGAAACATCGGAAACGAACATAACTGAAGTAACACAGCAAGGGAAAGAAGCCATAGAGGATAAAATGAGAATTTATCGATATCTAAAGACCGCGAATTAACGGCGACAATAAGACATAATGAACAGCTTTCCATGCCAAAACATAGAACCGCAAACAAATTACAATAAACCATGAGTATGCTTCGCTTCCAATCCTAGGAGACAGGCTTTAATACTAATACCTCCGCCATAGCCGGTAAGGTTTCCACTTGCCCCGATAATTCTATGGCAAGGAATTACTATGGAAATTGGATTCCGATGGCAAGCCATTCCCACTGCTCGGTATGCTTTTCTTTTACCTATCATTCTCGCTATGTCTCCATAGGTTGCCGTTTGACCATATGGGATTTTTAGCAAGGCTTTCCAGGTAGATTTTTGGAAATCTGTCCCCAAGAACTTCAATGGAAGATTAAAAATTTTTCTTTTCCAAGCGAAGTATTCGGAAAGCTGCCTGAAAGCTTCATTGATGATAGGAACATTTACACAATTTGCCGAAGAAGTTACCCCAAAATCAATGCCGATTATGTGGTCATCTTCAGCCGTTATTGTCAATGGGCCAATGTCTGTTTCATGGAAAATTGCATTTTGTCTCATCGCCTAAGGATTTATTTATGGTTGTTCGAAAAATTGTGGTCAAGAAACCGAAAAAGTAGACACAAATTTGTTATCTCGTATGTAAAAACGCCAGGGATAGTTTGTTGCTCGACGAATGCCCACCCTGGTCGTTTGTACAATGTTTTCCGGCAAAATAGGAGTAGCCCGTTCTATCCAAATGTTCCCTTCCCGACGGGTCAAATCCCGCCCATTACAATGGAGATCGATACCCATTGCGCGGCATAATTTCCCGGGACCATTTGTCCCCGAAAGACCATTAAGCCCTTCCAATGCGCGAATCAGAACGGCGCTGCCATAATCCTCCCTGTCGGTAACGATATTCAAGCAATGGTACATGCCATAGATGAAATAAACGTAGACAACCCCAGGCCGTTGGAACATTACCTTGGTCCGTGGAGTACATCCACGGAAAGCATGGGATGCGGGATCTTCCTGGGTATAGGCTTCGGTTTCGACGATGCAACCTTGCAAGATAGTATTTCCAATGGATCGGCAAAGCACTTGACCGAGTAGTTCACGGGCGACAATCAAGGTGTCGCGAGCATAAAAATCCCTTGGGAGCATGGCCATCGAACGGTCAAGTTTCGAGAGTTTTATTCAGGCTGCAACAACATTTTTATTCGTACCAAACATCCCTATCCTGCGAAATTTTTGATATCTTGCATCTAGCAGACTTTTTTTGTCAAGTTTTAATAATTTTTGCAAATGTTTGACGATCGCATTTTTAATGGCATTTGCCGTAAAATCGCAATCGTTATGGGCACCACCAAGTGGCTCATATATTATTTCATCCGCCACACCAAAATCTACAAGCTTTTTGGAAGACAGCTGCAAGGCTTTTGCTGCATCGGGAGCTTTTACTTTGTCATTCCAAAGGATAGCAGCACATCCTTCGGGAGAAATAACAGAATAGTAGGCATTTTCGAGAATGAGAACCCTATCCGCCACCGCTATTCCTAAGGCCCCACCCGAACCTCCTTCGCCGATGAACACAGAAATTATGGGGCTGCCGATCGATGACATCTCCCGCAAATTTACGGCGATTGATTCCGCCACATGTCTTTCTTCGGATTCAATGCCGGGAAATGCTCCGGGTGTATCGACAAACGTCACTATTGGCATGTTGAATTTTTCTGCCAACCTCATCAAGCGCAACGCTTTTCGATAACCTTCTGGCTTTTGCATACCAAAGTTTCGCCGTATGTTTTCCTTGATCGATCTTCCCTTCTGCTGAGCGATGACCATGATCGGCATACCGTCGCAGGTAGCCACTCCGCAAACCATGGAATTGTCATCGGCATATGACCTATCGCCATGCAACTCTTGGAAGTTCAAAAATATTCTATCTATATAATCCAGTGAGTATGGTCTCTGAGGATGTCGGGCGATTTGTACTCTTTGCCATGCGTTCAAATCGGCATATACTTTTTTTTTAGTTTCCTCTATTTTTTTTTTCAGAGATATGATTTCTTCCGAAAAATCGATGTCGGAAACTGCCGCACGTTCGTTTAAGATCTCCAGTTGATTAGCGAGATTGTAAATCGGTTTTTCAAAATCCAAAACAAACTTCTGATTCATGACCTATAATTTAAGCAAAGGGTAAAAATTGCAATAAATTTAGCACAACCTAATATAAATCCGTCGTGGCGAGAGGAACGTCTTTGATGACAAACTGCCGAAAGATTTTTCCTAAAATTTGCCGTTCGATAAGGCCTGTACAAATTGTTTGGGATAATTTTTCCAGCAACTCGGGAACCTGTTCCAAGATATAATCAATATCAATGGAAGTGTTTGCGATGCTACTGTCAGGTTTCAGCATTAATATTCCTACGGTTTTGAATCCTAAAGTTTTTAAAGCAATGCCATAGAGTAAAAGTTGCAGTCCGGAATATCGTTCCATGTGCCATTTGACATTTCGTTCCGTCATTTCGACATTGCTTCCGGTCTTGAAATCTATGATCACCGTATCTGTATCAAAATGGTTCGCATCGTGTGGATTTCCGTTGCTAATAACAAAATCTAGCCGCCCTGATAGGCAAAGTCCTTCATCCTTTATTTTAACCGTAAGGTCCGACGGAAGGGAATATTCACTGCGGAAAGATTCCCAACTGGGTATGGCAAAAAGTTTATCCACCAGGCGTTTGGCCCAAATGGTTGCCAAATCTACGGTTCGAGAAAAGTTGGCTGGCACATCTGTATCTGCGGCAGCGCAGGCCCGGGCCATCATACTTTTCATGCGACTGGAGCGTGATCGTATGTTTCCATAGAAAATGTCCGGCGAATGTTTCCGAATAAAAATGCTTTTCGCCTCAAAAATTTGTAGAAATTCGTGGGTAAATGAACCGAGTGCAATTTTTTTATCGAAAGGTTTTGAGTACCAGGGCATCATTGGCAATTTTAAAACGAAATCATAGAAGCCGGTACAGGGTTTTTGCAATATACGTTCAAGTGTACTACAGGAAAGTTTTAAGGTCGGATCGATGGCAAAACAGTAGTCGTGTATGTTTTGGGATAGATCATGCCTCGTCGTGTAGGAAGTTGTACATTTTTCCATGCTTTCAATGTCTTCACTGCTAAGGCTATCATCTGAGAAGCGGGTCAAGGTGTCAGGAATGAATTCGAGCAGTAGGTCCTCCTGATCCTTTGAGTAAAATTCCTTCTGGACCAAACGGAATATTTCGGTAAAAACTTTTGCCGGTTCTTGCTCGACGCTGTCACTGGAATGATTTTTTATGGCATAGGACAAGGTCAATTTACATTTTTTGCACAGGATTTCAAATATGGTTCGCTGCAAATGCTTCTTTTCCTGAGAAGTTAATAAATAATTGTGGGAATGTTTAACGGCGGGATCACCGGAATTTAAGCGGATTGTTGTACGGTTGTTGATTCTATCAATTATGTTGGTGGGAAGCCAGTAATTTTCTCCGGAAAAATCAAAATCCGCAGCAGTCATCCCGACAACAAATATATCCGTGAAATCTTGTTTGTAGGCGGAATTTATGTTGATGAGAACGATATTCGCCTGGGGGTTCAATGTGTAATCTTGGTTTTTAGAAGTAGCCGATGCCACAAAATATTTGACCAAATTTCTCTTGGAAAAAACTCTTTCAGCAATGGGACCATTCGACTGTTCTACCAAAAATTCTACCATTTCCGGAGGTAAAATATCGCCAAATGCCTTCGCGAATTTTTGGTGAAAATTTTTAAAAGAAAACTTTGCCCCGTGCATATCATAGGGTTCAACGATGTCAAAAGAGTGTATGTTTTTTACGTTGGCGAATTCCAACACAACGTCGAAATTGTCTGACAAACAACCTCCCTGGAGCGATGGCAAATCGCCAATAATTTTATCAAATTGTTCCCGTTCGATTAGGTTATTCGTTGACAATTCTGCACAAAATCTGCAAAAGCTTGGGATATCTCTTCTAATTTGCCAATCACCCCACAGGGACAGGATTGTTTCGTGTTTTGCTGATTTTTTAGGATGCCCGATGGTATTGTAATAGGATAGGCCGGCTGCTTCCAGTTTATCCACTAGCATCGGCAGCTGAATAGTTTGATTATCCTTGAAACACACACCTATTTTCACCGAAGTATCCCGAGATAAAAGTTGTAAAATTTGATTAAATGTTGTTTCGACTTCGTCACATATCGTATCATAGGCTTGAAACTTTATGTTTCCCCCGAAATCACGGTCCCCATTGCATAGGTAAAATGTGCTTTCGCCAAAAATTCTTTCCAGGGTATTTGTCCATAGGTGGACAAACTCTGCATCTCCGAAGTCATAGGTAATTGCATCCGTTTGTGCATAACACTTAGCGGCAGCCTCCATCAACACTTTGGCACTGTCAAAGGGTAAAAAACCATAGAAAATTACTTGCCCAGCCATGGAGGTTTTACAGTAAGATGCAGATTCTAGCAATAATCTGTCAACATCCTGCTCTAAAATAAAATCGTTGGAAGCGATTTCCTTCTTCAGGTCCTTAAAGAATGCACACAGGTCTTCGCCCAGTATATTCTCACATTGTAGACCTGACCACAAGGTTTCATGGAATGCTTGTAGGGTTGCCTTTTTGTCCGCAATAATTGTGCGTTGCGTATAACCACTGGCGCTCATCCCGTCAGACACTTCATCGAAACAAAAGCTAACCATGCCATTTGTGCAGATCTTTTTTGGTAGGTCAAACTCTACCGCCAAGTATTTCCTAAATTCATGGGCCGTATAAAATTTTATGGAGCGGGTTTGGACTTTGTTTTGCGAAAGAATTATTTTCAAAGACCATATGTCATCGTAGGTGGGTATGACAAATATAACCTCCGAGCTATGAAAAATATGGGGTATTTCATTGATAAAATTCGAAAAATTTTCGATGACATAGGTTGCCATATAAAACCTATTCCTTCCATGCCGTTCGCACCGTTGGAATTCCTACCTTCCGAGAATGGGATCGTCTATATTGGTATCTATTAAGGTTTTGCATGGTTATTTGTCTATCACGTTCTCTCAAGGAATTCAAGTCTGTACGAAATTTTGAAACCCTGAACTTTTTAGATAGTGATCTAAATCCCATACTACTATTCCCTTGGTAGGAGTATATCTGAGGGTTGTCGCTGGAATGGCTAGATTTAAGCCGCCTATGGATCGGAAATGCAGCAATATCTACTGTGCAAAACGTACCCACCAAGCAAATAATTAAGCAAACGTTACATTTCATTCGAAAACATGCCTATGTTTGACCTATTTGTTTTAACAAATTCACAAATTCAGAATTTTTAGCAACATCAAAGGGTTTCCCTCCTTTTATCCTTTGAAAATCTATGCAACTCATTTGATTATCGTAGCTTTCATCGAGTCCAATGACACCAGATTCTCCCGCAAGGGCACACTTTACGGCCATTTCAGCACTATCATTGATCAAAGCAATGTCGAAAAGGTTTGAGGGGGCAGAACGGGCAAAATATCCACTTTTTTGAACCAGGGTTTTTTCAGCCCCAATCCTTGTAGTAAATTGTGACTTAAACCATTCCCCTGCATTAATCGAGTCGAGCTTGACATGGCCAAAAGCATCGCGGGCAACCACTTCACCCCGTGATTCCATCTCGATAACAATTTCGTCGACACATGCACCTTCACTCACGAAAATGTTTACGCAGCCTACGGTTTTCATTACCTGATCCAACCGGTCGGCTTCTTTTTTCAAGTTAATGGTCATTTCGGGAACGTATACTCCATGAATAGAATAGCGTTCCTTTGACATTCCTAACCCAGCAATGAACTCGCGTTCGTGTAACCGTTTTGTGTAGCACAATGCCGATGCAGCCGTCAACCACCCACACTTGCGACCCATGACTTCGTGAATAATAAACATTTTTGGATTTGCCGTTGTTTCGGCAACGATGTGTTCGAAAAATAGCGCACCTTGTTCGGCTGCTGTATTTGCTCCCAAACTATGGGCAATTGGAACAATGTCATTGTCCACGGTTTTTGGCAATCCGATAACTTGTAAATTGTAGCCACTTTCTTTTAAATGCTTTGCTAAATCAGCGGCAACGCCGTTAGTGTCATCACCGCCTATGGTGTGCAAAACATCAATTTTATCTTTCACTAGTTGTTCTGCGGCGACATTGAGCGGAATCTCTCCATCTTTTACGAACCCGCGTTTCACACAGTCTGCCACATTCGTTAGTTTTACACGGCTATTCCCTATGGGGCTACCACCGAATTGGTATAAAATTTCTACCGATTCCACAACTCCATATGTAACGTTAAATGAATCACCCAATAATAACCCTTTATAGCCATCACGGTAGCAAACTATCTCAACGTCTGGAGATACTTTAACATACTCTTTTATCAATGCTGCAATAGCAGAAGACAGACACGGAGCAATTCCTCCCGCAGTCAATATGGCAATCTTCTTCATGTCTTTACATGTTATCGTCTTTCCATCTTTGCGCAATTAAAATTTTAAAAAAAATAAAGCGAAGATAAAAATCTTTCGTCAGCCTAGAAAATTAGTCCATAAAGATACCACATGGAAACCTCGACAAATATAAATGTCTTTTGCCATTGGGAAATTTTTGCATTATTCTTGATATGCCTATTTACTATTGTTATGTTGCGATACGATGAATAGGTACGCTATCGTTTGTGGAGGAACAGGAGGACACTTGGGCCCTGGCATAGCAATCGCCGAAGAATTGATGGCACGGAATGGAGAATGTTTATTGCTTATCAGCGATAAAGTGATCGACAGTGTCATGTTGAGAAAATATGATCAATTTGAATATATCACACTGCCGGCTAAGCCATTGGCTAAAAATATTTGGAAAATTTTTGAAACAATAAAATCCCAACTCGTTTCCCTCTACCAATGTATAAAATTAGTGAAAAATAGAAAAATTGATTGCGTCATAGGTATGGGAGGGTTTACAAATTTTCCAGCGGTCATGGCTGCATTTTTAATGCGAAAGAAAATAGTTTTGCATGAATCGAATCGAGTAATTGGGAAAAGTATAAAATTACTGGCATACTTAGCCGACATAATTTTCCTCCCGTCCCAGGTGAATTTTAAAAGTCGATCTTTAAACAAAAAAGTTTCCCATGTGTCCATACCGCTTAGACGGGAGATGCAAAAAATCGATAAATGTGAAGCTAGGGAACGTCTAGGGTTAGACCCCCATGGGTCCGTGGTAACGGTTCTAGGTGGAAGTCAGGGAGCAGCCGCTCTAAATGAATGGGCAATTCAAAATTTTCAACGGTTGAATGGTCAAAATCTGGCCGTTTGCTGTGTGCGTGGCATAAAAAATGATAGTCGGGAGGAAATAATCGGTATGTCGGACGATGGCAATACCATTAGGAACCTATTTCTTCCTTTTTGTAATGATATGTCGTCACTCCTCAGTGCTACGGATTTGTTAGTGTGCCGGGCTGGTGCTGGGACAATAGCGGAAGCCATACTTTTTAGATTACCGATGATATTGGTCCCCTATCCGGATGCTGCTGAAAATCATCAGGAAGTTAACGCTACCCATGTGGCCAATGACGGCAGGGCAATTGTCGTACGACAGGGGGATATCGATTTGCTCGCGAACATCGTTATCGAGTGCTTTAAGAAAAATCTCAAAAACTTCCAGACAACTCCACCATCAGACAACGAACATTCCGCCGTTGAAATTATTGCAAACCATATTCAAAGGATGATAGAAAATGAGTAAAAATATTTGTATGCTTGGAATCTGCGGAGCTGGCATGGCACCGCTGGCAATTTATTTAGTCCAAAGAGGGGACGTGGTTTATGGATGGGATGATTACGTTAATTTGCCAATTAAGGACCTTTTGGTATCCCATGGTGTTATCTTTATGCCGAAACAACTTCTTCCACCAAACTGTGACTGTGTGGTTCGGTCGAGTGCCGTCAATGAACAGAGCAATAGCGTTTGCCAACGTGCAGCAAAAGATGGCATTGAGATCTTCCGAAGGGGAGAATTTTTAGCAAAGATCTGCCGGGACAGGAAATTGCTCGCGATTGTGGGATCCCACGGAAAAACTTCTGTTTCCGGTACGTGTGTGGAAATTCTTAGGCACAATGGCCTAGCCTTCGACTATGTGGTAGGAGGATTCTTTAAGGGGAAAGAAATTCCACCATCCGCCTATAACGAAAAATCCGAATGGATAGTGGCTGAAGTTGACGAAAGCGACGGAACCATAGAAAATTTTTCACCGGAATGTACCATTGCTTTGAACTACGACGATGATCACATATATAACTACGGCAATCGAGATAATTTTTTAAAAGCATTTGAAAAGCTGTTTGCACAGACAAAGTCGACCATTTTTGTGCCCGAAGACGATATAATTTTCACGAACATGGCATCCAATTTTGAAAAAAAGTATGTCAAAATTCAGGGATTGAATGGCGATGATTTCTCCGAAAAAAACAAATCCATAGCGCTATTTTGCGTGCGCAGAATTTTCAACAAAGATATTACTTTACCCGATAAAATAACGGGAATTCAGCGGCGAAATGATGTGATGTTTAAAACCGAAAAATTTGTTTTTCTGAATGACTATGCCCATCACCCAACGGAAATCAATTCGTTGTTGAGATACGCCCGAACCCACTACAGAGACTACGAATTGAACATAATATTTCAGCCCCACAGGCTATCTCGGACCAAACAATATTTTGCGGAATTCGCAGCAAATTTGGACATGTTTGACAGACCATTTGTCGTCGAACTATATGCCGCATTCGAGGAAAAAATCGAAGGTGTTTCCAGCAATCTCGTGTTCAATGAGGTAAAAAATCCGAACAAGAAATTTTTAACCCTTTCCCAATTCGAAACCGACATGCGCGACATCTATAACAGGCTATCCTCATGCGATAAAAAGCAACTAGTGATGTTTGTCGGAGCAGGCAATATCTTGTACCACGCCAAGGCTTTCATCGGCAAAATCGCATTTGAAGAGGTGAAGAAAGCTTTTAACCAGGCTCGGATAAAATTTGCACCTTTTGAGGATTTGACCCGTGCATTTTCCATAAAAGTACCAACATCTGCCCGAATACATGTAAACCCCGCAACGCACAACGAATTGATCGCAATTGTAAACATTTGCCACAATTTGGGCATTAAGTATGTAATTATCGGCAACGGAACCAAAATATTGCCGCCGGATGGAATGATCAACGCAGTTGTAATAACATTGGATTCAGACTATTGGAAATCTCTGGAATGGATTGAAAATGATACTTTGCGTTGTAAGGCTGGAATTTCTCTCAGAGACTTTTGTAAATCAGTGAGTGGGAAAGGATTTCTGGGAACCGAAAAGCTATCATATATTCCGAGCCATATGGGTGGTGCAATCCTTATGAATGCTGGGGCCCATGGACAAACCATATCCGACCATTTAGTATCCATCGAAACTTTGGATCCCAATGGGGTCGTACATACCATGGGAAAGGCCGATTTGAGTTTTGGATACCGGACATCTTCCATCACTCGCGACAATATCATTCTCAGTGCAACCTTTCGGTTTAGCGAACAGGCTCCCCAAGAATACTTTACTTCCATGGCCGAAGAGTTATTAAACTGGCGAAAAACACACCAACCGAAGGGTATCAACTTTGGATCGGTGTTCAAAAATGGAGATGATTTCTGTGCCGGTGAATTGATTGATAGGGCTGGACTAAAAGGTGCGAGCATTGGAGGTGCGGCCATTTCCGAGGAGCATGCTAATTTTATAATCAACCGGGGGAACGCATCTTTTCGGGACATTGAAAAGCTCATAGATTTAGCGAGGTATACGGTGTACATAAAATTTGGAAAGTTTCTAAAAACGGAAGTAAATATTTTAAGAGCTTAGGGGCTTAAAATTTTAGCGAATTTTTGTTCCATAATTTTCATTAGCCATGTTCGACAAAATTTTGAAGACAACTTTTAAGGTGCCCGTATTGTTTAAATCTCAAACGCAGAGCACCAATTCGGATGCCAAGGAAATGGTGAGAAATGGGCAACCGGTCCCGTTTATAGTACTAGCGGAGCAACAATTAGCTTCCTATGGCCAATATGGGCGGCGTTGGGTCGGAAATATTGTCGGAAATTTATACCTATCCTATGCTTTAAAAATAACTAACCCATTACAAAATCACCTGACAATTTTCGCACAGTATGTGGCCGTTAAACTTTGCGAAATGTTATCCAATAGATTTTCCATCGACGTAAAAATTAAGTGGCCCAACGACATCCTCATTCAGTCGAAGAAGATTGGAGGTTTGCTTTTGGAAGTTATAAGGAGGGACAACAGCATTATTTCAGCGATCCTGGGAATTGGAATTAATATACTGGATACTCCAAAGATAGATAATGCCCCATACCAAATATCCTGTTTGCAAGAATCTATCAATGTTAAATTAGATTTCGACGATGTGCTGATTGACATAGTCCATGCTCTTATTGAAATTGTCGAAGGGTTTGAAACGATTAATCTTGGAAGCTTTTGCGAAAAGTGGAGATCCTTTGATTGCATATATGGCAAAAATATTATCCTAGAAAGACAAAATTCTCAAACTAGGGGAATTGATAGGGGTATAAATGAGCTGGGGGAATTAATTGTTTTGCTACCCAGTGGCCAGCGAATTACGTTTCCGCAGGGAAATGCAAAAATATCTCCCGATAGGGCATTTAGTCATTGATGAAACAATGAATCTTTTTTATTTGTTGGTATCTGATTGCTCAGGTGGTGAAATTGGTAGACACGCTGTCTTCAGGCGGCAGTACCGCAAGGTATAGGGGTTCGAATCCCCTCCTGAGCACCAACATAGCGGGAGGGTTAATACGCTTTTTCAAAGGATCAAAAGGATTCCCAGTGTTCTGTAAGTTAGCTGTAACCTGGAATGGTAGCAGATAAAAACAAATGATCCAAGAAAAAATCTTCCATCCTGTCCCTATAATTTTAACACAACTATATTTTCTATGTGTCTTGTTTGGGGAAACATGTCGATTGGCTGAATTTCTTCAATGGAGTATTTCTGCCTGAGGAATTTCAAATCACGTGCCTGTGTGTCTGGAGCACAGGAAACGTAAACAATTTTTGCGGGACCAAATGCCATCAATTGGGATAGAAAAGTTTCGGTACATCCAGCCCTCGGAGGATCGATTATTACGCTGGTTTCATGGCCTGCGAATTCAACATTTTCAAAAATTCGTTCCGCCGTTCCAGCGATAAAACGAATATGGTCAACTTTGTTGTCCCGGGCATTTTGTTTAGCGAAATTGATGGCAACCTCATTGATTTCTATGCCAAGAACCTTTTCAAAGTTTTTCGCTGCCATTATGCCAAAAACTCCAACGCCACAGTAGGCATCGATCAAATATTTTGGACCCATTGCCGCTCGGACCACAAAATTAGTCAACTGTAGCAATGCGTAGGGGTTGTTCTGGAAAAATTCACCGGCCTGGTAGGAAAAATTAAAATTTTCAATTTTCTGGGACACAAATGCCCTAGGACTTGTTTCGACTCGTTGGCCCAGATCTCGCAAAAGAATGGTCCCTCCCCGTTTCAACGAACTTTTATTTCGTAAAATATCTTCTCGTACGGCACCCAATCTGTCATTTATCCTTTCGGTGGCAATTGGACACTGTTCCACATCAACGATTGCTCTCGTGCCTTCCCTTAAAAACCCTATGGGTGGCACGGACCTTTGGAAATGGGGAGTTATTTTCGAACGGTAGTTATAGGAGCGGTCTCCCTGCAAACATTCATTGACTGGGAATGCAATGCCGGCCAACTTTTTCATCACGTCGGACACCTGATGACGTTTGAGGTTCAACTGCTTTTCATATTTTATGTATTGGTATTGGCAACCCCCACAGATACCAAACAATGGACATTTCGGCTCGATACGGTCGGGGGATGGTTTGACAACCCTTATCAGGTCACCGATGGAATAATTTTTCAAATTTTTATGGATGCTAGCAATTACAACCTCGCCGATAAAAACATGGGGGACCATTACGACCCAATTGTTCATGCGGCCAAGGCCCATGCCAAGATTTGTTACGTCATCTATGGCAAGTTCAATCTGTTCATGATACTTGAACGGCGTGGCTATAAAATTTTTCGGTTGCTTAAACTCCACATCCCTAGCGAATAAAAAATATTCAGCATTTTCAAAGAAAATTGTCAGATTACAAAGCCCTTTGGTCAATGGGCCGATATTTCTATGGCAAACGTATCCGTTTCATTGGGGGCTATCATTGCATAGTTTTGAATATCGGCGTTTGTCATATTTCCACTGCCTTCGGATGGCATATCTGCCACAAAAGCCACATCTACTTTATTAGCTATCGGAGTTTTACGTATCATTAGGACCGACTTTTGGGTTTTATTTCCAAAGATGAAAGAAAGCCCTTCTTCTTCATTGGGTGTTCCTATCCAAATCTTACTATCTTGCAACTGGGTAAATCCTATGATGTCATTATTTAACAGCTCGAGAGATGTTCTTTCGTTGGATTTAACAGAATTTATAACACGCATGTCATCGGATATGCGTAGCCGCTTCTTTGCAAGATTTTTCACGATATATTTTTCCAGCGGTGTTCCGTTGATCCAAGGCAAACTTATAAAAAAATGTATGGCCGGACACCAGTATATGGGCATTGTTCCGTGGTTGGTTACGGAAATTTCGAGGCGGAAATATAATTCTGACAGCCTGTATGTTATTTTTGGCAAAAATGACAGCTCAGTATCATTTTCCGGAGTGAAAGCCATTTCATACTTGGTATCGCTGGTTTTTACAAATTTCAAATTTTCAATGCCCAAAGAATCAAATCCCGCAAGCGGCATCGACTTCGCATTAAAAAATATTTTCGAACCAATATTGCCGATGGAATCTTCCCCATCCATTTCAGAAAATAATATGTCTCGAATGCTATTGTCAGCCATAACAATTTGCCAGCTTATTATCCTGGCAATGTCTTGGGGACAAAAGAGATAGCGCGAAGGCGAAACGTCCGCTGACAATAATTTCAAACCGTGAAAATCTAATTCACTAACATTCATAGGCATGAGTTTTTTAACTTTTTAGACTTCTTCTGACAAAATGATAAAAGAAAATTTTTTGTAAAGCCATTAAGGTTCCAAGCTGGAATTGGCTATGGAAAAGTTAGAATGAAAAATAAAAACAGTGATACCATTCATGGTGCACGGCAAAAAGTGCTTGTCGCCATTGGGTTCAAGATTAATTTTCTCCAATGCTTGATTCCACAATTAAAGTTTTACCAGAAGATGTCGCCAATAAAATTGCCGCCGGAGAAATTGTTGAACGGCCGGCTGCCATCGTTAAAGAATTAGTTGAAAACAGCCTAGATGCAAAGGCAAAGCTTATCAATATTAGATTTTCTCGGGGAGGAAAATTTTCCATAGCCGTCGAAGACGATGGTTTCGGCATGCACAAAGAGGAAGTACTGCTATCCATAAAACGACACGCCACCAACAAGTTACACTGTATTCAGGATCTAGACTCGCTGGCCACGTTTGGTTTTCGCGGTGAAGCCCTCCCATCCATAGCGAGCGTTTCTAAATTTAGGTTGATGACCTGTTCCATTAATGATGCCCACGGGACGGAAATTGTCATAGATGGTGGAAAAGTTGTAGCCGTCAAAGACTGTGCGAAATTCAACGGAACGAAAGTAATCGTTGAAAACTTGTTTTACAATGTTCCAGCCAGGAGAAAATTCCTGAAGTCCGATGAAACAGAAAGCATGAATATAGTATCTCTGATAAAAAATTTAGCATTGGCTGAATCGGACGTAAAATTTTCTCTTTTTCAAAATGGGAATATGGTATTTCTATCGCCGAATTCCAAAAATCTTGGAGATAGAATAAATGAAGTTTTTAAGCATGATGAAAAATTTATCGATTTTTCATATGCCGAAGGAGATTACAGGATGGATGGAGCGATTTGCGATCCGACCTTTGGTAATATCTGTAAAAAGAACATGGTCGTCTTCGTGAATAACCGCCTGGTCAGAAGTAATATCATCAATTATGCCATAGGCGATGCGCTGGAACCGATCTTTCCAAACCATAGGGGAATTTTGGCCTATATTTTTTTGAAAATTAATCCAGCAATGGTTGATGTAAATGTGCACCCGATGAAAAAAGAAGTTCGTTTTAAAAATGAAATGGCGGTCAGGGGATTTATTCAAAAGGCCCTACTGGACATATTTGGCAAACACTATGGCGGGGCAGTTGAAAAATTTGTCCAAGGGGAACCACAACCAACGTTTCAAAATTTCCAACAGCCACAATGGCAAAGCTTGCGAAAGGGACCGTCCCTTCAAGATTGCCCAACAACTTCATCGGGCAGCAAAATTCCCCGAAAGGAAATACCGTTCGTTGAACAAAAAAAGCTAGATATATTTCCTTCTGCAGAATCCAGTGATCACGATTGGAAGTTTGTGGGAATAGCCTTTGGAGAGATTGCAATTTTTGAACAGAGAACTGGCATTATTATTTTTAACATTCGATTGGCTCTCAGCCGAATAACCTACGAAAAGGTAATGGCTCAGCGTGATGTTGCCAGCTCACAGCAATTACTACTGCCCATAGAATTTTCATTGTCCCAGGACGAATCAGACCGGTTTCAAAGATTTTTGCCAATTTTTTTGAAAAATGGATTTTCAATTTATTCCTTTGGGCAATACGACTATAAGATCGATGCGATTCCGGAATGGTTATCCTACCAAGACGCGGCCAGCTTAACCCATCGATTAATTGCGGAGGACAATACTTCAACCAAGAATGCACAGGCATTAAACATGGAAGAAACCTTTGCACGATGTATTTCACAGGTTTCTACCTTAGAAAATTATAGAACGCAGGATGACATTAAAAAGTTGCAAAACGCACTGCTATTGTGCAAAAATCCACTGCTATGTCCCCTAGGGAATGTTATATATTTTGAACTTTCGCTGGCAGACATGAACCGTCGTTTCGGTGTGAAAGTAACACACTAACCCACCGTTGTTATGAAAAAAACTAATTAAAAAATTCGTTTTTGCTTGCAAAAAAATAGTATATCATTCTAATATGTAGGCACATACATGGAATCATCGCAGAAAGCCGAAAATAATGCTTGTCGGATAGGGCTAACGGAGGACCGGGAAGCTACCTATGGCAATTCCCAGCCGAAGTGTACATCATGCAGTGTCTTTCATGAGAAGGTTATATCTGTACACTCTGGCTCAAAGGGTTCCTATTGTCTTGAATCTAGGTTTTTTCCCAATCCTCTCAGGATGAGAAAAGTATGTGTAGAGTCTCCGGCACGGCCAAATACTTTCGCTGATACGAATAGGACAATTAATGTGTTTGATTTATATGCGCAACAAGGGGACAAAATTTTTAAATTGAAAAACAGTATCCTAAAGAACCTAAAGCCTCTGGAGAGTGTTGAGGTCGTCAAGCTAAAAAGCCTAGTTGATTCCAAGTTTAACTCTGCCTTTCAGGAAAGAAACCTAGGTGTGCCCGACCAGGAAAAATTACAGACCCAAACTAACGCTTTTTTTGATTCAATAATTTCGTCGATAGTTAAGCCAGAATCTGTGTTACTTGTACGTCAATCGTGGACGTCAACGAGTAAAAGCTGGGGAGTATACGAGATTTATGCCATTTGCCAATATATTTTAGGTGATATTTTAGGGGGCGCTGAAAACCAGTAGCCGGAAAGCCGTAGTGCGAGGGTGAAATAGTGCCAGGAAAGCTTATAACCGAGGGTTGGTTTTCGCAAATTCAGGAAAGAAATAAAATAGATAATCAACTCATAGCATAATTTCCACAAACCGAAATGCAGACGATATTCAAACAGATCCCGGGACGTATCCGCAATATGGGAAGGAAATTGGTTACCATTCAAAGAAAAATTAAATTGCGACTTGCGTTTATCGGTTGTTCAATTTGAACTAGATGCTTCGGAGAGATGACAGAGTGGACGATTGTGTTTGACTCGAAATCAAATGTACCGTAGAGGTACCGGGGGTTCGAATCCCTCTCTCTCCGCCAAAAAATTCAGTGACCGTTCCCGGGAAAGAAATGCTGTGAAATAGGAACTTCGGAGAAAAGAGGCACAAATTGTTCATGAAAATGGGAAAAGGAAGGGCCCCATGGTGTGGAAAATCCTACAATTGATACTTCTGAAGATTATTACTTCATATTAATGCAAAAACACAAAAATAAACAAGAAAAATTTTGGTTCCTTTACTATCCTTTTAAACGTTCTTGGGTTCTATTTACATATCCATAAAATTTGCAAATTATTATTGACAAAGGATAACATCAGCTGCTATTACCCTCCACCAGAAGGAATTAGCATAATGAATACAAAAAAAAAGACATTTGCTATCTTAATAGCGATTATTGGATGTTTAATTTCTAGTTTTAATTCGAAGCTCGCTACTGCTGCGATAAATATAAGAGACACGGACGACGAAGCTGAGATTTCTAGACTCATCTCAATTTTTATTGATGGAGCAATATTCCCAACGATGAGTGCTAATAATTTGCTGACCAGTGCTCTCTTTAGCCATATGACAAATACCAAAGGCTGCCTCTCCAATCCATTTGTCCATGCCATCTATGGTCATAGTCAGAATGAAGTCATCGCAGAGTATGGTTTCAAAAACGACATATATGGTTATATCCTAGGAGTTGACAATGTTTGGATTTCGGTCGACGAAAAGTATTTCCGCCTGGGCACTGCCCTAGGGTATGCTCACGGTAAAGTTGCTTCTGTTGGAACAATAATCACGGGCAGTTTCCTCGAGTTAAATTTTGGAGAAGGCGACACGGATTATAGCCATGACGTTCACACGGTGAAACTATTTGCTGCCTATGAATCGTTTAATGATAAACGTTTGAAGACTAACATTGGGATTATTTTTGGATATAACTACGACATAAATAATTCGCTTGGGAAGAACTCCCTCGAATTTACATCCCACAGCTTCTCCCTAGGAATGAAATTTATAAAAAATCTATATGCCTACAACGGATATCAGTTTGGATTATGGCTTCAAACAAACTATAATTTCATTTTCCGAAATACAGACGGAAATAAATTAAGTAGATTTCAAGATGTTGACTTTATCCTCAAATCGGGCTATAATTCTCTCGTCACCGTCATCGGCCTTAATGTGGAAAAAGAAGCCTTCAAACATGCCGACAGAAAATTGATACTGTCTTTGAAAACTGGATGGGAATGCCCAGTAATGCAACGTACCGACGCCGTTTTGTTTTTGACTGTTACTGCTAACGAACACTATGGGGTTTTTAAATTTAGACGCCCAGTCAAGGATGTCGTCATTGTATCATTTAATGCCTCACAAAAGTTGAATAATCACTGGAGCATTGTCGGGTCGTATTCTGCAAGGTTTAACAAAGACTTTTCAGCCCATAACCTTTCCGGTGGAGTTGAATATGCTTTTTAGAGTAAGTTTTCGTTGACACGGGTATAGCATTAATTTTTACTGCCCCGCTAGAAGGAACCAACATGATGAATATAAAGGAGAAGAAGATATTTGTTATCTTGATGGTGATTGTTGGGAGTTTAATTTTTAATTTTAATTCGGAGCTTGCTGCTCTTTCAATTCAAAGAATGGGCATGCCGCTAAAATCCGATATTTCTGAAATCGTCTCAATTTTTACTGATGGAACAATGTTCCCAATAGTGAGTACTAATAATTTACTGACCGATGTGCTCTCTGGCCGTATGACAAATATCAAAGGCTGCCTCGCCAATTCATTTGTTCATGCCATCTATGGTCATAGTCAGAATAAAGTCGTAGCAAAGTATGGTTTCAAAAACAATATATATGGTTTCATCCTAGGAATTGACGATGTTTGGGTATTTGCCAACGAAAAGTATCTTCGTCTGGGTGCTGCCCTAGGGTACACTCACGGGGAAGCTATTTCTGTCAACACAGTAAGTGTGGGCAAATCCCTCCGCATCAAATTCGAAGAAGGCGACATGAATTATAACCATGACGCCTACACAGTAAAACTATTTTGTGCCCATGAATCGTTTAATGATAAACGTTTGAAGACTAACATTGGGATTATTTTTGGATATAACTACAACAGAAGTAATTTGGTTGAGCGGATGTTGCCCTTCGAATATACATCCCATGGCCTTTCCCTGGGAGTGGAATTTATAAAAATCTATACGCCTACAACGGATATCAGTTCGGATTATGGCTCCAAACGAACTGTAGTTTCATCTTCCGAAATGCAAATGGAAAAGGATTGCAAAAGTTTGACCTTACCCTCAAATCGGGCCATAGTTTTTTCACTACTGTCGTCGGCTTTAATGTGGAAAAAGAAACCTTCAAACATGCCGACAGAAAATTGATACTATCTTTGAAAACTGGATGGGAATACCAAGTAACGCCACCTACTATCACCGCTTCGGCTCTGGACCTTATCGTTGACAAAGTCTACGGGGCTTTTAAGTTTAAACACCCCGCCCAGGATGCTGCCATCGTCTCACTCAATGCCCTACAAAGGCTGGACCACTGGAGCATTGTCGGGTCGTATTCCGTAAGATTCAACAAAAACTTATCGGCCCATGGTCTCACCGGCGGTGTTGAATATGCTTTTTAGGAAATAGAAGGTGCAAGGTTCTTCCAAAGTTGGAAGAACGAACACCTGCCGTTAAAAAACGGGAAAGATAAACATAAAAGGTTGAGCATTTGATGCTGAAGAATTTTTTGCCCCCGTTTCCCCATTTGCGAAAAATTTACATATTATTTACGAATTTTATTGACGGGCGAAGGAAGAAAAATACACTTTAGGCAAAAGGGTTGAGTATGGGTAAAAAAATTCTTGTTGCCGCAGCGATTATGGTTTGTTTAATTTTTTGCCGTGGTTCAGCATCCGTTGACCCCCTAAACAGAGTCATAGGTGAACTGAAGGACTCCACCGAATTCTGGTCAATGGAGGCTCCCGACAGGACGAACGCAGTCACATTTGAAAATAATGGCTCCATATCGGTTGCCTCCATTGCGGGAGATATCGACAGTGGAATCGCAGCCAATGTTGAGTTTTCTAGCTCTGAGTTCCCTGAAAATGATAAGAAAAACTCCCTGCTCACCGTAACATTTAATAACAATCCCAGCGTTGAAACGGGAGTGATTAATTTCAGGAATCCTAACTATAATATCATGGCCCATATCTATGCGTACAACACAACCACCGGCCAGTCTGCCGTGGACATTAACCTCGCTGAAGGCGTAAACCTGTCCATTGCTGAAGACGGCACCCATCATCCTGTGCTGGTGGCATATTCTAATGTTACTGGTACTGAGGATGATGGCAATTCTGTCGCAACCGCCATTCAGGCTGCGAATACAAATTCTGTTACTATCGAAAACCTGGCATCCTTAACCGCTGTTTCTCTTTTTAATTCTAATTTTAATTCTGATTCTTTTTCCGCAAGTGCTGGGATTGGGGCAGCGGCGGCGAATGACAGTAGCAACAGCAGTGTGGAGGGCCTAAATGTAACATTTGGGGATGGCAATATCCTAACCTCTTCTTCTAGTTCTATTAATGTTGCACCTGTTTTTACTTCTTCTGGTAATTCCGCAAGTGCTGGGATTGGGGCAGCGGCGGTAAATGACGACACTGGCAACAGCGAGGTGAAGGGCCTAAATGTAACATTTGGGGATGGCAATATCCTAACCTCTTCTTCTATTGGTTTTCCTGCCGGTGTAAGTGCTGGGATTGGGGCAGCAAAGGCGAATGGTAACAGCACGGCGAATAATCTAGACATACGATTTGAGGACAACAACGGCCTAGCCGCTTCTTCTTATGGTACTCATTCCGCAAGTACTGGGGTGGGGGCAGCCTCGACGAGTGATAGCGCAGCAACAGCAGTAACGGGACTATACGTGCAATTTCAGAATGACAACGGCCTAACCGCTTCTTCTTATTCTTATGATACTTATTCCGCAAGTACTGGGGTGGGGGCAGCCTTAGCAAGTAATAGCACGGCCAGCACGGCCAGCTCCGTTAGGGTAAACATGAACGGTAATCAAAGCATTAGCGCATTGGCCTGTGTTCAAAGTAATCCTTCCAATGCTAAAGTCAACGCCTTCGGTGCCGACAACACGGATGCGGGCGATGATTTTGGCTGGCGCGTGGGCATATTCGCCGCCGGGGAAGACATTGTTGTAGAGGAAGATGATGAGACTACCATCGCCAGAGCCATAAATGTGAATTCCACGGTAAATATTTTGGCCGCAAAACTAGGAAAAGAGTGGGAGATTACGGACGGCGTTGCCACTGCAACCCTGGGAGGTAATCAAGGGACCAGCAGTGCCGATTACGCCCGCGCATTCGCATTGGGCAATGATTTCCAAATTTACATCGGTGGAATGGCCGACCCGGATACCCATGGATTTACGCCTGTCTCGGCGCTTGCAGGAACCATCAACGTCGTCAACATAATCGGTGCCATCAGCAGGGGCCGAGATTCTGCTGCAACTACCGGTTCCAGCCTCACCATCGACAATGCTTGGACGGTGAATACCTACGGCCCCGTTCAAGATCTCGCAAACATTGAAATAAAAGGTGGCGGCGAGTGGAATGTCTATGGGCCCGCTGAAGGCCTTTCCGACATCCATGTTATGTCGGGTGTTCTCCACATTGCAAAGGATACAAATTATACAAATTTTAACGGTGTCATTGGACAAATTCAGGATAAAATAACATACGTGGATCCCATAACGAGGGTATCATGCAGAGGTGGTGACGGGGAGATTGGAATAAATGCCGATAATTACCCGTGGAATGGTTCTTCCGGTGGAAGTTTGGCCTTAGGTGCAGGCCATAGACTTGTCCTCTACGTCGATAGCTCCCAAATGGAAAGCATACAAACACCTTTCTTGGAGAAATTTAGACTGGTAACTGGATACGTATCCATCGATGCTGGGATGGAAAATGCGTTAGTCTTTAACGGTGGTAAAATTGCCCTTGCCAACGATTCCAACGGGGATTCCGCAACAGTCAACTATTGGTTGATCCGGTCCGGGGCAAATGAAAGTGTTGAAGCCGTTGCTGAGATGTTGGGGATGAAAGATTCTTTTGATCCCAACAATTTTGTGCAGGAAAATGTCAACCTGTTCAGATTATCCGATACTTATGCGGCTTCCCTTTTTGAAGAAAGTTTTTCGGAATATGAATGGTTAGACGGAGAATCGGCCGTATATCTGTTTAACGATCAAGAGCACGGAATCAGTGGATTATACATAGGAACTGAGCTGGAACAATCCGATGATTTCCTGGGAGAAGTCTATGCCAATGTGGAACTGGCAGCCCTGACAGTGACGGCCCATAATTTACTTACCAATGCCATCTCCGACCGTCTGACACGGGTAAAAGGTTGTCTTGCTGACCCATTTATCTATGCTATCTATGGCCATGCCCATCAAGACGAGCTTACCAGGAGGGGATACCGTAGTAACATGGGCGGTTTTGTCCTGGGTGCTGACAATGTGTGGGATTTTCCCAATGAAAGATACATCCGTATCGGTGCTGCCTTTGGATATGTCCATGGGAAGACAAAGTTTTCCGATTCCATCGTCGACGCTAAAGAATCCACAAAGCATGATATTTATGTGGTAGAACTTTTCGGGGCCTACGAGTTCTTCAACGACAAGCAATTGAAGACCAACGTTGGGGTTACCTTTGGCTATGGCCGTGGTAATGATACGCTGGATTTAGGTGCCAATGTTAGTGGTACTGGATCTAGAGACACTAAAATTAAATCTGATAATTTTTTCGCGGGCATAGAATTTCTCAAGAACCTGTATGCGTACAAGGGATGTCATTTCGGGTTGTGGCTCCGGGCAAATTACAACCACGTTGCCCAGAAAGAACATGAGGAAATGGTAACAGCCCTAATGGGAATGCAACATGTTTCCTCCGTTAACCACAATTTCCTCACCACCGTTCTTGGTCTCAACCTTGAAAAGGAAATCCTCGATGCGGAATATGCCGATAAGAGATGGTTATTATCCCTAAGGACGGGTTGGGAATGCCAAGCGCTGCGGAAACATTCCGACGCCACCATCACATTTGATAATGACTTTGGCGGAGGTAAAATCAAGCCTGTCTATGGTCAACCCGGCAAAAATGCTGCCATTGTGATCCTTGGAATTTCCAAAAAGTTGAACACTAACTTGAGCATGGTCGGTTCCTACACAGGAAGATTTAACAGAGAAATCTCCAACCATAGCCTTTCCTGTGGCGCTGAGTATTCCTTCTAGAAAATAGAAAGGCCAGGGGTCTTTTTTAGAACGTGTTTAGCCCGTTTTCCATAAATTTACGAAATTTTCGCAAAATCCGTAAATTTTCGTAAATTTTCATTGACAAGTGGAAAGTATTAACTATTCTCATCGCCTCATAGGAGGGTAGAATGTGGACATTTGGGGCAAAGGACATTTGGGGCAAAGGACATTTGGGGCAAAGGACATTTGGGGCAAAGGACATTTGGGGCAAAGGACATTTGGGGCAAGAATTTCTGTCCTTTTGGTGGCAATCATTGGGTGCCTATTTTTTTATCCCAACTTGAATACTTATGGTGAACCCGGAACTTCTGTTGAGCCCGGAACTTCTGGTGAGCCCGAAACTTCTGGTGAGCCCGGAACTTCTGGTGAGCCCGGAAGTGTTGGGTCCCAAGGATCAGGTGATAACAATGGGGACAAGGACGAGAACTCTGATAGCGATAGCCTTATAGACAAATTAAAGGAATTAATAGGACCGAAAATAAAAGAATCAGCGAAAGAAGCCATCCTTCCTGGCGCCATTGCCATCATTTCTCCATTTCTTGGGAATGAGCTGGCATCCTTGACAGTGATTACCAATAACTTACTGATCAATGCAATCTCCAGCCGTATGACAAATGTCAAAGGCTGCCTCGCCGATCCATTTGTTCATGCCATCTATGGCCACATGCATCGGAATATCATCTCAGAATGCGGCTACAAGAACGATATGTATGGTTTTGTTCTAGGGATTGATAATGTTTGGTCGCTTAGCCACAAAAAGTATTTTCGCCTGGGCACTGCCCTAGGGTATATTCACAGAAAAATAATACCTTACGGTACTCTTTCCAGAGTAGGATATACTCCCGATACCACCTTCAGTTTAGATCCTGAACAATTCATTGCAGGTAACGACAATAATGTCTATGCAATAAACCTGTTTAGTGCCTATGAATCGTTCGATGATGAATGTTTAAAGACTAACATCGGGGTTATTTTTGGATATAACTACAGCAGAGATAAATTCAATATGGGGAATTTCTACATACCCGAGCTGGGGTTGCCTTCGGATATATTGACGGTATTGAAGATGGTTAGGCTATCCTACATCGAATTTGAATCCAATAGCATTTTCCTGAGAATAGGACTGATAAAAAATCTACATGCCTACGAGGGATATCAATTTGGCCTATGGCTTCAGGCAAACTATAATTACATCTGCCAGCGTAATAAACTGTTACATTTGCTAGGTCATGATATTATAACTGACTATAATTTTCTTACCACCGTCATCGGCCTTAACATTGAAAAAGAAGCCTTCAAACGTGCCGACAAAAAATTGACATTTTCTTTGAAAGTTGGATGGGAATTCCAAGTAATTCAAAATTTCGATGTTCTCTATACTGTCGCCACTTTTGCTTCTGCTGCTTTCTTTAACGACGCTAACAAGTTCTTGAGGTATCCCGTCAGAAACACTGCCGTCATATCATTCAATGCTTCTCAAAAGCTGGATGATCACTGGAACATCAGTGGGTCCTATTACGCAAGATTCAATAAAGACCTTTCGTCCAATAATTTCTCCATTGGCGTTGAATATGCCTTCTAGGACACTATAGGACAGAATCTGAAATTTACTCCTAGATCCAGATCTCATAAAAGCTAATGGGTAAAGATGAAAAGATAAAAGAAAATCTTTTCATCTTTTTACCCGTCCTTCCCTTAGCTAGTGTATTTCTAAAAAACTGATTGGACGATTGGCAATGAAATTTAACCGTTGTATTCCCATGTGAATTTTATATTGGTTCTTTCGTGCTAAAAATTGATAGTGTCGCCAGTGATAAAAACGTGGATCGGATGGAGAAGATAGTTTCATTGATGAAACGGAGAGGTTTCATTTTTAGATCATCTGATATTTATGGCGGATTGAACGGTTTTTTCGACTACGGACCGCTCGGGGTGGAACTAAAGCGTAATATAAAGGAAGCTTGGTGGTCGGATGTGGTGAAAAGGCGTGATGATGTCGTCGGCCTAGACTGTTCGATAATTTCGCCAAAAAAAATTTGGGAAGCTTCGGGTCACGTGGCTGGATTTTCTGATCCGATGGTGGATTGCAAAGAATCAAAAATGCGCTTTCGGGCGGATCAACTATTTTTCGCAAACGTAGTTATCGGCGGCGAATCCATAGGTTATATTTGTGTCCAAGAATGTGACAATATGACAGAGGCAGCCGAAATGGCAGCCGAAACGTTGAAGAAAAAATTAAAAAAGGTAGGAGCGTTGCAAAAATTGGTAGTCAAACCAGTTACGGAAGCTTCTCATGAAGAAATGGCTTTGATTCCTTCTCCCGTGACGGGAACGATTGGGGCATTAACCCTGCCGCGGGAATTTAACCTGATGTTCCAAACCCATGTCGGAGCTGTTTTCGATGATACCTCCGTGGCCTATTTGCGTCCGGAAACTGCCCAGGGCACATTCGTTAATTTTCTGAATGTTATCGATACGACGCGGGTGAAAATTCCATTTGGAATTGCACAGATGGGAAAGTCATTTAGGAATGAAATCACTCCTAGAAATTTCATTTTCCGTTCCCGGGAATTCGAACAAATGGAATTGGAATTTTTCATCGATGATTCGGAAGAAGAATGGCAAAATTGGCATGAATATTGGATAAACGAACGGCTGAAATGGCATAAAAGCATAGGGATTTGCGAAGATTTATTGGGGCTTGATGTACATAAAAAAGAAAAACTGGCACATTACTCAAAGGCGTGTACGGATATCACATTTAAGTATCCCTTTGGCGTACAGGAACTCGAAGGAGTTGCTGCCCGGGGAAATTTTGACCTTGCGCAACATCAGAATTATAGTGAACAATCGATGGAGTATTTTGATGAAAACACAAAGAGAAAATATATTCCCCATGTTATAGAACCCGCTGCAGGCATAGATCGCACATTGCTTGCCATCGTCTGTTCCGCCTATCATGAGGAAAAGGTTGGCGATGAAGTGCGCACGGTTTTGAAGTTTGTTCCCCGCATTGCCCCTGTTAAAGCGGCGATATTTCCACTGGTAAAAAACAATCCCGAAATCGTCGCTAGATCCCAGGAAATATATAAAACGCTTCAGCAACGGTGGAATGTTTTCTATGATATTAGTGGGGCCATTGGAAGAAGGTATAGAAGAATGGATGAAATTGGTACTCCCTATTGCATAACCGTTGATTTTGACAGCCTAAAGGATGGTACATTTACGCTGAGGGACAGAGATTCGATGCAGCAGGAAAGAATATCTTTGGAAAAATTAATTTTGTTGATGAATGACAAAATTTTCTAAGAGTACCATCATTTAACTTGTTGTTTGTAAATTCTTATGTACAATGAGAGGCCTTTACTTTATGGAGTATACGGAAGCAGTAGATATAGTTTCTGAGCTTTTTAGAATAAGCCAATGGGCTAGTAATGAGTATGGCGAAAAGTATGCCATCCTAGACAATGATATTGAGATTCGGATATTTCAGTCGGCCAGGGATAAAATGGTAATACAGGGAATGTTCGGGGAACCCATCCAAAACCTATCGGCAGCGAATGCAAGCGAAGTAAAGTTTCGTTATCTTCTTCAGGCCAATTTTATTAGAATTATCCAATACGATGATGTTTTATCCATAGATAAACGCACAAATCGATTAACTACGACACGACATATTTCTTTATTTGGAACTTCCATGGAAAAAGTCCTCGATGTGGTCGAATCTTTTATCAAAAATGTAGACTTTTGGGATATGGCCTTGAAAAGGAAGCAATCGTTTGCTACAGTATCTCCTCTATTGAAATTTTCTCTAAAATAATGGGAATAGTAAAAAAGTTTTTTCAGTTTGCATTGATTTTCGTCTATTGTGCACTCTACGCAGAAGAAAGAGATCCCATTGGCGTCTCGCCATATGGGGCACTTCCCTTTTCAAAGTCGAGTTATTACCACTTTGCCAAGGACCAAAATTTATCTGCCCTCATTCAAGACTTTTTTTCCATGCAGGGTATAACCGTTGTGATCAGTGATAGAATAAATTATACCGTAAATGGCAGGTTCAGTAAAATGGATCCGGCAGAATTTTGGAGTTACATAACCAAGGCCTATGGGTTGGTTTGGTTCTTCGACGGTAAAATAATGTTTGTCTATACAAATTCCGAGCTGCAAACACAGATTTTCAGGATGGATCCGGATGGAATTGGCACATTGTCTGTGATTCTATTACGCCTAGGATTTATTGCTTCCGATTTTTCGTTTCGAGCTGTCGGCGAAGCAAATGTTCTAATAGTAACTGCACCTCCTCAGTATATTGACGTGATAAACGACATAGCAACCAAGTTTGTCCCAAGTAAGATTTCTGACACCACCATTGTGAAAATCATACCGTTAAAATATGCCTGGGCCTACGATATGACTTTTAACTATGCCAATGGTTCGATTTCCGTCCCCGGTGTCTCAAGTTTATTACAAAGTATTATTACGGGCCAGCAATTATCAGCGGCGTTCTCTCCTTTCAATGTTAATGTAGGAGCAAATCAGAAGCAAGTAGAATATCAGCAGATGGTAGGGGTGCTCGACGATACCCCTCCATACGCAAAAGACATAAATAACAATATCAAGAATATGCAAAAGGATGGGAAAAATTCCGACAAGGGCAAAAATGACAAATCTTCGGGAGACAAATCGTCCAGCGATGGTAACAGCATAGATATTTCAGGAACTTCTTTGCCTGGATTTATAACCTGTGATCAGCGGTTAAATGCGATAATAATTCGCGATAGACGGGAAAATATGCCATTTTACGAAGAAATTATATCGAAACTCGATGTACCATGTGAAGTTATAAAAATTGACGTTGCTATCGTAGACGTAAATAAAACCTCTTCCCTTGTTTTTGGGCTTAGTGGCATTAGCGCTACCCTTTCCAATGGGAAGCCGATTGGTATTTCGATGTCAAAAACCGACCTCAATGCGACAGCCGTTGCTAACTTGGCCTCAACTGGCTCAATTGCTGGGAAATTGGGTATAGCAAAAAATGCCGAGATAAGTTATGCTATTGATGCTTTGGAAAAAAGCAGTAATGGGCAGGCAGTTTCTCGACCATCCGTTCTAACACTCGATAACGTCGCAGCAATTTTAGAGACCGATAAAGTACACTACGCTACAGTATCAGGAACAAATAATTCGAACGCATATACCCAATCTGCAACTACCAAGTTACAGGTTGTTCCACATATCATTCCGGGAGATGTTGATGAAAATGGTAAGCGTAAAATGAAGCTATTCGTTGACATATCCGACGGAAGTTTTGAGGTCAATGAAGAGGGTGACGAAACCTCTACTGTAACCCAACACTCCCTGAATACGCAATCCGTACTGTACGAAGGGCAGAGCTTAGTCATAGGAGGCTATGACTCGGAAATAAACCAAAAAAAGGATAATGGAATCCCTGTATTGCAGCATTTTCCACTAATAGGAACTTTGTTCAAGCATACGACTAATAGCAAAGAAGTCAAAGAACGCATTTACATAATTTCTCCATCCGTCATAGAAATTCGCAGCGATGACCATAAGCACGATAGATTCGTCCAAAATGGGCAGCTCACAGCCGAAGGAACCCTTGAAGCTGACAATTATCCGTTAACCATCCCATGGCCAAAAGAAAAACGTCCTAAGCCTAAACTATTTAGAACAAGAATCGATTGACGTTGACGCTGTTTAATTGCTTTTTCTCCATTCCTGCACCTGCATGAACAGACTTCTAGGCTGATAGGTATAATCCCGTCAATCGTTTCATCCTTTCCTTATTTTGGGCCGCAATGGAGTATGCTCTGGGATCTCCAACGATGAACACTTTATTTTTCCCACGCGTGATGGCGGTGTACAGAAGGTTGCGCTGTAACATAATGTAATGCTGTTTCAGCAATGCAATTATTACGATGGGGAACTCGCTACCCTGGGATTTGTGTATACTTATGGCATAGGCCAAATGGATATCCGACAAATTCCCTTTGCTTAGGCATACAACCTCATCTCCAAATTTGGCCATTGCCGTATGATCATCGTCGTTCAAATAGGTTATATTGCCAAGATCTCCGTTGAAAATATTCTTCTCGTAATTATTTCTTATTTGAATAATTTTATCCGCAATTCTAAATTGTGTCCAAGGAACACCATATTCCTTTGAAATAAAGATATTTTGAAAGGTGGTATTTAAATTTTCCGTTCCCACTATTCCCTGGTGTACGGGGACTAAAACTTGTACATCGTTGATGGGGTCGATATTGTACCACATCGGAAGATATTTTTGGCACAGGAGAGTTATCTTTTCCAGACAAATTTCAGGGGTTTCAGCCTCTATGAAGTGAAAATCGCGGGATGGATTGATGTCACCAAAGGAATGCATTATTTCTGGACAATCTTCCACCGCATGGATGATATTGTGAGCAACGGAAACGATTTCGCTGCAAGCTTCCTGACGAAAAATTCTATCCAACCGTGTAACATAAAACTTTTTAGATTTTATGATATCCCCCAACACATTTCCTGGTCCCACGGAAGGCAATTGGTCGATGTCGCCGACAAGCAACACGTGGGCGGTAGTCGGAAGTGCTCTAAACAATGAAGCAGCCAGGAAAACATCAACCATACTTGTTTCATCTACCACAATAAAATCCAACTTAAGCGGCGTAGATTCATTGTGCAAAAATGTGCGTTCACCGGGCTTATACTGCAGTAACCTGTGAATGGTTTGGGCAGGCTTCCCCGTGGTTTCGGAAATTTTTTGGGCAGCACGCCCCGTGGGAGCACACAGGACAATGTTTACTTTTTTGGCGGAAAGAATTGTCACGAGCGAACGAAGGATGGTCGTTTTCCCAGTCCCAGGACCACCGGTCAAGATAGATACTTTGTGGGTCAATGCAGCTTCAATGGCTGCAATTTGCCCCGGCGCAAATGCTAAACTTTCACGCTTTTGTACCCAATCAATCGCTTTTTCTACCCAAATATCAGGCAGCGTTGAACTTTTATCGAAGAGAATATTTTGCAAACATTTGCCTATGGTATCTTCCATATTTTTTAGCGATGACTTTTGTACGATTTCATCGGAAATCATGCATAACCTGCCGAAGGTGACCAACTTTTCAACGCGTTCGTTTATTCTGTCGGGAGATAATTCCAACAGGATCTGTGCTGATTTTAGTAGCTGTTGGCGGTAGATGCACGTATGGCCATCATCCTCGACCAGCGATAAAATGTGCATAATTCCAGCATCGATACGGGATGAATGCGTGGAAGGGATGCCAAGATTTTTCGCAATTCTATCAGCCGTTTTGAATCCCACCCCTTGCACCTCCTGGGCAACGCGATAGGGATCGGTTTCCAAAATTGTCCGTGCTCTAACACCATATTTTTCATATAATTTAATGCATAGCGCGTTGGTCACATCGTAGGTCTGCAAAAAAATCATGATGTCCCGTATGGCAAACTGAGAATCCCAGGCATCTTTTATCTTTACTGCACGCTGTTTCCCAATCCCATCAACTTCTAACAGCCGAGCAGATTCGGTCGACAGAATATTAAACGTATCTGCTCCAAAATAATCTACTATTTTCCTTGCATAGATTTTCCCAATTCCTTCGACCAATCCGCTGCCCAGATAGCGCCGAATACCCCTAATATCGGAGGGCAATTTGGACTCAAACTGTTCCACATTAAACTGCTTCCCATGCATTTCGTGGACCGTCCAATTCCCTGTCATTTCCAAGGTTTCCCCAGGTTGAACACCCGGTAAAATTCCACACGCCGTTACCTTGGTCCCCGATTGCGATTCCTTAACCTCTATGATACTATAGAAGTTAGCATCGTTTCGAAAAATAATCCTTTCGAGTACGCCTACTATGGTCGGTTTCGACTCTTCTGCCTCGGTCACCTATTCCCCCACGCTAATGGTTAGTGTAACATTTTCTGCCAAAAACATTGTTTCTGCCCATGTGACTACGAACGATGCATGCCTAATCTCGATGATGTTTTGCATGGCTGACAAAAAACTCAGTAATCCAATAATTGCAAGTGTTTAAGCAATTGCTATGGGTTTGGACATAAATTGCGGGAAAGGCACTATGAGAGGCTAATAGTTTAAAATTTTCATACCCTGCATGATATAATTTTGTACGTAATCTTCTACGGCAGCTTTTAGAGGTGTGATTGGCTGATCATATCCCAGGCTGCGCAATTTTGAAATATCCGCACAGGTGTGGTATTGATATTTATCCTTCAACTCACTTGGCATATCGATAAACTCTATGCAAGCTTCTCTGTCCATGGCCTCAAAAATGGCAAGTGCTAATTCTTTCCACGTGGACGCTATTCCAGAACCAAGATTATAGATACCGTAGGTGGGTTTCCCATTGACCACTTCTGGAATTTCTGCCAAAAACATTGTCATGGCAACGGCATCTTTTACGTACAAAAAATCCCGCCTCTGTTCCCCATCCTTAATTTCCTGTCTACCACTTTTGAACAGGTACACTTTGCCATTTGCAAGAATTGATTCGTAGGCTTTTAATACCATGCTACGCATGTTACCCTTGTGATATTCGTTAGGGCCGAAAATATTGAAATATTTCATGCCATGGACGCGTAAATTGTTTTTAGTAGCGTACAAGTCAAAGAGATGTTTCGAATATCCGTACATGTTCAATGGACGCAGATCGGTGTTGGAGGAATCTTCATCGGACATTCCCCGGGAACCATCCCCATAGGTGGCTGCCGATGATGCGTAGACAAAACGGATATGCCCGCTGTGGGCAAAATTTGCCAGTGTCTTTGTGTATTCGTAATTGTTTTTAATCAAATAGGCCGCATTTTTTTCCATAGTTGATGCACACGCTCCCAGGTGAAAAATGTGAGTAATTGTATTCAATTTGGGATCTTTTTTTTCTACCATATCAAGCATGGTATCCGCTTCAACATAATCGTTAAACCGCAGGGGAACAATGTTGAGAAATTTATTGTCACTGCCTAAAAAGTCTGAAACGATGATATTTTCAAACCCTCTATTGTTCAATTCACTAATCAAAGCACTCCCAATAAATCCAGCACCACCTGTGACTAAAATAGTTCCCGCCTCTGAAAGTCTCATAGGTTTGGATGATTAAAATTTTTTGCCCATTGGCAATAGTCAACATAAAATCCACAAACCATTTAGGCTGTTATCTTTCTAAACGCGGTCTAAACACGTTCCCGGAAAGAATCTGAAAGGTGTGTGAGATTTTAACGTTGATTAAAGATTTGGGATGAGTATCTTGCTTGCCAATGAAATGCCCGAAGTGCGGACATTTATATTCAAAAGTTACCGATACGCGTGTTACCGCGGATGTAACTTCCATCCGTCGTCGTCGTGTATGTCTAAAGTGCGACCATAGGTTTTTTACGAATGAAGTCCTGTGCGTCGAATACCCAATCGTTATTAAACGAGACGGTCGGAAGGAAGAGTTTGATGGGGAAAAAATTAAAGCCGGGCTAATGAAAGCGTTTAAAAAACAAAGTGGAATCAAAGAAAAAGTTAATAATATAGTCAATAGAGTTTTGGCAGAAATTATTTCGAAATACCCCGAAAAAGTCCTATCGGAAAAAATTGGAAGCATAATAATGGAGCGACTAAGAACCAGCGAACCGGTCGCATATCTGCGTTTCGCCAGCGTATATAAAAATTTCGAAACGGCTAAAGACTTCGCACTAGAATTTGAGCAACTATTGCTAGACCTTCCCAAGTAGGAAGTCAAATAAAGAATCAAAATCTTCGGATCATATTTCTGCTACGAAATTTTTGAACTTTTGACATAAATGATTGACATTTTCGAACAAAAAAACACACCGCATACTTGTGGCTTGGGAAGAGGATACGTGGGTAAAAATATGAATAGTGAGATAAGCCATGAGATAATAAAACGCTTTGGAGTGTTGATAGAGAAAAAAGTCTGTGGGGAAGAATTGACAGATAGTGAAATACGAGAGATAACGAATGCCATAATTATCAAAAAAATTCCCGACTTCCAGTTGTCGGCTTTTTTGATGGCAGTGTACTTCCAAAGTATGAGTATCCAAGAGGCTTCAACGTGGACGGAAGAGTTAATGCTGTCCGGAGATATCATCGATATTGGGATGATTTCTGGCCCCAAAGTTGATAGGTGTTCCACAGGAGGAGTGGGAGATAAATCGGCTTTTGTATTGATGGCAATAGCTGCCTGCTGTGGAATAGCAGTCCCGACTTTGGTCGATAGCTACGACGGGTTGGTCATTTCCGATTTGGACAAAATGTCATCTGTTCCTGGTTTTGACTATAAATTTGACACTAAAAGGTTTCAAAAACAACTCAAAAAAATAGGATGTTGTTACTATCAGCAGCCAGAAAATATTGCACCCGTAGATGTGACCCTTGATAAAGTTAGGCGTTTAATTGGCACAATTTCCAGTGTACCGCTTGTAACGGGAAGTATTTTGGGGAGCAAGCTATCTTCCGGGGTGGATGGTGTTGTTGTCGATGTTAAGTGGGGCAATGGTTCTTTCGTAAAGGATATGGAGCAAGCCAAACAGCTTGGTAGAATGATAACTCGTGTTGCTCGAGCTTTGAATAAAAAGTGCATTGCGATTGTAACGGATGCCAATCAACCCCTTGGAAAAACAGTGGGGACTTGGTTGGAAATCAAAGAAACCATCGAATTACTTCAGGGGCAAGGCGATGTGGAAATGCAAGATCTAATCCTGCGAATTGGCATGGAATTCATCAGATTGGCAGGAGTTGCAGGATCAACATTATCAGCCAAGCAATTGATCATTAAAAAACTTTCCGATGGATCAGCTCTAAATAAATTCAAAGAATTGATAGCAGAACAGGGGGGAGATACATCATATATCGATAATCCGGAAAAATATCCACAGGCCAAATATTCACGGAAACTAGCGGCACAAAAACGGGGCTACATACATACGGTGAATGCTGGCATGATTGCACGAGGAGTAAGTATTTTATCCAAAAAACCCGACGGGACAATAGATCACATGGTTGGAGTATCCGACATAATGAAAGTCGGCATGCAAATTAAGCAAGGGGAGCCACTCATAATGATTCACTATAATGATGAAACAAATCTTGAATCTGCTCTAGAATACTTTAGGGATGCGTATAGGCTTGCTCCAAAAAGACCGGCATTGAACGAGTTAATTGTGGAACGCATTGCATAGTATGTAAAGATTTTCTATGAAAAATACATGGCTATTTCTTATAATTTCTCTATGTATACTCGCCGGATGTAAAAAAAAGGAAGTAGATACTGTCCAACAAAATTTAAGGATATCTTCTCCAAATGAACTACTAAATGCGGATCCACAACAGGTATACAGTAGCAGTGACCGTAAGATTATGCAGGCCGTTTTTGAAGGTTTGGTTGTTCCAGATCCTGAAACAATGAAACCGCTGCCCGGTGTAGCAGAACGGTGGAGTGTATCGCCTGATAAAAAAGTATACGAGTTCTTCCTAAGGGACAATGCCATATGGTCCGATGGAACTCCTGTTACGGCGGGAGATTTTGTCTATGCTGTCAAACGAGCACTATCATCTAAATTCGCCTGTGCGTCGGTAGACGTATTTTTCCCTGTTCTCAATGCGAAAGCATTTTTCAATAGGAAAATGCGCAACTTTTCCATGGTTGGGATACGTGCAATAAATTCTCGAACGTTGATAATTGAATTGGAGAAAAGCGATCCGTACTTTCTAATAACCCTGATGCACCAATGCTGGTTTCCGTTAAACGATAAGGTTGTTGCATCGCTAGAAGAATATACTCGTCCCTTGGACGACTTTTCCAATGCTTTTAAATTAAAAATCATTTCCAATGGCCCATTCACTTTTGCGGAAAGAAGGCCAGGGGTAAGTTTGTTTTTGAAAAAAAATCCTAAATATTGGGATGTCGACAACGTATTGCTGTCATCGGTAACATTTCTCGCAAAAAACAATCAAACCGTGGCCGTAAAAGATTTTTTAGAGAGGCAGATAGATATCGTTGAACTTCAATGGGACGATGAAAATACAATTGGAGATTGTTCGCGAGACAAAGAATTGATGCTATCTCCAGCATTCGAGTGTTTTGGCCTCGCATTTAATGTTACAAACCCTGTTTTTCAAAATAAAAATATTAGGCTTGCCATGGCTCTGTCTATTGATCGAGAAAAGTTGTTAGCCAAAATGGGAAAAAATAAAATGTTTGCAGCCTATAGTTTTATCCCAACCTATGATACAAAGTACGATAGTACACCTCTGTTCAGGCAAGATATTCAGTTAGCACGTAAACTATTTGAAGAAGCAGGCTATAATTCTACGACAAAATTTCCTCCCGTAAGAATATTGTGCAACACCTTGGATGCCGGAACATATGCCATAGCTCTAGAACAGATTAGAGAAGATTGGAAAAATGTTCTAGGGATAGATACTTTCATAGATAATAGAGGTTTTGACTCTTTTTTTGCCCACAGAAAGAAAACAAGTTTTGATATGATCAAAATTTCATTTGGAGGTTTGCATTGCAACCCTGCATTTATGATGCGCATTTTTGCGTCCCAAGATCCTAATAACCATGGCAAGTGGGAAGACCCAACCTACGATGAAATGTTCAAACGAATCGAAAAAACCACTAACAAGAAAAAACTGAGAAGGTTAACAAGGGAGGCGGAATTGTACCTAATCGGTGAAATGCCAGCCATACCGTTGTTTTTTAATTCCCATTCATTTTTGGTAAGAAAACGCATGAGAGGGTGGTTCCCCAATCCAATGAATATGCATCCACTTAAGTTTGTTTACTTTGCCTATTGAAATGTTTTCAGCCGATCTATTAGCTTCTGTCTTATACTTTGCTATTTTCCCCATAAAATAATTGCATCCGCATTGGCTATCCTGTATGTTCAGTGAAAGTCCCGTAAAAGTATTCGTAATCGAGCAATTTGAAGAAGACATAAAACAAATGTTATTATGCGGCTGTGCTTTTCTTGCAATTCGTTCCACCAAAGAATCATCTTCGTACATTATCGTAAACAAACAGTTGCCGTTAATGGCAGCATCCATGCGTTTCAAAGAGTCTAGCATTGCATCAATGGCAAAATCCAGGTCGGTAAAATTTGGTAAATACCACTCATAGACTTTGGCAAAGGAAAAATTTCCCTCGCAGGATGCTTTTTCATCCACTAATAAAAGTATGGCATCAAATTTTCCCATAAAATATATTTCATGGATAGTAAGGGCGGTACTTTGATCAATGGATCCATCGACATTCGGTAGTAAAATAGGCGAAACGACTAGAATATTCATAGCGGGGATACCTACGTTAAACAAGTAATCAGACAAGAATTTTTTGTAAACAACAATTTGTTTTGCATATACAGAAACTTTTTGTACACTTTGACAAGAATGAGATCGAAGAGGGTTAGGTTTTATACATTGGTTTTGGCAGCTACTTTGTCGTTATCTGCCGAACCATCCTTGAATAACATCGAAGAATTACAACGAAAAATATTCATCCAATCTACCAAATTTGATTCTAGTAATCCAATATCAGAAATAACAACAGAAATAAATTCAACGGACAACGAAACACCTCCCGTAGTCAAATCAAGGAGAAAAAAAACCAATACCACATTTTTTAGCAGCAAAAATTCCCTTCACCAAGCCACTTGCCAAACCACTCGCCAAACCACCCGGAAAGAATTATTAGAAGAGGTTGATTTAAATTGGCAAACGTCTGCCCCAAAAGATTCGATTTTAGACAACCATTCAGCCTCTGACTTACATGAAAATACGCTTTTCGAGAGGGCAAATAGAATTATCATTCCCCGAGTAAGATTTATAAATACCCCTCTGTCACGGGTAATTGAATCGTTGGCCAACATGGCGGAGGTCAATGATCCCTCTGCCGATAATAATGGAAATGGAACAAACATTGTATTGCTTGGAATGGAAAGTGTAGAAAAAGAACCGGTGGTAAATTTAAATTTGAAAAACATTTCTTTCGGCCGTTTGATTGAATTGATTGCCCGATCGGTTTCCTGTCAATTTGATATCACCCAAGATACGATCATTATTTATAAACATGACATAACCGAAGGCGTATTAGATATGCAATTTTTCCCCATATCTCGAGCAACTCTGGTTCGGTTAACAGGAATTCAAGGCATAAATCATCACATATACAATTCTCCAGGCTCCCCAGAAAATGTTGCCGATGAAGAACGTGCCATAAAAGAATTTTTTCAACGGGCAGGAATAGATTTCAAAGACATTACCGGTAGCAATTTAGCATTCGATGGTTCTCAGATAATAGTTACCAATACGGGAAGAAATTTAAGAAAAATTAGCAACATACTTCGAAAATACTCCGAAGTTAAACAGGTCGAAATTGAGACGAAGTTTCTGGAAGTTCAGCAAGGAGTGCTCGATGAGTTAGGCTTTCGTTGGCAATTTGGAAGTAGAAACGCTGACAATAAAATATTTTTTCAAACCGGAAAAACCGTTGATAATTCACAGCGTGACAATCTGCGTACGCTAGTAGAAACATTTGCATCTACAAATTTTTCAAGGGGGGATGGTAAAATAGTTGAATCCAATCCAGACATCAGCCCCATTACTTTACCAAATCAACCGCCCGGGCTTCCGGGGCAAATAAACTTGGGAGCATCAGCCATACCTCTGACGAATTTTACCGGCGTATTAAATAGTCTACAGTGCAATGTTATGATTCAAGCATTGGAACAACACGCCGGGTCAGATCTTATGAGTGCTCCAAAGCTAACAGTGCTTTCTGGAAAAACGGCAGAAATTGTCATAGCCATGGAATTACGCTATCCCCAAAGCTATGGGGATACACATTCCGAAGTTGGCACAGGGTATTCCGGCTTGGGCACGTCGAGCTCCGCTGGAGTGACGATAACGGCTGGTACACCACAAAATTTTACCACGCGCAACGTTGGTGTAGAAATGAGTGTAACTCCCATCGTCGAAGTGGATGGCAGCATCAGTTTGCAACTTGAACCAAAGGTTACCGAATTCGAAGGGTTTGTCGAATATGGTGGAGTAAATGTCGCCGTAACGTCGGGCAGTACGGTTACCATTCCTTCCGGATTTTACCAGCCGATATTTTCAACGCGAGAAATCCACACAGAAGTTAATGTTTTCGACGGAGCAACCGTTGTCATGGGCGGTCTAACCCGCGAAGAAGTAAAAGAGGTGAATGACAAAGTTCCCATATTGGGTAACATTCCTCTGCTCGGCAAGTTGTTTAGATCGAAAAGTGAAACCATCCAGAAACGAAACCTGTTGATTTTTGTCACTGCCCACACCATCTCCCCTTTGGGAATCAAAAAATTATTGCCTAATGTGGAACAATCCCCGATAGTTCCGACCCAAAGCTCAAAGTGACATTTTGACGAACGATGCTATCAAAGGAGTCCATCATTCCATCGATTTTTAGAATAGTGATGGGAGCAAAAAATCTCCAAACGATATGTTGCTTTTGAAAGTTTTGCCGCAATGAAATAATATGCTTGACTTGAGGTGGCAATTATGGAATTTGATACACCCATGCTATCCACGGTTCAGTCCTGTGCATTGCGAGGTATTGACGCCGTTAATATCGCCGTTGAAGTCAATTCCGGTGAGCGAGGAGATTTAAAATTTATAATCGTTGGGTTGCCTGACACAGCCATAAAGGAATCCTGTGACAGGATATTTTCTGCTCTTGTAAACAGTGGCTATGCCATTCCTTACACCAGAACAACCGTAAACTTAGCACCTTCCTATATCAAGAAAGAAGGATCTTTCTACGACTTGCCTATTGCCCTCGGTGTAATTCAGAGCACGGGGCAATCCTACCTCCATAATTTAAGTGAGTTCATAGTTGCCGGAGAACTGGGGCTATCTGGGAAAATTCGAGAAATAAAGGGCGGCCTTACCTTTGCCATAAAGGCCAAAAAGGAAAGAAAAAAGCTGCTGCTACCTGTGGAGGCTGCCCAGGAGGCATCATTTGTCGACGGTGTGGAAATTTTCGCGGTGAGTAATCTAAACGAAGCGGTTAAATTTTTAACCGGTCAGATAAAATTAGATCCCCTGAAACACAGGAATTTTCTTAGCCTACTAAAAAATGAAGACCGCCTAGACTTTTCCGAAGTAAAAGGCCAAGAAAGTTTACGCAGGGCCGTAGAAATAGCCGTTGCCGGAGCCCATAATATTCTAATGATCGGACCTCCCGGCGCTGGAAAATCGATGATTGCCAAACGTATCCCGAGCATAATGCCCATGCCAATCTTCGATGAATTCTTAGAAACGATGAGTATTTATTCGGCGGCAGGATTACTCATGGCAGAAAAAAATGCCCACTTCGAACGTCCATTCCGGTCTCCCCATCATACGATTAGCAACGCAGGTTTACTTGGAGGAGGCAGCGTTCCATGCCCGGGAGAGATTTCATTGGCCCACAACGGGGTATTGTTTTTGGACGAGCTATCGGAATTTCGCCGCACAACCCTAGAGTCTTTGCGCCAACCATTGGAAGATGGCAATGTGACGATTTCCAGGAGTTCTGGAAAGGTAAAATTTCCTTGCCGGACGATGATTGTCGGGGCAATGAATCCATGCCCATGTGGATATTTGGGGGATAAAACGCGCAAATGCAAATGTAGCCACTTGGATATTCAACGGTATAGGTCTCGTATCAGTGGACCGATGATGGATAGGTTCGACATACAGATAAACGTCCCTGCCGTTTCAATTGAAGATATTCAGTCAAAAAATTTTTCCGAATCATCCACGGACATACGGGTTCGCATAGAAAAAGCATCAAAAATTCAAATGGAACGATTCAAATCTTCGAAGAATGGACGCAATGCTCACATGTCCCACGGCGAAGTGGTGGAATTTTGCAGGGTCGATGAGGAATCATCCGATCTGTTGGCGACGGCTATGAAACAACTGGGCCTCTCCGCCAGAGCCTATGATAAAATTTTAAAAGTTAGTCGCACAATTGCAGATTTGGAATGTGAAGAAAAAATTTTACCACATCACATTTTAGAATCCATTCAGTACCGTTCCCTAGAGAGATCATAGGCTAACGATTGCAAGAAGCTTCGCATATCCCTCCCCAAAAAAGGATATAATTAGCAAGGTACGGAAAACGGAAGAGATAAATACTTTTTTATTTTACATAAAAGTAAAATTTTCTGAAAACACTTGACTTTTTAGGTAAATATTACACACTATTGACATAATGCGCAAAAAAAATAATATTTTGGTAGTATTCCTTCTGGCTGCACTATGTGCAGTTTCAATTTCTTTTCATTTAAACCATAAAAAGTTGAAAAAGGAAGCTTCCGGCTTAGTCAGAGAAATTACTACAAAAAATTGTCCAAGGACGATTATAAATTGCCCACGATCAATTGCAAGAAAGCCAGTGTTTGTTTCCTACGCACAAGTTTTTGAAGATATAATTTTGTACAATGTTTTGAGTGACGTTAGAGATGGTTTCTACATTGATGTCGGGGCTGGGCACCCTATCGTGGATTCTGTGACAAAGTTTTTTTACGAGGAAGGATATCATGGGATAAATATCGAACCTCTTTTGCACGAATATAATATGCTTAAAGAAAATAGACCCCGGGACATTAATCTATGTGTTTGTGCTGGGGCAGAAAGCGGGGAACTGGAACTTTACGAAAGAGGTGGGTTTTCCACACTAGATGTAAATATTGCTAACAAATGGGATAAGGTTCCTTTGCCAAGAAAAGTTAAGGTTGTTCCTCTATCACGGGTTTGTAGAGAATATTGCCCAAAGGGCCAGGAAATCCAGTTTTGTAAAATAAATGTGGAAGGGTATGAAAGAGAAGTTCTTCTGGGGTTCGATTTTAAGAACTTTAGACCAAAAATATTTCTCATAGAGGCTACGGAGCCATGTACAATGATTCCAACCGAACAAAAATGGGAGGAAATTTTACTGAATAATGGATATGAATTTGCGTATCAATACGGCGTAAATCGATACTACGTCGACAGTAAGTTTCCTAACCTAAAGGAAAAATTTGTCGGAATGGGGAAAATAATAGATAAATATATCATCGTGAAATGGTAATTTTTTGAGTTCGGAGCTGTATGTAGCTGTATTTTTACATATCCTATCTTTGCAATTGCATAAATTAACATTGGATGCCGTCGTTAAATTTTGATAAAATATAGCTTTGGCAGTCGGAAAACCGTATGTGAACAAAATACCTTTTCATTCTATGCAAAAACGAAAGATACTTGACGTTTTAAAAACAGATATTACGCAACATTAGCATGATGTGTAAAAAGCATATTATTTTGATAATATTCCTTCTGGCTATACTATGTACAGTTTTAATTTCTTTTCATTTAAACCATAAAAGGTTGAAAAAAGCAGTTACGAGGCTAAAGCAAAGTAGCATGCAAAGTAGCTGTTTCTTTGGAAAACGTGCGCTAACCATAATGAAATATTTCGCCCCGAAAAATATTGTTGGTAAAAATCTCATCCGACTTGGCCGTGACTATGATGGAGGGTATATTATGGTAGATGACTTCGGCAAGTGTGATGCCGCTTATAGCTTCGGAATTGCCGATGATGTTTCATGGGACCTCGATATCGCGAAAAGAGGAATCGACGTATTTATGTATGACCATACAATAAAAAATTTGCCACTTAAAAATGAACATTTTCATTTTTTCAAAACTGGAATTTGTGGCACATCCGGGGAAGATGCGAATTTAAAAACACTTGAAGAAATTTTAACCGAAAATGGTCATATGACCAACAAGAACCTTATCCTAAAAATTGATGTCGAAGGAGCAGAGTGGGAAGCTTTTAGCAAAACATCAAGTGAAATTATAGAAAATTTTTCACAAATAGCAGTTGAATTTCATGGGGTAGATGACGTTTACGATGAAAATAAATTTAACACCATTCTAAACGTACTTGAAAAATTAAACGCAACACATCAAGTTGTGCATGTTCACGCTGTCAATTATAGCACTTTTAACATAATTGGAGGGGTTCCATTGCCTAACGTGTTCGAGGTCACCTATTTGCGCAAAAGAGACAATCAATTTGTTCCTAGCTATAAATGTTATCCAGTGCAGGACTTGGACATGCCATGCAAGCCCGATACAGCAGATCTTTTTCTGGGTTTCTATGGGATGTTTGCGGATTAAATAAATTAACATGGTAGTGGAATTGTCGGAATTGGAATATATCGTAATTGACTATTAAGTCTTTTCAATTACGGTTTCCAAAAATATGATCATTAAACCTAAAACACGCGGTTTCATATCCCTAACAGCTCATCCCAAGGGATGTGAAGAGAATGTAAGGCAACAAATTACATTTGCAGAAAAACACAATATTTCCAATGCTCCTAAAAATGTCCTGGTCATTGGGGCTTCTACGGGTTATGGGTTGGCAAGCAGAATCACACTAGCCTTCGGTGGAAGAGCAAATACCATAGGGGTGTTCTTTGAACGTCCATCCGAAAAGGACAAACCTGCCTCTGCCGGCTGGTATAATTCGATCGCCTTCAAAAAATTCGCAGAACAGAATGGTCTATTGGCAGAAAATATAAACGGTGATGCTTTTTCATCCGATGTAAAGGAGCGAGTAATAGATTTGATAAAGCAAAAATTTGGACAGATAGACTGCGTGGTGTACAGTTTAGCTTCCCCAAAAAGAACAGATCCTTTTACCGGTGAGGTTTTTAAATCAGTCCTTAAGCCCATAGGGGAACCCTTCACGGGGAAAACCGTCAACGTTGACAAAAACGAAGTCTACGAGGTAACCATCGAACCGGCTACGGCAGAGGAAGTACGGGCAACGGAAAAAGTAATGGGGGGTGAAGATTGGGAATTGTGGATACAGGCCCTACACAATGAAAAGCTACTGGCAAGTGATGTCAAAACCATCGCCTATTCGTATATTGGTCCTGAAATCACCTGGCCAATCTATACAAATGGAACCATAGGAGCAGCCAAGGATGATTTAATGCGGGCAATGGAAGCAATAAGGTTTTTGTTGGATGATATCGGGGGACAAGCAATCATTTCCGTCAACAAAGCTGTTGTAACCCAGGCTAGTGCTGCCATACCGGTGGTCCCCCTGTATATTTCAATCCTTTTCAAAATTATGCAAGAAAAGGGGATCCACGAAGGGTGCATAGAGCAAATGGTCAGATTATTTAGCGAAAGATTATATGGATCCCATGCCGGTAAATCCTTGGATGAACATGGTCGCATTCGACTGGATGATTTCGAACTAAACCGGGATGTTCAAGATGCTGTCGCCAAAATTTGGCCGAAAATTTCTACGGAAAACTTGAAAGAGCTTTCAGATATAGATGGATATAAGCAAGAATTTTTAAAACTTTTTGGTTTCGAGTTGGCTTCCATAGACTACGACGAAGATGTCGAAATTTAATTAAACCTTTTCAGAAAAATATTGACAATGGTTCGTCAAATATTTAGCATTTTCAAAATCAAACAAAGGAGTCAATAATGGCAGGAAATTCAAACAAATCAATTATCAGTCCTGAGCCGGATAGTATAACGGTAACCCTCGGTAGAATCTATGCCCTTTTAGCTAGCTGCGTTGCAGTAAGCGAAGCAGGGTTAAATTGTGCCATTCAGAAGTTAGAAAATGACGATAACATCGGCCAAGAGCAAATGCTTGCACTGCAGGCTAAAATCCAATCATGGGGAAATTTAAGTACTACGTGCACTGGTCTGTTGCGTGGCGTTGGAGATGCTCTGAAGGGAACAGCGCAAAATGTTCGTTAATTGGTTTTGTAGATGGATAATGTACCAAGTGACACATCGAAAAGCGATTTGCCTGTTTCTACGGAGATGGTTCGCTGCTTGATGGAAGTTGGCTATGTTGCCACGGGTCGTGGATTGCAGTCACAGGCTACAAACATTTTCAATGGGATAGTTGCCGCACGACCAAGTAGTGAATTCCCGTTGATAGGTCTTGCTGTTTGTAAACTCAATTTTGGATACGTCGTCGAGGCAGCTAAAATTCTCGCTGAACAGGCATTGAAGTTAAATCCTAGCAGTGGAACAGCCAAGTGTTTCCTAGCAGTTGCTATCAAAGCATTAGGAAAAGAAGCAGAAGCACGTGATCTAATGCGCCAGGTATGCAACAATACTACTGAGCCAGCTGCTAAGGCTATGGCAGAATCATTTCTTAGCGGCAAAGATGTTTCACCATAATCTATGAAGGATTCATAAAGAGATTGATGGGGGATCAGAGAAAAAGAGAAAAGACGGCAGAGTAACTCTGATTCGAGGAATGGTAGATAAAAAAGTTGACAAAGGAATTTTCCCCAAAAACTCGCAAGGATAAGAATAAGATCGCGTCGTTTTAGGTTTGAACGAAAAAATAGCTTTTGGTAGAAATTTCAAAAAAGGCTTGCGAGGTTTTAAAAATTTTTATAATTTGCGTGCAAATGTATAACACAACGAAAACAAGGCCACTCTCATTTGTATCACTAGCGATAGTATTAATTTTTCCCCTATGTGGATATGGTGAAGTTAATACAAAAATATCTCCGCTAGACAGTAAAATACTTGTCACCATCGATGGAGGATCAGCTACGAAAAAATCTCCTATTGCTCAGGCGCTTGCTAAAAAATTCAATTTGGTTTATATTGAGACGGGAGCATTGTATCGCACAATAGCACACGTACTTATCCAGGCTGGAATTATGCCGGAATCTAAAAATGAAAACGAAATAAATGAATTTTTAGAGGATGCCAAATGCGAATGCCTTTTGGAAGACTGGAAAATCAAATTTAGCATCAATGGAGTCTGTTTGACTGCCAAAGAATTGAGGGCAGGAGATATCAATGCCAACGTAGCCAAATACTCATCATTATTTAAGTCCATTAATGATTTTTGTACAAAACGTACTCAAGAAGTTATAAATTTGAAAGAGATCCAGGAATTCAATGGCATAGTTGCCGAAGGGCGGACGTGTGGTACATATATATTTCCAGAAGCCGATGTGAAATTTTGGCTCATGGCTGCCGATTCTGATAAGATAGATTTCAGGCTTAATGTGGAAAAAGAAGTCGATAACCCCATCGAACGCGATGAATTAGATTTTTCCCGTACGTTTCATCCAGTAGTAAAACCTAAACATGCCGTAGAAGTGTGGACATCTTCCCGCTCAATGGAAGAAAATATCGCACTAGTTTCAGCATTTGTAGAGCAAAAATTAGATCTCAAAAAACACAGTAAACTGCAAAAATCAAAAATTATGTCGTCACGGCATCGTCAAAAACCATCGCCAATCTGAAATTCAGATTCGCTCCATAATTTACACCTGCTGGATTAACACGAACCTATTCAACTTCATGTCGTCGGTTTTTGATTAATCTTTATGCCTTAAAAATGGTACCTAAATTTTTACCCATAAAAGTTGAAGCACTGATGACGGTTATTGCCAGAAACGTCATCGCCCAAACACCCAGAGAACATGCCAGGAATGGGCCTTCACCTAGCAAATTAATCAGTTCGTAGATAGCCTTGGTTATGGGGTAATATTGCTGTTTTTGGGCCAGAATTAAAGAGTCGGATACTTCAAGCATGGTCTGCGAAAAGACCAATAATCCTCCAGCCAGCAAATTTGCAATTATTAAGGGGAAAGTAATTTTTATGCTAGCCTTTACGGGAGGACACCCCAGACACTGGGCAGCCTCTTCATAGGTGTAGCTCATCTGCTGTAAGCCGGATATCGCCGAGCGCACAATGAACGGTAATTTTCGGACCGTATACGCTATAATCAACAGCATTGTTGGATTTTCTATGGGATTTAAAAATGAAAATACTCTACCCTTTTGACTTATTGCAAAGTATCCAAATGCCATGACAAGTCCTGGAACGGCTAGTGGTAACATGGTCATGGTATCTAATAAATTGCGGAACCTTAATTCAGAACGTACAACGACAAAAGCGATCATAATTCCCAAAATAACGGCAAATAAGGTCGCACAGCCAGAATAGACTACACTATTTTGTATCGACGAAATTGTAAGAGGATGGCCAAGGGTAATTTTGTAATTGTCCAATGTCCAAACGTTGGGAAATATTGAATTATACCAATCCCCAGCAAATGATGTCAAAATTACGGCAACATGCGGCATCAAAGCCATAATGGTGACACCGATGAACAAAAAACAGCAGATTAACTTTTTGAAAAATCCTGTTTTCTTGGCCAAAGAAATATGGGATGCCTTTGCCATCATCGCATAGTTTTGGTTCCCGGTCAACAGCTTGCCAAAAATGTAAAATGCTAAAGATAGCAGGAGGACGACACTGACTAGGGCAAAAGGTAACTGGTTGTCGTTGATCACTTTTAACCCGTTATAAATTTGGACGGAAATAACCAAATTGTAATCGAAGATGAGCGGAACCCCCAATTCGGTAAACGACCAAATGAATACCAATGTTACGCCGGCGAAAATTCCAGATCGCATCAGCGGAAAGGTAATTTTAAAAAACCTTTTTAACCCATGGCATCCGAGACACCCAGCTGCTTCGTCGAGAGAAGGGTCAATGTTTGCCAATGTTGACACCAAATTTAAATATAGTATGGGGTATAGACTGATGGCATTTAGGAAACACATACCGATTAGTTTGTAGTCACCTAGCCAATCGATCAAATGTGCCCCATCAATAACGCCTACTTTCAAAAGAATGCTGTTTAGCATCCCACGAACACCAAGAATATGATGAACTCCTATGGCCCCAACAAATGGCGGCAACATGATGGGCAATAAAACAACATTGGTAAAAAACTTTTTCCCAGGAAAATCATAGCGATCTGTAAAATATGCCAGTGGAAGCGCTATTAAAAAAGCGATTATGGTGGTAACAGTTGCTAGTAATATCGAATTTTTGATGCTTATTAGGTATAGTCTATTGCTAAAAATTGCAGAGAGATAGGCTAGGGTAAAATGGCCATCCGAAGTGGTGAACCCACTGCGTAAAACTTGAAAAATTGGCCAAACAAAAAATGCAGCAAAAAATACTACTACTACAAAAAATACGGCTATGGAATGTTTTCTCACGAATTATAAACACATCTGCTCACCATAAATAGCCCCAATCATTACCAATCGCCAGCGTTATCTCCCTCGATCTTTAATGATTCTTCTACGTCATTGTCAAATTCTAACAAATCAAGGTCTTCCTTATCCTCTTCTTCGTCCTCAACATCCGCATCTAAACTATACCCGGCGGGAACATAGTCTAATATGGACATAATTTCATCAAAGGCATGGGTCCTAATGCCAGCGATATACCGTTCCTGTTGTTCAGCGTGCAAAATGTCTTCAACCTCTTCTAAATTCAAAGGTTGTTTAAAATCAAAACTTGCGTTCAACAGTTTTATCCGCAAGGCCATTATGTGATCTATGAATTCGGCAAACATTCCTTCCTGCTCACCGGAACTATTGGGCAAGCAAAAAACACGTTCGCGCGGACTTAGAATATTGTCTTTCACCTCATACAACTTGAGCATTTCCTTCGGCATTTCCCTATCAATCACGTAGGGAATAAATGCGTTATTGACCATTTCATCATCGAGGCCATATTGTTTCAGTTGACCCAATAGGTCAGTCATGTGCTCTATCTGCTTCGGATCAAGAATACCTAACTCCGTATCACAAAAAGTATCGTCGCTGGCTTCATGTACCCACCAATTGTAGTCATCACCTAACCGAACGATACACCATTTGCCTGCATCTACTACCATTTCTTTCCAAAAGTTCATCGATTTTTAAACAAAAAATTTCCGGCGTAAAGAAAAATAATAACAAAGTTCTAAGCAAAATATTTGGGGAATTAGGTTCCCATGAAGTGATTATATTTTTATATTTCCATGAGCATAAATCCCCAATACAGGGTTTCATGGCATATTTACTTTTGGCATTGAAAAACTTTTGCTTTAATCCATAGAAATAAAGCATGTCGACGTTTCAGACATTGGCAGGTTTTAGGGATTTTTATCCCGATGATTGTGCTTTTAGAAACTTCATTTTTGAATGTTTTCGCCGATCTGCGACAACATTTGGGTTTGAAGAGTATGACGCTCCAATCCTAGAGTCCATGGAGTTGTTCACGGCAAAATCCGGTGAAGAGATCGTTTCCCAATTGTTCAACTTCGAAGATAAAGGAGGCCGATCGGTTGCCATGCGGCCAGAGATGACGCCATCCCTCGCCCGTATGGTTGGAGTACGGGCAAGTACACTAAGACGGCCAATCAAATGGTTTAGCATTTCGGAAATGTTTCGCTATGAACGTCCGCAAAAGGGACGCTTGCGGTCATTCTATCAATTTAATGCCGATATATTTGGGAACGAGTCATCCTACGCTGATGCTGAAATAATTTTACTGGGAATTTACATGTTAAAAAGTTTCGGATTGACGGCAGAGGATTTCCGTGTTCGACTCAGCGACAGGCAGCTATGGACATTATTCATCCGATCCCATAACATAGGAGAAAACGATGTCCCGGAAGTACTTGGAATAATTGATAAAATTGAACGGGAAGAGCCATCGAAAACCGTCGAAAGCTTGGATAAAATTTGCAGAGGTGATGGTCAGAAAATATTCTATGATCTTTTAGAAGTTAAAACTATTCACTCGGTAAATGATATTCGGGAATTTTTTAAAAAATTTAAAAATGATACCTTTGCCAGGAGGATTGACGAATTGGCCCAGTTGCTAACCAGGGTGGAAACGTTTGGAGTGTCTGATTTTGTAACCATTGACTTCGGCATAGTACGGGGATTGGCCTACTATACCGGGTTTATCTTTGAAATATTTGAACGTAGCGGACAATCCCGCGCCTTAGCAGGAGGTGGGAGATATGACAACCTAATCAAACGGTTAGGATATGCGGATTTACCAGCCGTTGGGTTTGCCATCGGAGATGTCACACTTGGAAACCTATTGAAAGAAAAAAACATCGTCCCAAAACTGTCAAAAAATATACACTGTTTCGTCGTGTATTCCACACAAACGGAAACGTTAGCCCTGCGACAAGCAACAATGCTGCGCGGGCAAAAGATAAATACCGACTATTGCCTAGACCCAATAACTTTTAGTAAGCAATTAAAAATGGCAGCCCAGGTAAATGCAAAGTATGCGATAATTTTCGGAGAGGAAGAAGCAAAGACTGGCCATGCCAAGGTGAAAAATATGTTATCCACCAACGAAATCGTTGTGGAAATTGATAGGCTTGCCGAAGTGATCTCCAGATGACAGAAAACGACAACAGCACGGCTGCGGTGGAATACTTTTGGGATGTTCTCAAAACCGTTTACGATCCCGAAATCGGGGTGAATATCGTTGATTTGGGCATGGTTTATGCAATAGATGTAGAAAACTACAGACGAAACAAATTCGATGTAAATATCGAAATGACCCTAACGTCGCCGGGGTGTCCACTTGCTGACGTGATTGCAGAAAATGTAAAATCGGCAATTAGGGATACGGGAAAATGTTTAAAAGTTGACGTGAATTTTGTTTTCGATCCTCCCTGGAATGCTGACATGATTACAGCAGAAGGAAAAATGCAACTAGGGTTACTTTAGTTCTTGCGTAAAGAAATAAAAATCCCTATGCTTTAAGAAATTTTCCTATTGATCGTTTACAAAACTTAATTATCAAGGTACGAGAATGAGTGCTAGTAGAACAAAAGTTGAAGACGCGTTAGCCAATTTGGCATTGCGATTGAAGTTAGAATCACTGAAACTTAATGAAAAAAATGAAACCTATTTGCTTTTTGATCAAAAGTTTCATGTAACGTGTATCTTTGACACCGATAAGGATGAATTTATATTAACGTCCATTGTCGGAGAACTTGAAAAATTTTCCTTGGAAGCGTATAAGAAAATACTCGGAGATAATTTCTTTTGGGCTGGAACGGCAGGAGCTAGGTTGTTTCTTGAGCCTGACGAAGGGGATGGTTCTGATACGATCATATTGAGAGAGATTATACCACTAGCAATGTTCGACGAAGAACGTTTGTACGAACGTATGGAAGATTTTGTAAATGCTGTAGAATATTGGTCGACGGAATATCCAAAGTTGCAACAGGGAGGAAAATCGCCATCGGCAAATCAATCAGCGGGTGGGTTCATGGTATCTGCCTAGAAAAAATACGGGGAGGGACCATGTGCTCTTTGGTTGATTCATGGCTTAAAGGCCTAAAAACAGCTCCCATTTTACATTCGAAGCGATTACTATTACGTCCTATATGCGTTGGCGATGTGGCTCACATTCAAAAATGCATCAACGATAAACGGGTATCAGATAATTTGTCTTATACTCCCCATCCGTATACCATGGAAATGGCAGAAATTTGGACACGTAACGTGGATAAAGGAATGGGACAAGGTACCTGTTGCTATTGGACCATTTGTGATGGGAAAACGAATAATTTTATAGGATCCATGGGGCTCAGTTTATATAGGGAACAAGAAAATTGCGAGCTGCATTACTGGGTCAGTGCTGAAGAATGGAATAAAGGATACTGTACGGAAGCTTCCAAACGTACAATCGTACATGTTTTTGAAGATTTGAAGATGCATAGAGCACATGTAACCCACCGAGAAAACAATGTGGCTTCCAAAAGTGTAATAGAGAAATGTGGATTTGTGTTGGAAGGAAAATCCAGGGAATCATTGAAGCGATTTGGGAAATTTGAAAATGTAATGATGTATGGCCTTCTGCAAGATGAATATCTTGCCTTAAAGGCAAAAGGGTTATATTAGTTCTCCATGAAGCTGTTCCATCGGTATATACTATCCAAATGGTTTAAATCATTCCTATGTGCCTATCTTATAATAGCAAGCTTTCTCCTGCTCGAGGATATATATAAAAATTTTTACTTTTTTATAAAAGCCCGAAGCAGCTTTACAGAATTGGTTAAATATTATTTTTCCCTGTGCGCTTCGTTTGTGTCACTTATTATCCCTCTTGCAATTTTCATATCTGTCCTATTTACACTGGGGCAGCTTCATAGAAGAAATGAAACTATCGGAATGCGATGTGCCGGGATGAGCATTTTGGAAATTTCCAAACCTATAATAATCGGTGGAATTGTTTTGGCACTATGCAATCTACTTTTTGAATCCTTCATCATTCCAAAAGCGATCGATTGTGTAACGACTTTCCGATTGGAGATGGATCTTCGGGGAGGATATGCAACGACAACTTCTAAAGTAGGATTTTATAATCACGTCGACAATCGCCTATGGTTTTTTAAAAGTTTGGACAAATTATCCCACACAGCAAAGGACGTGACCATTAGCTGTTACAACGATAAAAATGTGGAAGAAACAAGAATATTCGCTCAGACTGCAACATTTTCCAAAGATAAAAAATATTGGATCTGTGAAAATTGTAGTGTCATAACTTTTGATCCATTAACCGAATTGCCGACAGGCGTCAAATTGTTTACCGAAAAAGCTTTCGAAACGTTTACCGAGACTCCCAAGGTCATGCTAGCGTCCTTGAAAAAACCACAGGATTTATCATTCCCTGAAGTATTAGATGCCATCAAATACTACTGCAATGAATCCGCAGAAAATGCTTTTTTAGTAAAATTTCATCAGATATTCGCCAATGCTACCGATTGTATGATCATTTTGTTTTTAGCGATTCCATTTGCAGTAATGGGTATAAGAATCAATCCTTTTGTAAATATTGCCAGAGCTTCTGGATTTCTACTAATATTTCTCTTCTGCGGAGCCATCTGCGAAACCCTTGGAAGTAATGGAATTCTTTGGCCAGCATTTGCCGTCTGGGCAACCAATATCTTAATTCTTCTGCCCATCATAAAATTATTTCGCAGGGCAATGTAAACAAATGAACATCATCCATGTCATAGATTTTGAAGGGAATAGGAATTTGGGGATTTCAGAGTTTGGAGTAGTTACCATGGAAAATTTTGAGATAAAAAATGCACGAATGGAACATTGCACAAAATTTTTTGAAAATTATTTGGAGTATTTTCTGTCCCTGCGACGGTCAGGAATACTGGCTGCCCATTCGGCCCAAACAGAAGATTGTTTGCTGCGCCATCATTGGCCTTCCCCAGGGAACGTTCCCATGTTTGTGGACAGTAGCACAACGATATCCTGGGGACCATGGATAGACACTAAGCTGATCTATCGACGGTTGTTCAAAGGTCTGATATCCTACGAATTACAGGACCTTATCTCTTCATTTAATTTACATTCTCCCCTATTGGAATTGGCAAAGCAATATTGTTCTTTCTCTGCCATAAATTTTCACAATTCCCTATTTGACGCTCTCGCCACGGTATTACTAATACAAAACTTGCCAAGATATTTTTCAAACGTTTCAACACGAATTTTGCTTTCACTTTGTAAACCAAAGGACGCATAAATTTGTTGACAAAAATCGATGGAAAACCATCCATACTAGCCATGGAACCAAGTGGATTCTGGGCGATAATCGTCGCCATTGCAATAGTGATAGTTTCTGGTTTTGTTGTTGTTAAACAGCAAACATGTGTCATCCTAGAAAGACTAGGGAGATTTTACCGTGTGGTAAATCCTGGCTTGTCGTGGCGCATTCCCGGGATTGATATGATTGTCGGCAGGATATCGCTGCGCATACACCAATTATACGTGGAAGTTGAGACAAAAACGCAGGACAATGTGTTTGTAAACGTTGCCGTTGCCGTACAATACCGTGTTCTTAAAGAGAAAGTCTTCCAAGCCTATTACACCCTCGATGACCACCAAGCTCAGATCAAATCTTTTGTATTTGATTTGGTCCGTGCCCAAGTTCCACTACTAATTTTGGACGATGTTTTTTCGAGGAAAGATGATATCGCAAACGCGGTAAAAGCCAATTTGGGTGAAACAATGTCCGATTTTGGCTATGAAATTGTTGAAGCTCTGATAACGGATATTAATCCAGATGCAAATGTTAAGGCTGCAATGAATGAAATTAATACGGCCCAACGGTTACGTGTCGCTGCTACGGAACGGGGAGAAAGCGAAAAAATTATCCGAGTAAAACAGGCGGAAGCAGAAGCAGAAGCTAACATTTTACACGGGAAAGGTATTGCGGGACAACGTGCTGCTATCATAGAGGGACTCAGTCGTTCCGTCGAAGACTTTGTCAAACACGTTCCTGGATCAAATTCGGCAACCGTAATGGACATGGTCATGCTAATCCAATATATCGACACGCTCAAGGAAATTGGAAGCCATTCAAACTCAAATGTCGTGTTTGTCCCCCATTCTCCTGGCGCTGTACAGAGCATTAATGATCAAATCCGCGAAACGATATTCGCCGAAAAATTAGGATGTGGCAATGCAAACGACAAGACCCAACGACTAGAAAAACGGAAATAAGATTTCGGACACCATTTTTATCAAATTGACAAAACACCGACTTTCCCATAGAAAAGGTCCTGTGAAAATAGTACTCAGTGGGAGTTCCGGAAAGATGGGACAGCTAGTTACTAAAGTGGCCAATGAGCTAGGGCATGAAATCGTTTCTAAAATTAACAGATCGACGGTAGAATACGATTTTGTGGGAGCAAAACCGGATATTTGCATAGACTTTAGTGCTCCCATTGCCACAGTAAAACTATGTGCTGCTGCTGCTGCTGCTAAAATCCCAGTTTTAATAGGGACAACGGGATTGACAAATGAAGACCTCCATAAAATGGAAGATTTTTCGAAAATTATTCCAATTTTGATATCTTCAAATTTTTCCGTTGGGATCCATGTTCTTAGAAAACTTGTACGTGAAGCCACCGAAAGATTACCAAAAAACTTTAACATAGAAATAGTGGAAAAGCATCATACACAAAAAAAAGACGCTCCAAGTGGTACAGCCCTGTCCATCCTTAGCGATATAAAAAGCATAAGAAAGGATAGCGTCGAAGTGTTTGGACGCTACGGGAAATCGGAGCATGTACCTGGAAGCATTGGGATGCACGCTTTACGGGGAGGAGATGTTGTTGGAGAGCATGATGTTTACTTTTTCGGCCTGGGAGAACGTTTAGAAATAGCACACCGAGCAACAAACCGGGAAATTTTTGCGCGGGGAGCACTGTTCATCGCAGAAAAGTTTTATAAGATAAGCGTGCCTAAATTGTATGATCTGGAAGAAATATTATGACAAAATTTTTTGTTTTTAAAAATAAATCAAGATCCCGCTCACTCATAAGCCTTACACTTTAAACTCGCTAAAACGATGTCCCGAAGAAATAGTTAAACCGTATGCCATGTTTATTATCCCCTTCCCCATGAATGGGAAATCCAAAATCAAGCCTAAGAGGGGCCCCCATGATAAATATTTTCAACCCAAATCCAATGTCCGTATTATAATTTTTTACAGAGAAGTTCCATTCCCTTTGGTTAACGAAGCCAACTTCCGCAAATAAATAGAATCTAACAGAGTCTATAATCTTGAAACAATATTCGAGAGATCCATAGGTAAACGTGTTACCACCAATCCCCGTACCATTTTCCCTAGGACCAACGTCATGACACTTAAATCCCTTCATAAAGTTTTGACCACCCAAATAAAATCGATCAAAAAATGGCGTTGTGTCCCCGCCATAAGGTGCTATCGTGCCTGCTTGTCCAATTACAGAGAATACCTGTTGGGCGGTATCGAAAACCAACCAATGTTTCATCCCATAGGTATAAACTTTTATATATTTTACCTGCCCAAAAAATGGGCCTCCGGCAAATTCCGTGGTAATACCAATCCTTGAGCCCACGGTAGGGTATACAAAATTGTCACGGGTGTCACGCTCCAAAGAAAACGTTGCTTTAGAAATAGTGGTATGTCCTTCCCTATCAAAAAAAGCTTTCGGGGCTCCCCTGGAAATGTTGTAAATTTTAACAGATTCCAAATTATAGGACAACTTCCCCGTCCAGAGGTCAAAAATACGTTTTCGTAAATACACTTCGCCTCCTACACGACCTTGGCTATAATCCGCACCCGAATAATCTTGCAATTTTCGATCATAAGAAGTTTTGTGGCAAAATAAATCTATCCCTATGGCAAGTTCGCGATCATACCACCACGGCTCTTCAAAATTAATATCCGCTGCCAGTGTGTGTTTCCCAATTTGCAAGCGTGAACGAAACTTTTGACCACCACCTTGAAATTGTTTATTTTGACTATTGATGTCAAAATTTCTCTGGCTAAATTCCACAAAACCAACTACTTCTCCCCCCGTACTAATTCCACCTCCCAGGCCAACTTTACCGGTATTGTCTTCCTTTACATCTATGCGAATATTTTTCCTCTCAGGCACTTCAGTATTAATCGGAGAAATATCAACGGAAGAAAAGTACCCCGTATTCATCAACCTCGATCTGCTACTTTTCATCCTTAGGACATCAAATGGATCGCCGGGGGCCAATGCTAATTCGCGCAAAATTACCTTATTTTTAGTTTTAGAATTTCCATGAATTTCGATTTCATTCACAAAGCATTTTGCAGATTCACTAATTGCAAACTCAACATCTATTCTATTGGACACCAAATCCGCTTTTTTGTCCACATGAATATTCGTATTAATATACCCTGACTGGCCATAAAAATCGATAACTCTATTGCAGGCAGCATCTATCTCGGCAGGAGAAAACACATTGGCGGTTCGTATGGCAAGAATATCTTCTATTTCTTTGGTTTCGTATAGGTTATTCCCACTTATCGTTACACTCCCAACATGGTACAGCTGTCCTGTATGGACAGGGATGGTTATTATTAAACTGTTTTTTCTGTTTTTGTAGGTAATGCTACCCTCATCGATCTCAATATCTAGATAGCCACGGTTGCGAAAAATTGATTTAATCGTTTCAAGGTCATTACTAAAGTCGCTGGGATGATATAATCCCGTCTTCTTAAAAATGGAAAGCAGCGTCCACCTTTTGGTATGCATTGCTTTTAAAAGTTCAGACTCTTTCACCACGTCATTACCAATGAATTTAATTCTTCCGATGCGGAACTTTTGACCTTCAACGATATTGAACACAACTTTGACCTGAGTGGCATCGTTTGTATTGATAATATCATAGGATACGTCAGCGTAGGGGTAACCATAATCATTGTAAAGCTTTATCAGTGCTTCCACATCCGATTTCAAGACTCCTTTCGATAGCCCTGCTCTGGGTTTGGTTGATATTTTTTTTAGCAAAACCTTCGACTTAAACTTTTTGCTCCCCAGAAACTCTATCGACGCTACTTGCATCTTGGGAACCAACGAAAAGACCACCCTATAGTCGTTAGTCCCTTTAATTTCATCAACTTTGATGGATACATGTTCGAAATTTCCACTTGCATATAGCGATTTCAAAGAAGCATCTGCCAGGAAAGGAGAAAATTCCTTTCCTTCTTTCAAAAGCACGTGTGATTCAATGATGTCCTGGCTGATATTTAACTCAGGGCCACAGCATCTATACTCTATGCTCCTAACAATATTGGGTCCATTCAATATATTTTCGGGGAAAGCTCTTTGGCATGGACCCAATGCTACCAAATAAAGTGGTATGAACAACAATGCTTTTTTTACCATGGGAACACTTTTATTCACAAATATTTTCATCTACGTAGCTTTCAAATCTGGTTAAGTTTCGCATGAACATCAACGGCACAACACCAATAGGACCATTTCTGTGTTTTGCAATCACTAAGTCACGGATAACGGTATCTCCCTCAAAATTATCACCATCTTCCTTATCGGAAGGATTAATCTGTTTGGTCAATATTATCACCATATCCGCATCCTGTTCAATTGCTCCCGATTCTCGCAGATCTGACAGCTTGGGTTGGCGCTTCTCCCTTTCTGAATCTCGATTTAGCTGGCTTAGAACTATTACGGGAATTTTTAATTCCTTTGCCATGGCCTTTATGCCACGCGAAATTTCGGAAATCTGTTGTTCCCGCGGTATCCTACTATCGCCATTAATAAGCTGCAAATAATCGATCACAATTAAATCAATATGCTCTTTGCTGTGCATCCTACGTGCCTTGGCCCGCATTTCTAAAATGGTCAAATTGGTTGACTCATCTATCCATAGGGGAGCTGCTTGCAGTTCTTTCGCCACGCCCAACAAAGACTCGGTTGTGCTCTTGGGAATAAATCCATCATGCAATTTGGTCATATTTATTCCCGCTCGACCACATAATATGCGCAAAGCTAGTTGTTCGGAACTCATTTCCAGGCTAAAAAACAAAACTCCTTTGGGGGTATGTCCCTTTTTTGGCACAACAATGTTTTCAGCGATATTCATTGCCAGGCTAGTCTTTCCCATCGAAGGTCGAGCAGCTATCACGATCATTTCGCTGGGCCTAAATCCAAACGTCATCCTGTCCAAATCCGTAAACCCAGATGGTAAACCCGTCAGTTCCCCCCGGTGATGTAGCAATAGCTGGATCGTGTTGACTGCTGAATCAATGGATTTTTTTATCGGAACGGCACAGTCGGAAATGCGGTCCGAACTTATGGCAAATATTTCATTTTCCGCTTTTTCTATGAAGTCATCGAGCTCATCCGCTTCACCATACGCACGCTCAATGTTTACCATTGATGCCGTGATTACACGTCTGGTAAGTTCCAGGTCCCGTACGCGTTTTACATAATACACGATATGGGCTGGAGTATCTATTCGGTCGCAGATTCTGTTGATAAAATCTATGCCACCGATGGAGTCCAACTTTCCCGTAGATTTCAAGCGGTCTGCTAGGAAAATTTCATTGACGGGGGTTCCTTCTTCATAGATATCAACTATGGCTTCCCACAATATCTTGTGGGCGGGCAGATAGAATGAATCAACGGAAATTCTATTTTGAATACCAAAAGTTATGCTATCCTGTCCTCCTTCTATTATGCAACAAGCTAGCAGTGCTTGCTCAAAGTCAACGCTATGCGGTTGTACACGACCGGTAAAATTCTCGCACATAACGGAATCGTCGGGCTTCTTAGCTTTTCTATGGGAACTTGTAGCCATCAATCATTTCCGAATACGGGGGCTCTACGCTCGAAAACATATGTCAATCCATTAGTTTATAGGATTTTCAGATACAATATCAAAGTACAAATCGAACGAAATCGTGTCATGTAATTTAATCAATGCCTTGCGACGACCAACTCCTTTTATTGGAGAATCGAGGTGTATTTTTTTTCTATCTATCTGCAACCCCTTTTGCTCTAGAGCGCTAGCAATTTCTTTGGCGGTCACAGCCCCAAACATTTTACCATTTTCACTGGTTTTAACCACAATGGCCAACGATACACTGGAAAGTTTTTCCAATAATGCTTGAGCTTGCTCAAGATCCTGTTTTTCACGCATTGCTCGAGCTTTTTGCAAGGCTTCTATTTGCTTCTTATTAGTCCACGTCATTGGCACCGCAATTTCCTTTGGAAAAAGGAAATTACGGGCATAGCCAGCCCTAACCCTAATTTGATCTCCCTCCGCTCCAAGGGATTTAACGTGCTTTAACAATAGTATTTCGGTCGTTGCCATAAAATTTTACTCCTCAAAAGGGGATGTCTTCATCCAACTGTACATCGTAGACCGGCTTACTTTTTACTCCTTTATTTTGGGATAGGTCTTCCACCAATCGCTCGACTGGCTCTTGGTGAGATTCAGCAACATTTTGCGATGGCACAACTCCACCTTCTTCGGCATCGGCACGTGACCCGACGAACTGAAAATTCTCTAGCACCACGCCGAGCTTACTACGTTTTTCACCGGATTGACTTTCCCACTGGTCCAATCTTAGTCGACCTTCGAGCAGAATAGGACGTCCTTTAATAAAATATTTTCCAATGACTTCAGCTTGTTTACCAAATGCATCGATATCGACGAATGCTGTCTCTTCCTTCATTGTCCCATCTGCCAGTTTTGTTTGACGGCTGACAGCCACTGCGAACTTACAAATGGACACACCCTGCTGTGTTACCCTTAGTTCGGGATCGCGGGTAAGATTACCCATTAGAATTACTTTGTTAAAAGAGGCCATAATTTATCCTGTGGACTCTACTAAAATCCTATTGATGGTTTTGTCCAGCCTAAGTCTTGATTTTATTCCTTCGACGATGGTAGGAACTCCTTCGAACAAAAATTGTACATATATCCCACTTGGGAAATTTTTGTTAACCACCCGTTCGAAATTCTTTTGTCCCAAATTTTCAACCGCTGCAATTTTCCCTCCGAAATCAGTTATAATCCCTGATAACCGTCCCACCACCGTGTCAACGGTATCCGTACATCCACGCATATCCAATATGAAACTTGCAGTATATTTTCTTATATCGCTCATATAAATTTTTTTCGATTTGCTAGATTCATGGCATGTTCGAGCCCTTTGTCAAGCAGTAGCTGCAAATACTCCAATATTTTTGGCATTGCATCTTTTAAAATTTGCAATTCGTCGGCAGAGAATTTGCTCAAAACATGGTCTTTGAGGTCCATTTGCGGATGAAGTTTTTCTCCAACTCCCACCCTATATCGTATAAACCCTCCTCCGATTTTTGACAAAATATCACCGACCCCATTATGTCCACCCGTTCCTTCTCTACCATGGATTCTAAAATCTCCGACTGGAAACGCTATGTCGTCGTAGGCAACTATGACATTTGTAGCATGGATTTTGTAGTAGCTACATAATTTTAGAACGGCGGTCCCGCTGTCATTCATGTACGTCGTTGGTTTTGCCAAAATTACCGATCCGCCTTCCATGGGACATTTAGCCGTATGAGCCCTATGTTTTTTACTCAAGGTCCAGCGCAACCCCTTTTCTTTTGCAAACGCATCAACAACTAGAAATCCCACATTATGCCGAGCTAAATCATACTCAGCTCCGGGGTTTCCCAGCCCAATTATTAGGCTGTTAGCCATAATTTTTCCCTATTCCGTTTTTGGGGCAACCTCTTCGGTAGCCGGTGTTTCCGCTGTAGCAGCTTCCTTAGTCTCCTCTTCGGCAACAATAGCATTGCATGAAACAACAGGTGAAGCTTGGTCTCCTATCAATTCAACACCACTTGGAACAACGAGATCGCTTAAATGTACAATGGTTCCAATTTCCAAAGTGCTTATATCCACACGTATGGACGAAGGAAGATCGGCGGGCAGACATCTCACGGTAACTTCATGGCGAACAATATCTAAAATACCGCCACTTTGTTTTATACCGACAGCCTCTCCGGAAAATTCAAGGGGAACAACGGTTGTCATCTTTTCTGACTGCGAAACTTCATGGAAATCTATGTGCAGAAACTTATCAGTCACTGGGTCCTGCTGAATATCGGCAATATCCGATAGGTGTATGGCATCTCCTTCGATCTCAATATCTATTAGAGATGCAGAATGTCCCTTTTCCTTCAATAGCGTTTTTAACGCCTTTTCGTCGACGGTTAATGCCGTCGTTCCCGAGTGTCCATACACAACGGCAGGAACTTTCCCGGATGCACGCAATCTTTTCATTGATCCACGACCGAATTCATACCTTCTGGCCACTAATAACTTCAAATGCTTCATAAAACTGCCACCAGTTAATAACTATTACCTTTGTAAATCGCAACCAAAAAATGATGAAATTCAAATGGGTCTTAAACAATTGTCCGTTTAAATGGGTGGAAAAATAATCTTTAAAGTTTTTGATTTTAAAATTTTTAGTAAAATGTAAAATATATAGTTCCATGGAAAATAAAACTTTTATCGCATGTACAGAAAAAATTGCAGGAACGTTGGCTGGCAGAATGCTAATTGCTCATCCCATATTGGAAGATAAACAGTTTGGGAAAACCATATTGTTTGTGGAGTCTGACACGGGAAATAGTGTCACGGGAGTAATTTTGAATCGCCCATTAAATATTATGCTAAAGGCTTTGGGGAAAAACTTTGAAGATTTACCCATTAGCAATACTCCGGTTTACCAGGGAGGTCCCCATGGGAACACGACGGTTATGTTGACTGCCTGGGTATTCGATGATAAGCGAAAGGTTTTTGAAATTTATCACATGATTACTCCCACAGAAGCTTTCAAACTAGAAGAAACAAACGACAATATTCAATTTCGAGCTTTTCTTGGATACTGTCAATTTGATCGACACATTTACAATGACGTAGAAAAAGGACTGTGGGTGGTCGGGTCTCCCAAAAGGCTATTGGGCTCGACAGGACGGGAAGAAGCCCTTTGGGAAACCATGCTATTAAAGGAAAATCCTAACGCCCTAATCTATCAGTAACTTGGTCTCTTTGAAGGAAAAATAAATTTTTGCGCAGGGAGGATAGTCTATACATTGAGATTTGTTAGGGATGCTTTCTCGATAAGGTTCGACAAACCAACCGAATAAGACCGTAAGAGCTTGGCCCTGCAAGTATCAATAAATTTAAAACTTTAAATGGTTGTTTTAGATGCTAACATGTCCAAAATGATGGTTCGGAATGGCAGGGGAATGGTACTAATTTTTGTGATTCTGGTTTTACTGTCCGTCGGTGGAATTTTTACAAACATTGCTACCCTTAATTACATAGAAATTTTACACCTCAGGAAGGAAACAAATGTCGATAAGGCAAAAGATATGGCCCTGCTTGCACTCGGTTTAGCCATTGAAAAATTGCAAAGATTGACGGGATGCGATACCTGTGCGACGGCTTTGGTAGGATCAATTGGTAATGTCAGCGGCGGAAAAAAGTATTACGTTGGAGTCTGGGATAGTTCCGAAAAAATATCCGGTGGTGAACAAAATTTTCTCGGATGGCTGGTTGCCGATGAAAATTCAGAAAATTTTGATTCCATTTTTTACGATGAATCTGGGAAAGCGGAAAAGATTTTTTCTTCGGGCATGGGCGATGATGTTTATATTAAACCGGTCGACCTGAAAAATTCCAACGAAGTGGTTGGGCAATATGGCTTTTGGATATGCGATGAAAGTCAGAAAATAAAAATCAGCCTGATTGATAAATATTCACAATCTTCGGATGCTGGGGCTAGGAAAATTCGTTGCTGTTGTCCACAAACATTTGACGTCGATACGATTTTTGGGAAAAATAATCGAATAAAAAATAATTTTACTCTGACAAAATGCGATTTTCCAGAACAGCTCTCCTACCTAGATTCATCTGTCCAAAAAGTTTTTTCACAAAATAGGCATATCCTGACCCTCCATTCCTACGGGGTCTTGAGCAATGCTAAACGGGGAGGTCTTCGCCAAAACCTATCCCAAATGGCAAATCATAGAACTTCCAATGGACTCAGGCAACATTTATTCGTCCCACAAACGGAACTACCGGCCTATGTCCCCACCCTAGATTTCCTATTATCATTTTTTGATCTATCCAATAGGCCTAAAAGCAATGGTGTTCCGGTATTTGCCACAGACCCGATGTTTCGGCCTCAGATGTTCAAAAACTATGATGGGGCAACCATAGATTTTCCTGGGAATGATTTGCAGCCTGCGACAACGCATGGAATTTATCCTTTGCTAGTGCAGTCGAATGTCAACATTGGAGTGGCTATCGTCGAAGGACATTTCGCCTTTACTTTTATTCCGCAAATTGTGCTTTGGAATCCCTATGACGTTGATTTGCAGCCAACGAACTATGTGGTGGAACTATGTGTTCCCTATAACGATCCGGTCAATACGATTGGGTTGACGCTGCTTGGATTTAATAACGCACAGCAGGGCTTTGTGAATTTGGTGGCTCGTAATTTAACGGATCCTCAGGCCAAAAATGAAGTGTCTCCCATTTTAAAATTAAGATTTTTCTCAAGTTTTAGAGCTGGAGAAACCAAGATATTTTCATTGCCAAATTCCCAAGCCGTTGATTGGAACAAAGGGAACCAGCTATCCAACGCGGATGACTTGTTAAATTTTACGTACATGGATACTGGCGTTCCCGTTGGCGGATATGCCACGATTAAGTTGCAGTGCCGAAATGCAAATGATGGAATTAATAAGTATTGGGATTGTTTTTATTGGAGGTTAAGGGGTGACGATGGTAAAATTTTGCAAGAGATTGCGGAATTAGATCCTCGTGGAAATGAAGGGATTGAATGTGAGCGTACGGTTTTGGGCGGAAATATCAATTGCTTCGCATTCTGTTCTCGCATGAAATATGGTATTCGCGAGGATGCTGATGGTAGAAATGGCATACGGTGGCTGTCCATGTGTAATCCGCGGGCCCAGTATATTAACCGTGCAGTTTGCCAAGGATATTCATCAATATTTTTCCAGGGAGATTTTGCTTCGGGAAACTGGAATTGGGACACGCATATCATCGGTTCGGCAACGCCTATGGGCTTGGACAAGGCAATGCTCAACTATTTGAACGGTTTGGTGTTGTTTGACATTCCCAACGCAACCCATGGTATTCTAAATATTGGGTATCTGCGGCATATAAATTTTTTGCCATTTGGGTATTTTTCGAGTCAAATTTTTGGAAGTTCGCGGGCAAGTCCATTTGTGCCAATAAATAAAACGTTCCATGAAAATACAGCGGCATCTGTAACCTGGCCATCCCATGGGCGGGTCGAATCCCTCTACGACTATTCGTATTTACTAAACGGAGCTATTTTTGATAAATATTTTATTTCCACGGAAAGGGAACAGGATGTCGGTGACGATAATTTGCTGTCGCTGGCAAATAAACGGTTCAAATTGTTAGGAAATGTGTCATCGACGAATGGTGAAAACTTGGCACAAATTTTGTTGATTGACGGGCCGTTTAACGTAAATTCAAAAATTCCAATCGCTTGGCAATGTGTTTTCTCATCGGCAAAAAATGACTACGACGATGTTATTTTCCCGAGATTTTACGATGAAAAATTGCTGAATAAAATACCATCTTTTGATGAAGGAAAGATCAAAAATTTATCGGAAAAACTGACGGATTTGATAGGAAAGCACCACAAGCCATTTTTCAGCATTGGTGAATTTGTAAATAGGACAATTGCAGAAGACCCGACACAGTGTAGTAGGGAAGGAATTTTGCAGAAAGCAATAGATGATTCCAAACTGAATGCAACCTTCGAGAAACATTATATCAATTTTTCCAAAAACATTTCATCCTACAATGACGCATCGGCAAGTGGATTTTTGGAAGAAAATTTGCCGAATGTTATCAACCAGGCGGATATTTTACAAACAACGTCCCATTTTCTATGCACGCGGGGCGACACCTTTTTAGTTCGTGCGGTTGGACACCACGTCGATTCTAGGGGAAAAGTAATCGAACGAGCGTATTGTGAAGCAATCGTTCAACGGGTTCCAGAGTATGTCAACAAAAGTGAAAATGCTCCGGATGATGCGGAAGAAAATTTGTCTAAGGTAAATAAAACATTTGGTCGCAGGTATAAAATAATCCTATTCCGCTGGCTGGACGGCAGCGATATTTAGTCACTTCTGCCCTTTGTCATCTGGGAAACTAGAAAAACATTTCGGCAAATTCAGATTTTTCACTTGAAAAAACTGGGCGAGAAAATTATCCCGCCCATGTAACTCTTATCAAACTAAATCTAATAGTAAAAGACTATCTTTTACTCAAGAGTAAGACTTAGGAAATTGCGGTTTGTTCAAAAAATAAAAAATTTTTCAAAATTAAATTCGAACCTATGAGGGTATGATCATCTAAAATTCTCCACAGGATCGGTTACTGTCCATTATTTTTTAATTCCAGCTCCCGCAAAAAGTCTTCTAGGATGATCATGGCGGACTGAGAATCGATAATTCCTCGATTTCGCCGTTTTCGGGTTTTAGAAGCCGACTGTTTCGTGTAGAATCTTTTTTGTTCGTCGATCGCTTGTTCGCTTGTCAACCGTTCATCGACGAGGTTAATTTTAATACCACTCGGCAGCCTATTTGATAAAATTTCTATGAACCTATCCACCTGTTTCGTTTTGCCACTCCGAGTGCCATCCATGTTTATCGGATAGCCGATGGCGATTTCATCGATATTATTTTCCTCCACCATTGTACAAATTTTTTCCACCTTTTCATCATCGCATTCTGAGACTATGGCTTTCATGGGAAGGACAAGTTTGACATCTCCATGGCAGATGCTAATTCCAACTCGCCTAGAACCGTAATCTATGCCGAGATAATTCACATCCACGATGTCAAAAAATTTTTTGGACATGTCAACCGCCGTATTCTTACCATTGCTCAGATTTGGGACTTTCCAAAGATTTTTAACAATATTTGCCCATAAAATTTGTTGAATTTATGAACTTTTTGATTAGTAATTAAAAAATATAGTTCTTTGCAATTTGGGGGTGCCATGGATTCGATTGTGTATTGTAGATCAACATTGCATGTCGGAGTTGACGGTCGGCTTCGTTACCAAACCGTTAAATAGATAAATGGCAACAATGTCATAAATGTTGACTTCAGCAATGGAGTCAACAAAGCTGCAGCTTAGCCGCAGCGTATCATCCTGCCTGATGCTCGATGGGGTGGGTATGGTGTCGATTTATCGAGCGTCTCCGTGGAATTTCGCGGTGTTCCATGGGGATAATTTGCACTGCGATGGTCCTAATGTGATGTGCCGATGCATGATATTAGGATGAGAGTCAATCATTGGACAAACATGTAGGCGTGTTTTTCGAAGATACACAAGACGCGGGTTCAATTCCCGCCACCTCCACCAGTAATAGTCATACGCTTCGTTGGCAAGGATGTAAGTATTTATATATTTTTGTTGACACGAAATTACTGGAGAGTAAGCTAACCACCGTTAAGGTACGGTAATTGGTAGGCAAATGGGTTCTCGAAGCCGCCGATGGGGCGATGGAAAAAAGTTTTCCTATTCTTTTACTTAACCGTTAATTTTGCTAAGAGTTTACGGAAAGGGGAACAGATGGTTAGTGTAAAGCAAAGGACACGGCGCAAGTTTATGAATAGCTTGCCGTTGGGGGCTAAATTGGACTATAGGGAAGACGTCGACAAGTTACATGCAGATGTCATGGGGAAAATAGCCGTTTCACAGGAAAAGGCGGAGGAAGCTTTAGCACGAAATACAAAGTTGGCGAACGAGATACGGGATGTTTTGGCCAAGCAAGAGAAAATTTTGGCTGTATTGGATTGCAAGCCGGGTGGAGGAAATCCCGTCGTTGAACGTTTAAAGGATAAGTTTTCGGGTATCGACGATATAGCGAAACTCGCCCGGGAACATGAGATGAGGATATGCGATAGCCTTAGATTGACTCCGGAAGATGGTTGGGAACTGGCATTTGCGCGCCTTGAAAAACCAGCAAAAGAAGGAAGGACAATGGGAGAGATTTCAAATATTCTGCTCCATAAGGAGAAATTTGAAAAATCACCGGATACGGACTATGCAAAACCAGAAAAATTTGTCGAAGATGTGGAGGGATTTCCCGGTTCAAGTACGGAAGAAAATTCTTCCAAGAGGAAAAGTGGAAAAACTCCTGGAAGCACCAAACGGGCAGTAAAAAGGATGAAAATATAATTGGTGTTAATTTTTAACGATGGGAGGATAAAGTATGTCTACTCAAGTAGCGGTAAACACAGGAGGATATGACATTACGCCGGAAAAGATTGCCGAGGTGACCAATCCTTTCTTGGACTTTGATAAAGCAATCGAAAATCCAGGTATAAAATTCTATTTTTTGGAAGGGCAGTACGACCAGGTCGTTTTGTCCAAGATTTTTACGATATTGTATTCTCTAGTTGGAGACCGAGCGGAGGAGATAAGCACATTAGCAAATGCATACAATACAGCTCTGGGGGCCTATCAAAATGCGGTAAGTGCGCCCAAAGAGTTGCAGGATATAGGGGCCTATGAGCTAGAGAGCCTAGTCCAAAATTTGGACACCTATACCTTGACCGGTATTTTCCCATCAAAGGATGGAAATTCTTGTTCGACGAAGATTGATGAGGCCTACGCCGATATTTTGTCTATTGTCTGCGACCTCTACGAGGAAGCGATAGGCGGTATTACTTTGACAGATCCTACCTTTGCCGGAAACACGGACTTGTCGACTCTTAAAACCCAGCTGGATACAAATGCCACTAGTTTGATAACCACCCTTGGATCTAATCTGCCAACTAATCTGAAGTCGGCATTGAATAATTGCAAAAGTCCGTTGGAAGGGCAGATACCTCTAAATAGTATTAAAACGGCCTTGGAAGGATTAGTGGGTGGAGTGTCCGATGAGACTAAAAAAAACAACATCAACGCAGCAATAGCCGCGATCAATACCTATAACACAACCAAAAATGATAACAATTTGAATGCCGTCAAAACGGCATTGAATGCCATCAAAGACTATACTGAAGTTTCAGCTAATAGAACATCGATTACGCATGCAATAGCCATCGTCAATGCAATAGCCGCGATCAATACCTACAACGGAACCCAAAATGATAACAATTTGAATGCTGTCAAAACGGCATTGAATGCCATCAAAGACTATACTGAAATTTCAGCTGATAATAGAACATCGATTACGAATGCAATAGCCATTGCCAGTGCAATAACCGCAATCACTACCTATAACACAACCAAAAATGATAACAACTTGAATGCTGTCAAAACGGCATTGGATACCATCAAAGCGTATACTGAAATTTCAGCTGATAATAGAACATCGATTACGCATGCAATAGCCATCGTCAATGCAATAGCCGCAATCACTACCTACAACACAACCCAAAATGATGCTAACTTGGAGTCTGTCAAAGATACATTAATTCTCATCAAAGATTATACTGAAATTTCAACTGCTAATAGAACATCGATCTCATCTATGATAAGCAATATAGGGACTTACCTTGATATGAAAGCAAAGATTGGAGACGCTCGGACTGCCATTAACACATTTACAGCCTCCGGTGGAGGTGGCAAAACCAAAGCTAATTTGGACATTCTTGCAAGCAAACTTTCGGCCCTAAATACGGCAATAGGTGCCATTCCGACTAGCCTAAGAACAACTTACGATTATGCAGAATTAGGGACTAGTATTAATACCGCAACTAGCCGAACAAGTGGAATACGTTCTAGATTGAATGGTTTGACCACGGCTATCGATGCCTACAAGGGGGCAACGTCCCTAGTAGCAACTCCAGCCCTTTTTCAGGAAATCAAAAGTGCTCTTGATGCGTTTTTCGATAATGAAATACAGACATTGTTCGTCAATTCCTTACTTCCACGTTTATCAGACCGTACCGACCTTTGCAACTCAAAGACTAGTGACATATTTTCTATATTTGAGGAATTTTACGACGATTTAAATTCCCTCGTTTCCACTTGCCAAAGCGATGCAGTTAAGAACCTGCTGACTAATGATCCAAATAAAGCGACATACTACAGAATCGAAGGAGGTTTGCTCACACTCAAAGAAGATCTAACTTATAGTCAGCTTAAAAATTTGTGTGATATTGTGAACGGATACTTGGGGGATATGGCAGGAGCCATTTCCGAAGCAGAAGAAGGCCTAAACAAGGCTAGAGGGGACTATGAGAGCGCATTAGCAGGTTATGACCCCACCGCAAGTTACAACGACCTGCTCAACCTGTGCATGATGGCATCAACACCGAAACCGCAAGCGGATGGTACCTATAAGCTAGTGACCGGCATTCAGCGATCGATTGACGCCAATGGTAATTATACCTACGCGCTGATGTATAATGACGCTGAAACGCTAAACAAAGGGCAATTTGAGGCCAGCTTTTCGAAGGGAGATGGCTACGTGAATTATTCGCTCCCATATCTTGCCCTGGCCATCATGTACGAAAAGGTCGGCATACAACAAATGATACTTGTGGAACAGCTAAAACAGGTGGAAAAAATCAACGAGGCAATCAGGGAAAATAACACAGCACTGAAGGTTTTAAGCTTCATGTATGAGAAGGTGTATAGTGAGTCAACCAAGGGTGGCCAAACTCCTCATTGTGTTTCTATCACGAATGCGGAAACTGCATCTCTCGGTATGACAGTAGGCGAATTGGACTCCTATTTGGAATCTACGGTAAGAGCTGGTAATTTGGGTAGGCATGGAAATCCAAACTGCGCATATTATCCTCCGAATGGTCCTTTTAATTATTGGGCTGCAAACTACAATAAGGATGGGGATGTACCGGGCTCAGGAGGGAGCGGTAAAAGTGATTCAGCTTCGACGGAAACACAAAACATAGATGTCAAAGAGCAAGCAACGCTGACGATGCTCTCGAACAAACAGGACAGTACTAGGATATATGGCGACCAACTGTCCACGGATTCCCAGCTAATGACCACGAAAATGTCGCAGTATATGCAGGATTCCAACGCCTGTGTCAGCGCGTGTACCCAGGTCGTAAAATCCGTAGGAGAGTACTATAAGTCGATCATTTCCAACATCCGAGCTTAATTTTACAAATGAGGTACCCATGAAAAAAGAAGATAAAAAGACGCAAGTTGAATACCAGAAAAAATTGCAGGATGCCGCCATGCAAATACTTTCCGGAAAGTTTAACATCAAGGAATACTATGGAATCTCCGATGAAGGATTGGAAGCAATCTATACGGTCGGCTATGAAATGTATAGCCACAAACAATATGAAGAAGCAAAGGGAGTTTTCTCCCTATTGTGCGCATTGGAGCCAACATCGACCAAATATTTATCGGCTTGCGGCTCTTCATGTTTCATGCAGGAAGATCATCTAAACGCATCCCAATTTTTTAGGCTCGCCCTAATTAATGGAGACTATACCCCAAAAACATTACTACGACTGGCAGAATGCTCCATCAGACTTGAACTGTTAGAATTGGCCGAAAGATACCTTAGGGAGGTCATCCATATAGCAGCAGGGGAAAATTTTAAAGACAATAAAGAAGCCCAGATCTATAAAACTCGAGCACAAATGATGCTCACAATGATAACCGAACGTTCACAGGAAAAGCAAACGGCAAAATAATGTAAAACTTTTAACAGCCAAAAATATGGTAGAGTGTATTTGCAATGATGGTTCTCCCTGTAGCGCGTGTGGAACGGATTCCACACCATCGACTCCGTGTTCACAATGTGCGGCGGGTGGATGTGCCACAAGCATCATAGCAAGGTTGCAATTGGGGAGTAGTACCCTTGCGAATTTATTTGATTTGGGGATTCCAGAATGTCTATGCGGAAAGTCTATCCAAGACATGTTGGACCAAAATTTGCCGATAGTCATAATATATATCCTTGCGATAGCAGCGCGTGATCAGGAAACTCTGGAAACTTTTGTCGATTCCATTCAAATGCAACAAAAACGGCAAAAAATAGATACATTCAATGCCATTCAACTGAGAACCGGAGCCCTAGCAAAACAGGAAAAATTGGCATATAGGCAAAATGAATGGGAAGCCTTGGCTGGCATAAGCCCATCGGGAAGCCCATCGAAAGAGGACTATGATCCTAATGTTTTGCAACTTGTGGTTGGAATAATCATATTTGCTTTTGGGGGAGCTCTTCTAATGCCGATTTTCTCCCTTATAACCCAAATAGCGCAACTTACTATTGAAACTCATAAAGAGAAGCGCGAGTTTGACAAGATAATGTCTTGGATCAATCCAACAATTGCCATAGCAGACGGCTCAGTTGCAGTATCATGCGAGATTAATGGAACCGATCCAAACAGTGCGGAAATGCAAAAACTTAGAATGAAGGTGGCGCTTGCCATAGGAATTATATCAGCCATAGTACTGATAATAGCGGGAATCGCACTTGCACCTTTCACGGGAGGTTCTTCCGCCGCGATTGCAGTCATGGTAACCATAAGCGTAATCGCAGGCATAATACAGTTAGTCTGTGCATTCATGGAATTGATGAAGGCGGAGAAAGAATTACAAATAGCGCAGGATAGGTTCGCTTATAACAAATTACTTGCCCTAATTGAACAACTAAAGATGAACCTGGAAGTCATCAACCAAGATATTGATCTATTGGTTGAAATGTTTGCCTCTAAAATGTCAGACATTCGGGCAGCCTATGAAAGAGCATCACAAATATTGAAAGAATATAATGATACCAAACGAGCGGTTGCCCAAAATTTTAGGTCATAGGAAATAAATTAGGAAATAAATTTAAAATTTTAGGAGGGATTAAAATGTCAGGAACAGAAATAAGAGTTGGGGATACCACCGTCGTGACACAGACGGAGTTGACGGAGGAACAAAAACAACAGTTGCTCGCATTACAGAAAATAGTCCCGGGGGACATATCAATTTCTGCGGATGGAGTAGTAACAATTACATCCCAAAAGGGACTAGAATTATTTAATGATTTTTGTCAGCGAAACAACATTCTAGATTCTACCGGTGCGCTAATGCAGCTCGACCCACCGGGAACCTCCACCCTCCCAGCGGAAGGGTTAAAATCTGCGTCGGCTTTCTGTGCTAGCTTTGGAAGAGGGGAAACGGACCCTTCCAAAATGAGCTTGACCGAGCTTATGACGTTCATGCACATGATAACATATGCGTCGGAAGAAGAGCGTAGAAGAGTCCTAGCAGAGCTTAAATCAGTACAATTGGAAATTGCCCTGGAAATGGCTATGACTACGTGGGAGACTAGCCGAGAAGCTGCGGAAGAGAATTATAGTGCGGAAGCTATGCAAGCCTGGGGAGCCATCATCAGCGCAATTGTAACTTGCGTAACAACCATAGCAAGTACAGCATATTCGGCCAAAAAAAAAGGAGATAAGCAAGAACAGATAAATGCTAACAATAATAAAATCGCTAAAAATCAGCTATTGCAAGACCAGGAAAAACTCAAAGCGGAACTTGAATTGCAAAGCACACAGGAATCCGCAATTACGCAGAAGCAAGAACAGCTTGTTAACCAAAAACAAGAAATACAGCAAAAGATAGAGAGGAATCAGGGAGCGATAACGGAGAACGAAGAGGCCATAGGCGCGCATAATGATGAAATAAACCAAAAGCAGGCAGAGATAGATGCTAAGCAGAAAGAGATAGACGATGATCAGACAAAGATAGATAATAAGCAGGAAGAGATAAGGACTAAGCAGGCAGAGATAGATGCCAGGGGGGTAGATAGACATAAGATACAAGGAGAGATAAAGCAGCTGAGAGATGAAAAACAGGCGCTAATACAGGGAAGGAATGAAAAGATAGCGGCTTTGGATCAGGAGATAGCGGCTAAGCAGACAGAGTTAGACGATGCGATACGCGATAAGAGCGATCAGATTGAGCAAAAGGGGGCAGAGATAGATCGAAAGGAGGCAGAGATAACGGCTAAGCGGGAAGAGATAGGCCGAAAGGGGGCAGAGATAACGGCTAAGCGGGAAGAGATAAACAATCCTGCAACAACAGATGATGATAGGAAAGTAGAGCTCCAACGTGAGGTAGAGCAGCTGGAAGGTGATGTAAGGCGGCTGGAAGGTGAAATAACAGAACTGACAGGTGAAATAAATACTCTACAAAGTGAAAAAGGGCGGTTAAAAGGTGAAGTGGTGCAGCTGAAAGCAGATAGGCAGGCAGTAATAGCGAAAAAGCAGGGATACATACGTAATGTGGAACAAAGGATAGCGAAAAATGCGGAAGCAATAGAAAAAAACCAGGCAGCGATAGCTGATCTGGACCGGCAGATAGAGGCTGAAACGGCCGAAAAGCAGCCAGAGATAGACGCGAAGCAGAGAGAGATAGACGCGAAGGATAATGAAGGACATGCTCTGAGAGAGCGGATAGCTGACTTAGAACAAGCAAGAGACAATGATTTAAATTCGGACAGAGCTGCAATAGAACGAGACCTGGCGGAACTGGGGCCTAGACAGGAGAAGGCAGAAGCTGATCTGGATCAGCTGCGTGCTCAAAAAACAGACCTGGAAGCTGAAAAGAATGGAATAGAAGCTAAAATAAATCAGCTGAACGCTCAAAAAACAAAACTGCTAGAAGACAAAAACGCTAGGTTAGACCCCGAGAAGGAAGCGCTGGCAGCTGAAAAAACACGGCTAGGAGAGATGAAGCAGCATGCAATAGCGAGAAAAGAGGCAGCAATAGGTGAGCTGGACAGGCAGATAAGCGGAAATCAGGCAGCAATAGGTGAGCTGGACAGGCAGATAACCCCTATACAGGGACAGATTAACGAGCATAATACTGCCATAGCGGCTAATACTAGAGTAATAGACAAAAACAGCGAAGATATGGCTAATCTGGACCAACAGATAAAGGATAAGGAGTTGGAGATAGAGGCAGCGCAGGGTGATGATAACAATGTTTTGAGGGAACAGTTAACAGCTGAAAAGGATCAGCTGGTAGATCAAAAAACAGAACTGGGAAAGAGAAACGATAACCTGCGAGAAAGAAACACAGCTCTGGAAGGTAAAATTAATGTCCTGAAAAATCAAAAAGCACCCCTGGAAGCTCAAAAAACAGACCTGGAAATTCAAAAAACAGACCTGGAAACTCAAAGGGATCAGCTGGGAAAGGATATAGAGGATATAAGAAAAGGAAACACACGGGAGGATAGTGAGCTAGAGAGACTGGGGGAACAGGGTAAGGGCCTGCAAACTGAGAATGCTCAGCTGGAAGCGGAAGCTAAAGAACTGAAAGCGCAGCTGGAAACTGTTGAGTCCCAAGAAGCAAAAATAAGAAGGCTTGGTGAAATCAGAAATGAAATAGACGAAGGAAAGATATCTCCCGATGACTATCTTACCGAAGGCCAAGTAAAAAAACTGAAGGCGGACAATAAAGAAATGAAGGCTCAACTTAAAAAAGTAGATGTAACAGTCGATATGATGAGAAAGTTGGGGGATTCAGTATCGAACATCATCAAAGGATCGTGTTTTGATCTAGCTGCGGCAAGCCATAAAAAGAAGGCAGCTTTTTTGGAAGCCGATGCTCGGCTATTTGAAACCTTCAGGTCTACCCTACAGAGCCAAACTCAGGGTATTGATTCGTCGATAAACTCAGCGATTCAAAACATGCAAAAAATCGCCGGTAACCTTAAGCAGGTGTTAGACGAAACCTACAACCTCCTGGTCAGCATAGCACGCAATATTTGACCAATTTTATGCCCTATAAAGCAATATCAATCCCAACGGGTGCATGGTCCGATCCAAGAATATTGGTTGCTATGAATGCGGATTTTACACTTCCCTCTATTCTTTTATCAACGATAACGTAGTCGATTCTCCATCCGACATTTCTTGTCCGTGCACCCATGCGATAGGACCACCAACTATAACATTTTTCCCTGTTGGGATAAAACTTCCTAAATGTATCGATGCCAAAGTGTTTCAAAAGATTTGTCATCCCTTCCCTTTCCTCATCCGTAAATCCAGCGGAGAAATGGTTTGCATTCGGATTCTCCAAGTCAATTTCTCCATGGGCAACGTTCATATCTCCACACAAAATCACCGGCTTAAAAGTTTTTAAATCTTGTAGCATTCGCAATGTTTCAATATCCCAAACCCTATGCCTGAAACCTAATCGCCCCAGCTCGCCTCCAGAATTTGGCACATAAACATTTACCAAATAAAAAGTTTCGTATTCAACTAAAATTACTCTGCCTTCGTGGCTATCTGTCAGGGAATCCAAATACGTTTCACAGTTTACATTTTCCGGCTGAACTTTCGAAAATACCGCCGTACCAGCATATCCCTTGCGCACGGCGGAATTAAAAATTTTCACATAATCCGACAGCTCAATTTCAGGAATTGCACTCCCATCGACTTTTATTTCTTGCAAACACAGAATATCCGGTTGTAACTCTTGCACCATTTCGTGAAAATTCTTTTGAAGGATGGCACGCAATCCATTAACATTCCAAGAAACTATTCGCATGCGTACATACTCCAACGTTTCATCATTGTGTCGAGCAAGATTTCCATCCCAATTAAAGCTGACAAAATAATTATATCACACCATCGAAAAAACTTGACAAAAGTATGTTTGAGGCGTAGAGAGCTTTCTGTACCCTAGCAAAAGAAAATTTATGAAAAAGGCATTAGTAGTAGTTAGCATCATATGCGGTGCAGTCGGCTTATATGCGGATGAAGGCACAACTGCATCGGAACAAAATTTTACGGTCGATACCAGCGTCGGGTTTAAGAATGAATATTTTTTCCGTGGCCGGAATACACTACATGAGACCTTTATTTCTAGGGCGGAAATAGGATGTCAAATTTTTGATGGGACTATGGCATATGCCGGTGTAAATTCGGCATTTGGAATAAAATCACCTTCCCAATTGAACCACCTGTCGCCTTGCGTGGGTATATCATATAATGTAACCGATGAGGTTATGTTAAATGCTGGCTTTGAATATCATTTCTACACAGCAATACCTCTCACGCGTCGTAATGGCAGGCCCTTTGGTGTGAAGCGTCATTCGAAAGAGGTTCACCTGGGGATTATTTTCGATACTTTCATGAAGCTATCATTGAATGGTTTCTATGATTTTGATCGTCAGGAGGTATCGTTTGAAGGTATGGGTGTATATAATCTTGACTTGTCATCTCTGTTTACTGGCCTTGGCATAGACATATGGGCGAAGATTGGGCATGATTATACTGGCAAACCTCTTGGAGTCGAAAGGTTTAAAATCCTAAAAGAACGCTATAATTACTATGGCGTAGGAGCAGATTTAGCATATAGATTTAATCATGCTAGGGTAAAAGTTGGCGTTGGCTATGAAGGAAACTCAGCCAAAAAAGACTCTTGGGTAAATGGATGGACAACCTTCAGCAAAGGCATGGTGGTTAATGCTTCCGTTGACTGCTCATTTTAACCGAAGCTTAAAGTCTTTATAATTGAGAAAAATACCTAGCCATTTCCATAAAATTTCGTGTTTCTAGTGGTTATGGTTAAGTTTTTCTCTTGATTTTTTACTCAGCTTATTAACAATCACCTCATCTTATGAAAAATATGAAAAGTAGAGGTAAAATAGTTACTACTATTGTGGCTATGTGTTTGTTGTGTACACCCGGTGTTTCCGCTGTTGTTACGCAAAAGATATTATCCGTTGATGTACAAAAGGTTTTTGAAAATTATGAAGGTGCTAAGGTTGCACAGGCTGCTTTTTCCGAAACTGTTGTGGCTGCGGATAAGGAGCTTAAAGAGCTGGGCGATGCATTGACAAAATTACAAGAAGAAATTGGTACGTTGAACGAAAAGGCAGAAAATACTGCATTGCTAGATTCCATTCGCGAAAAGTCTAAACAAGAGGCTGAGGAAAAAACGGAGATTCTTCATATCAAGGAAGGAGAATTTATACAATTTCGCCAGGATTTGAATAAAAAGCTTGCAGAATATAGAAATAAGGAATTTGCGACACAACTTAAAGCCATCGAAGATGCTACCGCTGTAGTTGCAAAAGCAAAAAAAGCAGACATAGTTATCAACAAAATTCCCGGCACCCTATATGTTGATGATTCATTGGATATTACGCCGTTGATCATCGACGAGTTGAATTCTAAACAGAAATAGGATTTTCTAACAGTTAAATCTGAAAGCGTCCAACTATTTGTGGCGCTTTTTTGTTAAAAATATTGTGCAATTCGGTATTTTGTTTAAATGGGTTTTCTCTCGAAAACTATAGTATGAAATTTTCCTACGAACTAGATGAGCTTGTGGACCTGTTAGTTCCTAAAAAGGTTGTCGGCCATACTTCTTTCCCAATTTCGCACATCGAGTCACTGACAAAAACAAAGGAGGGAGGCATTTCTTTCCTTGGAAATCCCAAGTATAAGAAGGATGCAGCAATCAGTCAAGCATCCGTAATATTACTTCCCATGGGGCTTGATTTGACACCGAAAGCAAATCAATGTTTCCTATTGTTTGACAATCCATCGTTGGCCCTTGGTAAACTTTGCCGAGACATAGAAGAAAAATATTGTCCCCATCCCATCGTGGGGACCCATCCCAAAGCTATCATAGATGCAACCGTATCAATTGGACAAAATGTGAGCATTGGACCCAATGTGGTTATCGAAGCCAATTCAACCATCGCTGATAATGTTGTTATCATGGCCGGATGCTACATTGGACATGATGTCAAAATCGGGGACAATAGTGTTTTATACCCCTCCGTAAAGGTGATGGATTTTTGTGAAATTGGGTCACGGGTTACTTTGTTTTCAGGCGCGGTAATAGGGTCCGATGGTTTTGGCTATGAAACGGTAGATGACATACATGAAAAGGTTCCCCAGATAGGCAATGTGATAATTGAAGATGATGTTGACATTGGAGCCAATACGACCATTGACCGTGCTAGGTTTAGTCATACCAAGATCGGAAAAGGAACAAAGATAGACAACTTGGTCCAAATAGGACATAATGTTATCATCGGGAGCGGTTGCTTGATTGTGGCTCAAACGGGTATCGCGGGCAGTACCACCATAGGTAACCATGTCGTGATTGGAGGACAGGTTGGAATAGCAGGCCATCTCAATATTCCAGATGGAGTCATGATAGCTGGGAAAAGTTCAGTGGCAAATTATAAACCAAAGATGGGGAAAATACTACGGGGAAATCCAACGATGCCAATCAACGATGCCAATCTTTTTTATGTCCTACGCTCGAGAATTCCAAATTTGTTTGACAGGGTACTAAAAGTTGAGGAATCTCTTAGGGAATTACTATCAAAATAGTCTCAATGGGAAGTTATATCCTTTGAACTTTTTTGCTTTTGCAAATGCAAAAAGTAGAGACCTTAGAAGTAAACTTCGGCCCTCATGTCAAGGGCAGACATTATGTGGGTTGGTATGAGTTTTTCTTCGGCAAAAAATTTGTCCACCGTTTCAGGAGAAATTTCCCCATAGGTTTTGGCAACGTCCCTCGCAGAAATACCTGACAGGACAAGGATACTGTCGATGGAACACCCCATATCTTTGCTAGCATTTTTAGCTCCCAAAATGTCGGTCTCCAGAGAATCTCCCACCATGGCAATCCGCTTTTTACAAATATCTGCCAGTGAAATCCCCATCACCGTCGCCAGATTTTCCAGGGTGTAGCGATAAATCTGTGGGTATGGCTTGCCAATTGCGAATACCTCTCCTCCCATATTTTCGTAGGTTTGAGCTAAAAACCCCTGTTTTACCATTGGTTTTGCTGTATACTCTCCAGCGTCTGGAGTTTCCAAAACGGCACACAGTGCAATTTTGTCTGGATTGGCAATGACGATCGGCTTTTTTTTATCCAGAAAACACTGCAAGGCAGGAATAAAAGGTTCCACCGCTGTTGATTCCCATAGTCTGCCATTGCCCCTGGTACTGGTAACGTACAGGTGTTGTTTCATTGTATCTGTCATTCTATTCCGTTCATCGTCCGAAAATTGAACGGCAGATACATAGACGAAATCTGCCTCATCTAAATCGTACGTTTTTTCAAAATCAGTTCCTGAAAAAGCGGCAGTGTTTTCCGTTCCATAGGCAAAATATTTTTTTGGAAATTTGACCGTTTTGAGGTGCAGTTTGCGATTTACCAAAATATCACGAAATGCATTCCCAGAAGTGATAAAATCCGAAAAATGAACTCCTGCCAAAAGCCCCCTGTCCTCATATTCCTTCATTACAGTTTTTGAAACGAAGGATATGTTCGACAGTATGATAATTTTTTTACCCATTGACATCAATTTGTCCAGCGCATCAAGAGCCGCTGGAAACATGTACGTTCCGCTCCAAATAACCCCATACAGATCAACCAACAAAATATCATAGCTCGATAGCAACTCTTGCCCTATCATGGTCGGAAGATCTAGTAGCAAATCAATGAATGTCAAATGGGAAAAACTGACTCTAGTTTAGGATTGGCAGCATTGGTCAAATTGTAAGGACGATCGCATCTTAAATTCCGCCTGTTTGCCATCATTCCACTGCTGCACAGGTCGTAAATACCCAACAATTCTAGAATAAATTTCCGTCTTTTTATTGCAATGGGGACAAGTCTTTTGTTCTCCAACCAAATATCCATGTTCTGGACAAATGGAAAAAGTTGGTGTCAACGAATAGTATGGCAGTTTATAATTTTCTGCAATTTTCCTAACGAGATTTTTTACCACTTCAGCATCGGATATTCTTTCTCCGAGAAATGCATGGACGACCGTTCCTCCCGTGAACTTTGTCTGCAACTCGTCCTGGTGGTCCAAAAGCTCAAACAAATCATCCGTAAAATCTACGGGAACATGGATAGAATTAGTATAGAATGGTACATCATTTTGTTCATGCTGATTCCGTTCATTGGCTGCTTTTATATCTTTAAACCGCGTCTTATCCTTTTTGGCTAGTCGGAATGACGTGCCTTCGGCGGGTGTTGCTTCTAGGTTATAGTGGTTGCCTGTTTCTTTTTGAAACTTAATAATTTTTTCACGCATGAAGTCTAAAACATCTAGAGCAAAGGCTTTCCCAGCCTTGCTTGTTATGTCTTGGTTTAAAAAATTCAAGCATGCTTCATTCATTCCAACTAGTCCAATTGTTGAAAAATGATTCTTCCAAAACTGCCCAAACCTGGACCGGATATCCTTCAAATAAAATGTTGTGTAGGGATACAAATTTGATGCTGTTAGTTTTTCCAATAGTGCCCTTTTGATTTCCAAACTGTCCTTTGCAATATTCATCATCGTTGACAGGCGATCGAAAAACTCTTCTTTGGTCTTGGACAAGTGACCAATTCTCGGAAGATTTATTGTCACAACTCCCACACTTCCCGTCAGTGGGTTCGCTCCAAATAGACCACCCCCCCGTCTTTCTAGCTGAGTATTATCAATTCTTAGACGGCAACACATCGAACGGGTATCATCCGGGTTCATGTCTGAGTTAATAAAATTGGAAAAATATGGAATGCCATATTTGCCGGTCATTTCCCATAACCCTTTTAGGTTTTCGTTGTCCCAATCAAAATCTTTTGTCAGGTTGATCGTCGGAATTGGAAATGTCATGATACGTCCCCGAGCGTCTCCTTCTCCCATCACTTCGAACAATGCACGGTTAAATATATCCATTTCCTTCTGGAAATCGGAATATTTTTCCTGCTTAAATTCACCACCTATTATTATCGGTTCACTGGCAAAGTGCTTCGGACAAAACAGGTCGAGTGTTATGTTTGTAAATGGAGTTTGAAACCCTACGCGGGTGGGTACGTTGATGTTAAACACAAATTCTTGCAAGGCTTGTTTTACTTGGTCGAATGACAAATTATCATATCGAATAAATGGTGCCAGCAGCGTGTCAAAATTCGAAAATGCCTGTGCTCCGGCTGCTTCTCCTTGCAATGTATAGAAAAAGTTTACCACCTGTCCGAGTGCCGTTCTAAAATGTTTCGGAGGATATGCTTCCGTTTTACCAGGGACACCACAAAAACCTTCCTTCAACAGAGATGCCAAATCCCACCCGACACAGTAGACCGACAATTGATTGAGGTCATGAATGTGAAAATCCCCAGACTCATGGGCATTTTTAATATGTGACGGGTAAACGCTATTTAACCAGTAGGTTTGGCTCAAAGCTCCTGACAAATAATGGTTTAATCCCTGCAATGAATAGCACATATTACTATTTTCACGCACTTCCCAGTCTGTCCGTGAAATATACTGATCAATCCTATCTACTTCCATTTGTACGGCGGAATTTTCGCTGCGGTCACGCCTGTCCCGGGCTAAAATGAATGCCTTTGCTGTTCGTTGATAGGGAGACGTAAATAATACTTGCTCAATAAAATTCTCAATCTGTTCGGTACTAATAGGATTACCCCTATTATGTTCCCAAATCTTCGCTATGACTTCACGAGTTAGGTCCCAAGCAATTTTTTGACCATATTCCTCCGTGGAGTTTCCTGCTTCCGTAAGAACTTGAAAAATTTGACTATGTAGAATTGCTTCCACTGCAATTTCATTGGATGCACTTTTTGCCGACTGTGGTATGGTAACCATAGATAAACTCCTTCTAAACTAAAAATATTAAAACAAACTCGAATCCCTACATATAGTAGAAAAATTACTGAAAAGTACTATATGTAGTAAAATGGGTTTGCCAACAATTTTTTCAAAAAATTTTTTCTTAAAATTCAACGACCGTGTTCCTGCCACTTTCGTCCCTTATTTTACCAAGCCTTTGACATATAACATTTTTATAACATTTTTTGAAGATATGGCAATTTTTTTAACACAGCACAATTTTTTAACTATCTTCATTGACTCACCATTCTATCTATGATAGCATTCTCCCGGTGCTGTTACCTTTGGGATGAGTCTATGCAAATATTATTTGACATAAATCTATGCAGTATTTTGTTTTGATCCAAAGAGAGTGATTCATATGAAAAAAACGACATCGCTGAGATCGATAAAATTGCGACATCCTGATTGTCAGGTTGTGCGTCGCAAAGGTCGAGTCTACGTAATTTGCAAAACAAATCCGAGGTATAAAGCCCGCCAGGGATAAATGGGAGGAGAAATAAAATGAAAGATGGCATTCATCCAGAAAAACATCCAGTATGCTTTATTGACGTATCAACGGGGAAAAAACTTGTGACTATGTCGTCCCTACGTTCCAAACAAAAAGACATCATTGATGGTGTCGAATGTTATGTCGTTTACTGTGACGTAACAGCAGATTCCCATCCGGCATATACCGGTGAAAGACGCCTAGTGGATACGGCAGGACGTGTTGAAAAGTTCAATCAAAAATTTTCCCGTACTCGTAAATGAACACCATAGCAAAAGATTGAGGCCGACTTAGCTCAGTTGGTAGAGCACCCGCCTTGTAAGCGGACGGTCATCAGTTCAAACCTGATAGTCGGCTCCATTTTATAGGTGAAGCTGTGGCTTTGATTTTCGCCGAGGTAGCTCAGCTGGTAGAGCAACGCATTCGTAATGCGTGGGTCGTGAGTTCGAATCTCATCCTCGGCTCCAGCTGGCCAATCTTATAAATTCAGGCCTGACAGGTAATTGGAAAAATACAAAACAGAGTACCAGAGAAAGACCATTGTTTCAAGGTTGCTTCATTTTTCATGGTGTGCAAAAAATATACAGAACAC
>JAIRKQ010000016.1 GCA_031260055.1 Puniceicoccales bacterium
CATTCGGAGCTTCACAAAAGCTGAATGACCACTGGAGCATTGCCGGTTCCTATTCCGCAAGGTTCCACAAAGACCTTTCGGCCCATAGCCTCGCCGGCGGCGTTGAATACGCTTTCTAGAAAAGCCAAGCATTTCCTAGAATATGCCCGGTTCAACCTTCATATGTTTGCAAAATTTGTAAAAATTTTACAAATTATTATTGACTTATGACTAGCATTAGTCTGCTAATTATACCTAATAGGAGGTATAATATGAATATGGGAAGAAAAAAGATATTTGCCATTTTGATGGCGACCATTGGGTGTTTAATTTTTAATTTTAATTTGAAACTGGCTGGCGAGCCATACTTTTGCCATATTGCTAGTGATGAGGTAGTATCTCAACCTAATAATTTACTAACCAATGCTCTCTCTAGCCGTATGACAAGAGTCAAAGGTTGCCCCGCTGACCTATTTGTTTATGCTGGCTATGGCCATATGCGTGAATATAATGTTCTCGTGGAAAGTAGTTACAAAAACAACACATACGCTCTTGTTCTAGGAGTTGATAATGTTTGGACATTCGCCAACGAAAAATATTTTCGTTTGGGTACTGCCTTAGGACGCGTGCACGGGAAAACAATACCTTGCGACACTCCTTCCGGAAAAGAAAATGCTTTCAAGGACATCTACCAAATGCTCGACATAGATTTTAACCATGACACCTATGGAGTAGAACTATTTGGTGCCTATGAATCGTTCAATGATAAATGTTTGAAGACCAATATTGGAGTTATTCTTGGATATAACTACGGCAAAGATAAAACTCATGTCAAAGATAAACATGGTATGGGAGAAATTAACATCAAATTTGCATCCCATAACATTCTTCTGGGAGTAGAATTTATAAAGAATCTGTACGCCTACGAGGGATACCAATTTGGACTATGGCTCAAAGCAGACTATGATCATGTCATCCTGCGTATGGACGAAGTAAATTATGATCATGTCGCCCTGCGTATGGACGAGGATGAAGAATTGGAAAAAGATGAGCATAAATTTGACCATAAATATAGACATCATTCCCTTGCCACCGTTGTCGGCCTTAATGTGGAAAAAGAAATCTTCGAACATGCTGACCGAAAATTGACATTGTCTTTGAAAACAGGATGGGAATTCCGAATCAAGTATGCCATTGTTACTTTCGACACCGAGGACCCTGGTGAATCTATGTATTTCAAAAATGCTGCCGTCGTATCATTAAAAGCCTCACAAAAGCTGAATGATCACTGGAGCATTGATGGGTCTTGTTCCGCAAGATTCAACAAAGACTTTTCAGCCCATGGTTTTGCCGGCGGAATTGAATACGCTTTCTAGCGAAGGAAGATGGGGTTATGCTTTTCGCGATGCCCAGGCTTTTGCTATGAGTTTTCGGTTAACGGCCAAATAGGCTAGCACCGATAGTATAACGGCCAACGCAATGGTGATAAGATCATCGATCCGTTGGCCAAAGTGGCAGTATGCTTTTGTAGCCATTTTGGCAGAAAATGCCATGATGGCTATCCAAATACATCCGTGAAGTATGGCCATATAGTTTTTGAATTCTGCCAAAATCGACCAACCGTTTAATTTCTTTTTCAGCAACATGGCCAAACATACCGTTTGTGTAATGGTGGCTATAACATTGGCTAGTGCCAATCTTACACCTATGGAAATCCCAATTGGCTTGAAAATTTTCAAAAACACCAGGGAGAATGTTACGTTGACCATAAAAACTACGACCCCAATACGGGCAGGGGTTTTGGTATCTTTCAACGAGTGAAATCCCCGGATTAGTAGGGAAGATATGCCAGAAAATACCAAACCTATGCAGTATACCGATATGATTGGCGATACTTGGAAGATATCATTTGCCGTAAACTTTCCGTGGACAAAAAAGACTGATAAAATTTCTCTTTTCAAGAGAAATATGCCCAATGCCGAAGGTAACAAAATCCATACCATGGCAACTAGAGTTTCGTTGAATGTTTTGTTTATGTCTGCCGCATTTGATTTTGAACTAACAGCCTTGGCTATGCTTGGAAAAAACACCGTTATGATTGCCAAACCAAAAACACCCATTGGAAGTTCGGTCAGTCGATTGGATAAATATATTAGCGAGACCGCCGATGTACTAAATGTGTAGGCAATGGCACGGGATATGAAGAAATTAAGCTGTTCCACCGCGGCGCCAAACATACCCGGCAAAAATAAGTTCCAAACATCCGCTATGTTTTCTTTGAGTTTTGGTACGTTTGGATCAAGTCGTGGACGCCAACCATGTACAAATACGGATAGCAGCGGTATAACCAATTGGATCAGACCACCTAGCAATACCCCGCCTATCAGGCAATAAACAAGCCGTAGGCCGCAAAGACCGAAGCAATGTCCTCCCAGTAGAGATAAAATCATTGATAGGTTCATCCAGATTTGATTGATGGATGATATAAAAAATCGTCCCATCACATTTAATGCAACCGCAACCACGGCCGCTAGACACACGAAAACCATATAGGGCAAAAGCATCGTCGTAAATTTTAATGCCATATTCCATTTGGCGTCAATTAGCAACGGGCTGATGAAAATAATGAGCCCGTGTGCACCAGCCAGTATTAGGGTGAAAATTATCACTAGTCTGAATATGATGTGGCTGAATAGCTTTAGCATGGAGTCTTTGCCGTGTTTAATGTAATGCGATGACATTACCGGCATGATGGCAGAGGACAGGGCTCCTTCTCCAAGTAACCGCCGAAATAAATTTGGCAAACTAAAGGCCAATAGAAAAGCGGCCCCAATTCCCGACATGCCAAAGGATGCGAAAAATATCATATCCCGCAAGAATCCCAATAGGCGTGAAAGGACAGTCGTACTCGATACTATCGAAATATTTTTCAGTGTACTGCCGTTATTTTTTCCCATATATCAATGCGTTGGGTTGCCTGGAGTGTCCGGTCCTTCCCAACCTTCTGATTTCCACCATACCATCCAGCATATTCATTTTACGTAATCCGGGCACTTCAATAACTATCCTGGATTCTTCGGAAGGTTTAAGAAATTTGGAAAATGTTTCCAACAATTCCTGTCCTCGATTTTCCACCATGTTATAGGGTGGGTCGATGAAAATAATATCAAATTGTACATCGCAGGTTTCAGTCCAAACGAAAACATCTTGGCAAAAAACCTTCGCGGGGAAATTTCTAGCAGCGGACTTTTTAACACTTTTTATGTTGTTTTCAATTGCATCGACCGCCAAACGGTTATTCTCCACGAAAACGCAAGCATCTGCCCCACGGCTGAGGGCCTCAAGACCATAGCTCCCAATCCCTGCGAAAAGATCGAGAACGAATGCTCCATGAATTCTTGGACCCAAGGACGAAAAAACCGCTTCCCTCAAAAAATCTGTGGCGGGGCGTAAGTATTCAACACCATTTGGAACGGTTAACAATATACCTCGTGCCTTTCCTCCTGTAATTCGCATCTAGTTCCCCATTGATCATATTTTCAATGCCGTTGCAATCATATAATTGATACGGCCAGGTAAAGTTAGCTCACAACACTGTTTACCTGCCATTGGAATTGCGCATTTGAGAAGCGATTGCTCGTTCCGCTTCCCGGAAAGCCTCTTTCTTTTTTAAGGTTTCACGCTTATCAAAGAGCTTTTTCCCTTTGCAAACGGCAATGTTTACCTTTACAAGGCCGCATTTAAAAAAGATTTTCAGTGGCAAAACTGACATTTTTTCGCGTTCAATGGCGAACAAAAGTTTTCTTATTTCACTGGAGTGAAGCAAGAGTTTCCGTGGGCGTGTACAATTATATTCACCTGGTTCACAAAATTTGTACTCTGCAATGTTTACGTTGTATAAAAACAACTCACCTGCCCGATTGGGACGAACAAAGGAGTCGCTGATTTGCCCATGACCCATGCGTAGAGATTTTACTTCCGGCCCGAGTAAAACAATACCCGCTTCAAATGTTTCCCCAACGACATAATCATGAAAAATCTTTTTATTCCGGATTTCACAAATGCCTTTACTTGGGTTTGCGGATTTTTTCACAACCTTGAATCATTTGTTTGCAAAAGCATTATCAGCCAATTTTACCTGATCCGAATATAACTCATAGGAAATTTTCCCTTCTATTATTTCCTTCAGTACGACATCTTCCATGTCGAGTTTCTCCAATGGATCGACTAGAGGTTTCGAACCTGCCTTTAGCTGTTTAACCCGCCTAGACACAACATTTATTAAAATATTAGGTTCCCTAATAATTGCAGAAGCTGCTTTCAAGTAATCGTTTCTCATAAAAAGCTTTTATCAAAAAAAAAGTAAAAAGTTAACATATGGGCAAAAGTCAACATTTAATGTTGTATTTTTTGGCAGACTCAATTCATAGTAAGCCACCTATGCATATTACCTCCGGCGAATAAATGAATAAATATGTACTGCTAGCTCTTTCATTTTGCTTATCTTGTTTTCTCATAATTTTCGGGTTACCGGGGCAGAGTGTTGCCATTGGAGCAATAACTGATTCGATTTTGGTAAATACCGGATTATCTCGCAATGTTTTTAGCATATTGTATACCTGCTCCACCATAACGGGATGTTTTTTGTTATTGCTCGGAGGATTCCTCGTAGACAAAATTGGCATTCGCAGAACAACACTATTTGCTCTATCGGTATGTACCATAATATTTTTCGCGTTGGGAAATACTCAATTCTTGTGTGCGAAGATTTCAAGCTCTCCTGCCCTTCGCTTTTGGTTTACTGTAACATTTTTGTATTTTAATCTATCTGCTTTACGATGTTTTGGTCCAAATATGTTTCCCATGCTGGGACGTATGCAAATTGCAAAAACTTTTAGTAAAGCGCCAGGAATTGCTATTGGACTAAGCGGAGCATTTTTTTCCATCGCGACAGGATATTATCCCAGCATAATGCGATTTTTGTCAAAGAATGAAAACTGGCAAAATGCCTACAAAACGTTGGGAATTATCGGTTGCGTCGCACTGGTAGCATTTTTTGTACTATTCCATGATGTTCAACCCGACTACACAACATTTGTCCAAAATCCTATGGATTCATCGAAGTATGCGGACATAACATCGCAGAGAAAACTTCTACGAATGCCGATTTTTTGGGGATTGATGTCAGTTTTATGTCTAACTTCATTTATCGGGACTGGGATGACGATACACATTTGCGATATTTTTCAAAAAAATGGAATCGATCCCATAACCGCCATAAAAAGTTATAAATATATGGGATATGGTATCGTATTTGCTGGACTACTTTTTGGCCATCAGATTGATAAAAATAGAATCAAAGCATGCCTGTTGATGTTACTCTTTTCACAATTTTTCGGATTAGTTGGGTTGAATATTGCGCACAATACTTTCGGGTTGATCATGTACATCGTTGGGACAGGATGTTTTTGGGGAGGATATGGAATCATTAGACAAGTGGTATGGTCGAAAATATTCAAAGGAAGAAATACGGGGTCCGTTCTTAGCATAGCATATTGTGCTTCGACGATTGCTGGAGCGACGGGAGTATCCGTTCTCAGCTTTGTCAAGACCCTATGCGGGTCATACTCTTATTGGATTTATGTGGGAGAGAGCGTGCTTTTATGCATGATTTTTCTTACCACCGTAAAATTTCCTAAAATGACCAGGGTAGGGCCTAGGGGATAAAAGTATTTCATTTATTTTAGATTTGAAACAATTTCATTTGACTAGTCTTCCAATAAAGATCATAATGAGGGTGAATTTTGAATAACGGCGACCTAAAGGGGTTGGCAAATGTGGAAAGATTTACTATGAAAAAGAATGGTTTTTGTAAAAATTTATGCCTGCTTTTTTCATTATTTATGATGTTGATACTGGCTGGCTGTGGAAAAGTTGACTTGTTATCAAATCTGCCAGAAGAGGAAGCGAATGAAATCGTTTCTTTGATGCAACAACAACACATTTCTGTTGTTAAAAAGCCTGGTCTGGAGCTAACATGGACCATTGTGCTGAAAAATTCCGATGAATTTTTTAAGGCGGAGAAAATTTTAAAAACCAATGGCTATCCCAAGGTGCAATATAATACCATAGGGCAAGTTTTCCAGAAAAGCGGATTAGTATCTTCTCCCCTGGAGGAAAAAGCAAGGTTCATGTATGCCCTGTCGGAAAGTGTTGCTTTGACGCTGAATAAGATTCCTGGAGTTTTAACATCGCGTGTTCACATAGTATTGCCGGAAAATGATCCTTACTCCGATGCAGATACCGAAGCATCGGCTGCCATATTTTTAACCTATAAAACTGGTTCGAGCTTGGATGAATCGGTACGAGAAATCAAATATCTTGTGGCAAATAGTGTCCAAGGCTTGGACTACGATAGGGTATCGATTGCCTTGTTCCCGATAGCAGCTGAAGAAAATACCCCAAGCGATGATAATTTCGATACCAGTGTGAGTGTTTTAGGTCTTCGAATGGCAAGTGATGCGGCGACAAAATTTCTTACCATAGTTATTGTCCTTGGTGTATTACTACTGTGCAGCATGGGAGCTGCTGCATTTTTCTTCTTCGAATCCAGAAAGAATAAAAAGGCGAATGCGGCTGCTAAAGCTGCTTCCAATAGTCCCATAGTCGTACAAAATGAAACGCAAAATGTTAGTGACCTTGACGAAGAACCGGAGGAGGCTACGCCTGAGGAGACTACACCAGAAGAAACTACGCAGGAAGAAAAATAGATAGGTGCAAATGGTTGAAATAGTTGAAAGTCTAAAAAACATCATAACGACTGATTTCCAATACTTCAAAAATTGGTATGATTTCAGTTTTAATGTTGAAAAATACTTACCGACCCAGGAGCTTGAAAAAGTCTTTAATGTATATGATAAAAATGTTTTTAACATTCTTTTGGCATCAGAGCATGCCCAAACAGATGTTCGGAGGAATTTATTAAAAATATTAGATTTGAAAGATTCTGTTGACTACGACATTTGTGCAAGGCCAGTAAAATTGGTAATACACAATAAAGATCGTTTGGTTCGAGCAATGAATATTGCGGGAGCCTTATTTCACCATAAGGAAATCATAAAAATAATTAACAAAAACGAATTAAATGCATTGATAGAGTTTATAGGGCAGGATATCTATTCATTCATAATTAAAAGGGGGATGATTTTGTGGAAAATGTTGCCAGACCTAAAAATTAAAACCATAAGAATGCCATTTATTCAAAAAATTACCTCATCGGGCCAGTGTATACTAAGCAACGCCCTATTCGGATTGCCCGACGAAGTACAAAAGAGATTTGAATTGATGCTTGGAGAACATTTTGATATTCCTTCAAAATGTGACGAAATCACAGTAAATAAATGTTTAGAGCTAATAGAATTTTCTCTAAAAAAATTAAACAACGAAAACCACACCGGATAATTATACTATGGAAATCGCAAATATTTATGAAATTTCTATTGGCAGCTTTGACTTGAAGCAATCAGGAAAAATCTTGAAAGCTGAATCGTATGCCAAATTCATAGCTGGCAAAGACATACTCGCTACAACAAAAAAGAAATGTGATGAGATTTTGCAAGAAGCTAGTTGTAAAAGAGATCAAATCATTAGGGAGGCCGAAATAAAAGCCAGTGAAATAATTGAACAGGCGAAACAAACAAAAAAGCAGGAAGAGGAACGAGGATATTCCGAAGGATTTGAGAGAGGAAAGCAACAAATCTCCAAAGAAATGATGAGTTTTGTTTCAAAAAGTGCGAGCAGCTTTTCAAGACTAGAAGGAGATGTTGTCGAAGTCGTTAAATCTGCCCTTCGGAAAATTATTGGCAAAATTGACAAGACCGAATTGATTGTCAGTGTTGTAAGGAATTCATTGCAAAAAATTAAAACGCAAAAGCAGGCGACCCTGAAGGTTGCCCCCATGGAAGCGCAGATATTGCGTGATAAGGTTCAAGATTTAACCAAGGATACCCCTGTTTTGGAATTTTTAGACATTTATGCCGATACGCATCTTCAGCCTGGTTCATGCATTTTGGAAACTGAGTTGGGAGTAATAGATGCGAGTATTCCCGTTCAATTAGCTGCCATAGAAAATGCTTTATCAAAAGCTAGGTCGTGATAGTTATGGAGGATCAGGAACAGAACAACCATAATCCTTTTGGATACATAGCTGATCATCTCGAACAAGAGATAGAGGATTCTACCCTTATTCAAGTCAAAGGAAAGGTCATCCAGGTTGTTGGTACGATCATAAAAGCATCCGTCCCAAATGTCAAAATAGGGGAGTTATGTCTTTTAAAAAACCCCTGGGAAGAAGTTGAATTGATGGCAGAAGTGGTAGGATTTTCCCAACAGGCTACAATTTTGACCCCAATTGGAGACATTCGTGGGGTTTCATCAACCACGGAGGTAATTCCAACCGGCAAAGTCCATATGGTTCCCGTGGGAGACAATTTGCTCGGTAGAGTAATAGACGGTTTGGGTCATCCCATCGATGGGGATAAAAAAGGACCCCTTGAAGCTACAGATTTTTATCCGGTCTATAGTGATCCGCCAAATGCAATGTTGAGAAATCCCATCGATAAGCCATTGGCATTGGGTGTGCGGGCACTCGACGGATTACTAACATGTGGTGAAGGTCAAAGGATGGGTATTTTTGCTGCTGCGGGGGGAGGTAAAAGTACACTGTTGGGGCAAATTATTAGGAACACTGAAGCAGAAATTAACGTCCTTGCACTAGTTGGGGAACGTGGCCGTGAAGTACGAGAGTTTGTGGAAAAAGATTTGGGCGAAGAAGGATTGAAGCGATCCGTTCTTGTCATTTCCACTTCTGACAGGTCATCGATGGAACGTCTAAAAGCAGCCTACGTTGCCACTGCCATAGCTGAATACTTTAGAGATAAGGGCAGGAAAGTGTTGCTTATGATGGATTCTGTTACCCGTTTTGCCCGTGCGCAACGTGAAATCGGACTAGCAGCGGGAGAACCTCCTACCAGACGTGGATTCCCTCCGTCTGTTTTCGAAACACTGCCGAAATTAATGGAACGGGCAGGTCAGTCAGAAAAAGGATCAATTACGGCTTTGTATACCGTACTCGTAGAAGGAGATGATATGACAGAACCGATAGCGGATGAAACAAGATCCATTTTGGACGGTCACATTATCCTGTCAAGAAAATTGGCAGGGATGAATCATTATCCAGCCATAGATGTACTATTGAGTGTTAGCCGTGTTTTTAATCAAGTAACAGATGAACGGCATAGGAAGGTTGCAGCCAAATTGAGGACAATTTTATCCAAATACCAGGAGGTTGAATTGTTGGTTAGGATTGGAGAATATAAGCGTGGTGCTGATAAGGTTACCGATGAAGCAATTGATAAAATAGAAGCAGTTAATAATTTTTTACGACAAGGATTACATGACCGTGATGATTTTAAAGCGACGATAGATAAAATGGCACAAGTTGTCGGATTATAATGGCGAAATACATTTTAGAGGAAATGCTGCGGGTGAGAAATCTTCGCAAAGATACTGCTGAAAAGAATCTAAAGCAAGCACAAAAGTTAGTCGAAGAAGCAAAAGAAAATGTGGAGGATGCAAAGGAAAAGCTAGAAGAGTTTAAGGTATTCATAGAAAAGGAAACCGAGCGGTTATACAAAAAAGTGATGATGCAAAAAGTAAAAAAAGAAGCCGTTGATGCCTTGCACTATGCCATTAAGGTTTTAAAAAGTAAATTGATAACACATGAACAAAACCTGGTAGCGGCCGAAGATAATTTGGTCAAAGCCGAAAAAAATTTGGAAGAGAAAAGAGAAGCTTTACAAGAAGCAAATAAAAATGTAGAAAAAATACAATCGCACAAAGAAGAATGGGTAAAAGAAGCGATGAAAGAGGAAGAACTTGTTGCTGATAAAGAACTAGAAGAATTTGCTAAGAAGAAGGAACAAGAATAATAAATTTTAACCGGGAGCAATTATGACAGATAAAATAAAACACCAGTTTATGGAAAAAGGAAGTAGAGATTCGTTTGAAAGTAGCACTTTTTCCAAGAAAGAAATTGCTAAAATGAATGAAAAAGCAGATCCCTGCGATGCGTCGCTTTTCGCGAAAAAACTCATGGAAAATAAGCATGGTCATCGGGGAAATGATTTCGGCAATCCTAGGTCAGATTCTCAAAAGTACGGATTTGATGGCAATAGTCCGAAAACCCTTCCGGGATCCCAGGGAGAAAAACTTACGGATAAGTACGGACATCGGGGAAATGATTTTGGCACCCCTAGATCGGATTCTCAGAAGCAGGGATTTGATGGCAATAATCCGAAAACCCTTCCAGAATCCCGAGGCGAAAAACTTATGGAAAATAAGTACGGACATCGGGGAAATGATTTTGGCACCCCTAGATCGGATTCTCAGAAGCAGGGATTTGACGGTAATAATCCGAAAACCCTTCCAGAATCCCGGGGCGAAAAACTTACGGATAAGTACGGACATCGGGGAAATGATTTTGGCACTCCTAGATCGGATTCTCAGAAGCAGGGATTTGACAACAATAATCCGAGAACCCTTCCAGGATCCCAGGGAGAAAAACTTACGGATAAGTACGGACATCGTGGATATGATTTTGGCACCCCTAGATCGGATTCTCAGAAGCAGGGATTTGATGGCAATAATCCGAGAACCCTTCCAGAATCCCGAGGCGAAAAACTTATGGAAAATAAGTACGGACATCGGGGAAATGATTTCGGCACCCCTAGATCAGATCCACGGAAACAGGGATTTGACGGCAATAATCCGAAAACCCTTCCAGAATCCCAGGGAGAAAAACTTACGGAAAATAAGTACGGACATCGGGGAAATGATTTTGGCACCCCTAGATCGGATCCACGGAAACAGGGATTTGACGGCAATAATCCGAGAGCTTTTCCAACATCCCAGGGAACAAGGAATTTTCCAAAATTAGATCAAAAAGGTTTCGCAGTACCTATGAACTATACCCAGACAGGCTATATGCCGCCGGCAAACGAATATACGAGATCGCAAAAACAAGATTTTCCCTCAAAGGAGGACGATACGGGAGGAAAGGATACATCTGCAATAAGTGGAGCAAAAGTTTTGCACAACATACAGTTACAACACATTGAACCAAAGGTCAATGAATCGGCAGAAGTTATAAAAAGCCTGGCAGTACAAGTCGCAGAAAGAATCATAGCAACTAATGAAGCTCTAAATGCCAAACAAGAAGTAAGAATTACACTGCAGGACGGTATTCTAAAGGATACGGAAGTTTCTATTTTTAAGAATGGGAAATCGTTGGGCGTTGTTTTTTCTACTGGGTCCAATGACTCTGAAAACCTACTGCGGGCAAACAGCGATGCTCTAATTCGGCAACTGCAAAACAACCTTAAGGATATAGACCGTGTTGACATCGAAATTGAACAGCACGGGCAGCAAAATGCAAATGATAATCAGAACAATGATGGCCGTTCTAGGAATAGATTTGGCAATCAGCAGCAAGAAGAAGATGAAGAAAATCAAGACAAATAGGAAACTTCAGCATTTTGGAATACGCAATAATATCATTCACTGGAGTAGTTATTTTCTTGATTCCAATTGAGGAGGTTTTTGGGTGGTGATGGTTTATAATTTTTTGCCCTGGACCATGAGTAACTTCACAATTGAATGACGCATTTGTTGATCGATAAGTGGAAAATTTTCGAGGTCATTCAAAGTTACCCAACGAAAATCTGTATGTTCCCGAGGGTCAATCTTTACCGCCGCGTTTTGGTCTGCTCTACATGTGAAAATAATCCCTGGAACTAGAGTATCAGGACTAACGCGTACCTCAAAACATTCTAATATTTTCCATTTCACCGCTGTTATTCCGGCCTCTTCAAGCAATTGTCTCTGTGCTGCCGATTCAAAATTTTCATTGTTTCGAACAGCCCCCCCACAGCATTCCCAAAGGTCGGGGTATAACTTTCTGCTAGGGGCTCTTTTTAGAAGTAATATTTCAGGCATTCGTGCTCGATTTAATCTATAACAGTAGGCAGAAACAAACACCTCAATTTTATTAATCTTTTCTTCCCTAGCAGCTTCGACGTTGGTTCGACACAGAACGAATAGCAGAATTCCTATAAAAATTTTGGCAATTGCTGGCCTATATTTCCTTTTTCTCATAAACATTTGTGAAGCAAAAGTAAAAAGTCCCCAGGAAATGTCAATGAATTGCAAACTTATCGGCTACACTGAGAACAATACTTTTGCATCTTTTTATAGATTTTTAGAAAATATTCTTTATTTTGGTGTAGATGGTTGCCCCAGTTAAAGATAAGACAGATCAAGTAGTTATGGAGGATGTTTTTTCTCCTATCATTCAGTTTTCGGTGTTGCTGGATGGGAAAAACGTATCATTCAATTCAATGTTGAAAGCGTTATCAGCCGAAGATGTTTCCATTTTAGCCATATCATTTCTAGAAAATTTTGAAACTGCAACAATTAGATTTGTAGTAAATTACCCCGACATGGTTCGCAAATTTTGTTCAAAGAATATGATTTCATACCATGAAACTAAGGTACTAGGAATAGAAATGGACAGCATAGACAAGGTAGCACAAATGGTGAATATTATTTTCGCAGCAGAGGTGAAAATGCACTACATGTATCCGTTTCTAGTTCGGCCTGGTGGAAAAATTGGAATAATTCTCCAGACGGAAAATAATGAATTTGTCACAAACGTTCTCCATCAAACGGGGATAAAAACAATTTCTCAGAATGACATCGGAAGATAATGAAGAATTGAATCAAACCACCGGTCAGTATTACAAGATTTGTTTTGATGGAAGATAGGTCAAAACTTTTAAAGGAATGATTGACAATGCGGCGTTTAAGAATAATCCCATAGCATGGAAAGGCGGAAACGCACACAGCGGCGTCATTTAGCAGATTTACACGCACACCTTGGGACGTCAATCAGTTCGGCGACGCTTTGGGAGATAGCACAAGACAAAGGCTTTGTATTACCGAAAAGGGATTACCACGACTTTGTAGAATACATCACTATATCGCCGGATAATCCAATACCGCTGGATGAATACTTTGATACGATTTACCATAAGCTGTTGGATAAACTTTCATCGGGAACCAAGGAAGTAGAACAGGCAGTCTATGAAACCTTTTCCGGGTCATACAGATCTAATCAAATACACCTCCTTGAACTTAGGATGAATCCAATGAAGCACAACTATGAGGCGGAAGTCGACCTAGACCAGCTCATAATGGCGATGTTACGTGGAATGGAAAAAGCCCTTTTGGCATATCCAAAATTGTCTGGAGGTTTGATCTTTTGCCTTGGAAGGGAATTTCCCTACGAAAAAAACAAAATCATAGTTGAAAAAGCGATAAAATATCATGCACGTGGAGTTGTAGGAATCGACGTTGCAGGACCATATTCTTCGGAATTTGTCATTGATGAATATAAAGCATTATTTGACAGTGCACACAGAGCGAAATTAGGAGTAACGGCACATTCCGGAGAACAAAAGGATCACAATGACATGTGGGAAATTATTGAATCTTTAAACCCAGCAAGGATTGGGCATGGTCTTTGTGCAGCCTATGATATACAGCTGATGAAGGAACTGGTACGGCGCGATATCGTGTTGGAAATTTGTCCGCTTTCAAATTTGGCAACCAAGTCCGTAGAAAACATAGATGAAATGAAATATATTTTGCGTATATTTATGGAAAATAATGTCAAATTCACAATTAATACCGATTGGCCGGAGGTAATTGAGGGCAACCATTTACACGAACAATTGCAGTGGTTGATTGACAAAAAAATTCTGAGCGAAGAAGAATTAGAAAAATGCAACAAATTGTCCTTTGAAAGAACCTTTGTCCCAGGTTGCGGACTTGATTCCTATTTATAAACATCGTTGCAATGGTGAGTAAAATGATCATTTTCATCGAAGTGAGGCAGGTTTATGGATAAAAATATAGGAGAGGCATTGACATTTGATGACGTGCTAATTGTCCCGTGCTATTCGGAGGTGACACCGGACATGGTTGATGTTACTTCTTTTCTCACGCCGTCGATTCGCATGAATGTCCCATTGGTTTCATCGCCCATGGACACCGTTACCGAGGCAAATATGGCAACTGCAATGGCAAAGAACGGAGGTGTTGGCGTTATTCACAAAAATATGTCTATTGAATCTCAAAAAAATGAGGTCGAAAAAGTGAAGCAATGGCAAATAAAAGGCGAACAAAATAACTGTCCCAAGGCATGTAAAAATAATAGGGGAGAGTTAATCGTCGGAGGAGCAGTCGGTGTAGGAACGGATTGCTTGCCAAGGGTAGAAGCATTACTCGCTGCAGGTGCAGATTTCATCGTCGTTGACTCGGCCCACGGACATTCCGCCAATGTCATTCGTTCTATCGGCGAGATCAAGGCGGCTTGGCCGAACTGCCAACTAATTGCTGGAAATGTCGTTTCCTCTGAGGGTGCTAGGGCGATATTGGAAGCCGGTGCTGACACAATTAAGGTCGGCATTGGGGCCGGTTCAATTTGTACAACACGTATCATTGCCGGAGTAGGGGTTCCCCAAATCACAGCTATCGCGGAAGTCGTCAAGATTGCAGCAAAGATGAATAGATGCGTCATTGCCGATGGGGGCATCAAATATTCCGGAGATATTGTGAAAGCGATTGCCATGGGGGCCAACTGTGTCATGTGTGGAAATCTTTTTGCCGGTTGTGATGAAACACCCGGGGAGAAGATTTCGGCCGATGGTCGCCAGTATAAAATCTACCGGGGTATGGGATCCGAAGAAGCTATGAAAAGTGGTAGCGCAGATAGATATTCGCAAAATAGTTCAAAAAAATTTGTTCCAGAAGGCGTCATCGGTCGTGTCCAATACAAAGGGCCTGTGGGGGATATTATCTATCAATTGGTCGGAGGTTTGCGCTCTGGAATGGGATATGTTGGAGCTGCCACCCTAGAGGAGTTGAGAAAAAATGCTAAATTTGTAAAAATAAACGCAGCTGGATTACGGGAAAGTCACATACACGACATTACAATGGTAAAGGAACCGCCGAATTACAAAGTTTGCCCATCGTAAATATATGCTATGAAACAGCTTTCAAAAGTTCTAGTCGTTGACTATGGATCGCAGTATACGCAACTTATTGCCCGTCGCGTACGGGAAAATGGCGTATATTCGGAAATTTTACCATGGACAGCATCCGCTTCTGAATTTGAAAATTCAACCCCATCCGCCATTATTCTTTCCGGAGGACCCAATGACGCCGGTGAAAAGGGAGCTCCTACATTGAACCACGCCCTTTTGCGTCTTAGTGTGCCAATTCTTGGTATTTGTTACGGCATGCAGCTGTTGGCGCTCCACTTCGGTGGAATGCTAGTCAATGGTAAAAATAGAGAATATGGGCAAACGAAATTAATAGCGAACGATGGATGTCGACTGTGGAAAGGTGTGCCTTCAAATACTACCGTATGGATGTCCCACGGGAATCACGTAAAAACACTGCCAAATGGGTTTGTATCGGTTGCCCAAACGGCGGCCATTGGTATCGCCGCGATGGCCAACGAGGACCATAAAATTTATGCGTTACAATTTCATCCAGAGGTATCTCACACATCCCATGGGGGGCAAATTTTGTGCAATTTTTTATTTGAAATTTCCAAACTAGAACGAAATTGGAACATGGGATCATTCATTGACGATACCATTGCAAGATGTCGCAAAAGAGTAGGGGATTCAAATGTCCTGCTTGCCCTATCGGGTGGTGTTGATTCCACCGTTGTGGCTGCGCTGCTGCATAGGGCGATCGGGGAACAGTTGCACTGCATCTTCGTTGACCATGGACTGATGCGTCATGGGGAAGCTGAAGAAATTGTTTCCATGTTGTACCAGTGCATGCCAAAACTGAAATTACAGCTCGTCAAAGCACAGGACCTATTTTTAAAAAGACTCGTTGGGACAGAAGATCCAGAAGCCAAACGAAAAATCATTGGAAAAACGTTCATCGATGTTTTTGAAGAACAGGCTTCAAAAATTCCCAATGCAAAATTTTTAGCACAGGGGACGCTATATCCAGATGTAATTGAATCCTCTTCCGTTAATGGTGTGGTCATAAAGAGCCACCATAATGTGGGAGGACTTCCAAAGGATATGAAATTTGAACTAATTGAGCCATTGCGGGAACTTTTCAAGGATGAAGTGCGGGCGATGGGATTAGAAATTGGACTACCGGAAGATGTGATATGGCGCCAGCCATTCCCTGGACCTGGACTTGCAGTACGCATACTTGGGGAAGTAACTGCCGACCGACTATCGATTTTGCGTAGGGCAGATAATATAGTGCAGCAGGAACTGAAAAAGTCCGGTTGGCATCGCAATATTTGGCAAGGGTTTGCTGTTTTGCTACCGTTGTGTACGGTTGGTGTAATGGGAGACGTACGTACCTACGATAATGTGATAGCATTGCGTATTGTTGACAGCGTAGATGCTATGACGGCGGATTGGACACGACTTCCCAACGATATAATTGCATCAATGTCCAACCGCATAGTTAGTGAGGTACATGGGGTAAATCGCGTTGTCTATGACGTATCGTCGAAGCCCCCCAGCACAATCGAATGGGAATAGTTAATCACCTTAGACCAAACACTCTTCGCAGGGATTCATGTCAAACACTTGAATGCTTGGCGAAAGTTCGATCAACTCATCCATAAACCAGTTTCGCGAATCTTCTTCACCGTGGACAAGGACAACGGCACGGGGAGACATGGTTAGGATATTTTTTAAAATTTCTTCCCTGTCCGCATGGCCACTGATATCAAATTTATCAAATTTAGCCGCAATTTTGGCCACGTAATTTTGAGCTTTAAATAGAAAAGAATCTCCCTGGGAATATTTTTGAAGCTCTCCACCAGGTGTAGTTTCATCACAGAAACCGACGAAACAAATGGCATTTTTGTGGTCATCAATGATAGCAGAAGCAACATTATAGGCGGATGTGTTTTCAACCAGCATGCCACTGCTGAGGACAAAAATTGAGGGTTCCTGAATCTGTTTTTTTATGTCGGTTGGGTTGTTCCCTCGGAAAATTTTTATCTTCAATTCCTTTGTAATTCTTTTTCGAAAATTTACACCGGATAACTTTTTTGAAATAAAATCAAAATCTTCGATGAGGCCATAGCCTAGTCCGGAACAAAAAATCGGGGTGGTTTGCTGTAACTTATTTTTTTGGCGGGCGCAACTTATGATTTTAAGAATTTCCTGCATACGTCCGAAGGCAAAAGCAGGAATTAGAACGGATCCTCCTCGGCTGATAGTGTCGCGAATTGTCCCGATGAGGCGTTCCGTTTCGCTATCGGCTGAACGTTCCTTTGCCCTTATGGTGGACCCACGCGTTGTTTCGGTGATTATCGTATCGACTTTACGGGTTGGCCATTTGGCACCCCTAAGAATTTTAAGGTCCCGAAATAAAACATCACCGGTGTAAAATATACTCCTATGCTTGTGTTCGACCAAAATGGAACTGGCTCCGACAACATGACCTGCTTCAAAAAATGTTATGGTGATTTCATCGTTGTCTTTTCTTAGTACCCGTGATTTTCCGAATTGCATGGGCAAAATGTGTTGTTCCAATGCTTCAATATCTGCCAAGGTATACAAGGGATATTCTTTTATTCCCTGTTCATCGCGTTGCAGCTGCATGACGGTAACGCAATTATTTAAAATTCTTGGTAAAACAATGTGGGATGCCTGTGTTATTAGGACACGGGCTTGCTGTTGCCTCTTCATTATGTATGGCAATGAACCAATATGGTCCAAGTGGCAATGGGAAATTAAAATCAAGTCGATGACGGTTGTTCCAAGTTTATCGAAAGCAGGCAATGCGTCATAACCAGAACGCTTGGGACTAATTCCCGAGTCGAACAAAATATTGAAGCTTCCAATTTTAGCAGACAAGCATGAAGATCCTATGTCCTTGGTCCTATTTAAATCAATTAGCTGCATGGGCAAATTCCATATATAAACGCAAAATATAATATTGACTCGGACCTCTTACTTAGAGTGTTTTTTTTTATCAAAAAGCAAGAAAATATGTATGATTAATTTCACATAATTTCATATTGAAACTTTGGGATTCGAAGATGGAGGTCTTTAAAGAAATTATACACATGCTTCAAAAAAGTTAGAAAAAGGCAGGATGCTGCTCAGAGAAAAAATTGACCCCCATTAATTTGTTGCAAACGAAGCGTTTTGTCCCAACTTTTTGGAGTATTATGGATCCTTTACAACAAATTTGTCAAGGTGTTGACACAATGGTTGGACAAGATGAATTGAAGAAAAAGTTAGCCAGTGGAAAACGGCTTAGGGTTAAACTGGGGGTTGATCCCACGCGGCCAGATTTACATTTTGGCCACTTGGTTGTTTTCAACAAACTCAAACAGTTTCAAGATCTTGGCCATGAAACTACATTACTAATCGGGGATTATACCACAACGATCGGAGATCCTTCAGGGCGTTCCTCCGAACGGCCGATGCTATCCAAGGAACAAATTGAAGACAATTATAAAACCTATGTGGAACAGGCCTTTAAAATTTTAGATCCGGCCAAAACGGTGATAAGGAAAAACAGTGAATGGTTTAACAGTATGTCTTTTGGAGATGCAATCTTGCTTGCAAGACAAATGACGGTGGCCCAAATGCTTGAGCGGGAAGATTTCAGCAATCGATACAAAAGCCAAACTCCGATTTCGATCGTTGAATTTTTATATCCCTTGTTGCAGGGATATGATTCCATCATGTTGGATTCGGATGTCGAAATAGGTGGCCGCGACCAGTTGTTTAACTTGTTAGTTGGCCGCACTTTGCAAAAAAATATCGGTAAAGAAGAGCAAGTTGTCATCACAATGCCACTGCTTGTTGGATTGGACGGCACTAGGAAAATGTCAAAAAGCTATGACAATTATATCGCCTTCAATGACACATCAAAGGATATTTTCGGCAAGGTGATGTCGATTTCCGATGAGACGATGTTCGTGTACTATAAATTTCTTCTGTTGAAAACGGATGAAGAAATTGAACAATTGAAGGCGATGCACCCCATGGAATGCAAAAAATCCCTAGCAGAAAACCTGTGTGCCAAATTTTACGGGTTAAATGTTGCCAAACATGAACGGGAACAATTTGAAAAAGTATTTTCTCAAAATGATATTCCAGACAGCATGCCGAATTTTAGTATCCAAGAATTGATGGGTAAAGAAGTTGCTCCCTTGGTAGATATTCTGTGGGCAACAAACCTGTTCCCCAGCAAGAAGGAGATTCGTCGACTATTTGAACAGGGTGCACTCAAGGTTGATGGTCAAAAAATTACTGATCCTTTCTTTCTATGTAAAATTTCCAACGAAGCGACGGTCATTCAAGCTGGGAAAAGAACTTTTCTCGAAATAACAAAGTAGAGTATTCTAGCAGAATAATTTTAGTAGAGTTATCATTTTAGTTTTAAGTTGAAATGTGGTCATGATTTTACACTGTGAAGGCAGTGAAAATTATCCCTAGTAAATCCTTCAGGAAGGCTGTACTTTTGTTATGTTTGCTTCCGTACAATGTGGGTGGGGTCATGGCCTTGGAGTCTCAATCGCTGTGGAATGTTCCTATAAACGGCTTTGTATTGCCAATCTTTAATATGGCAGGTCAAACAATTTGGGAAGTCCGAGGTCATTCAGCAATAATGGTTGAAGACAATTTGTTGTGTATAAAAAATATGAAATTACGCTGTTTTACCGAAGAGGAAAACCCCCAGGAAATTTTTTTCGCTATCAGCAACACAGCATTTGTTGTTCCACAAACAAACTCAGTTTCGGGAAATTTTGAAATAAAAATTTTTGGTCAAAATTTTTATGCGTCTGCCCATACTTGGGAATTTTCAGGCAATGAGAAAAAAATCATCGCAAAAAATCGTGTCAAAGTTTTCCTCGATTGCAATTTAGAGGGATGTTCGCCATAAAAACCGCACTAAAGTTAATAATTTTAATGTTACCCTTAGGAGCATTTGCTTCTCCGGTCCAAATCACAAGTGATGTCCTTGAAATTCAGACATTGGGACCCCATGTCCACATGCATTTTTCTCACAATGCCCATATCGATGGGAATAAATTCTCTTTGAAAGGGGATCACATACAAGTAATTACTATCAATGGTTCTCAAGGAATATCCAACCTATCGGTAGTAAAAGAAATTCGTGCCATGGAAAATGCGACATTTGAGTGGGTATCCTACGCTGGGAAAGCTGATCAAATAGACGTTTATCCCGCTAAAAGTTTTATCATACTGGAGGGAAATGCTGAAATACGGGATGAAAATTCAGGAACAATGTTCGGGCAAACACTAATCCTAGATTTAAAAAGCAAGCAAATCAAATCCAAAGGGTCGAAGTTCACACACCCGATTGATGATGTTTCGAAGTTTGAGCAAAATAACACATTGATAAAGTGAAAGAAAATGATGGTAAAAATCACCAATAGATTGTTTATAAAAAATTTAGAAAAATTCTATGGCCAACGGGAAGTAATTAGAAATGTATCCATGGCAATAAATAGTGGGGAAGTTGTCGGGTTACTTGGTCCTAACGGTGCTGGTAAGACTACTACCTTTTACATCGTTATGGGATTAATTGTCGCTGATTCGGGTCAAATTTTTTTGAATGATGAAGATATTAGTAAACTTCCGATGTACAAACGTGCTCGCAAAGGTGTGGGATATCTTCCCCAGGAAGATTCCACAATTCGATCACTGACAGTGTGGGAAAACCTGCAAGGTATGGCTGAATATTTGGATTTGTCTAAGGAAGAACAAGTCAAGGTCATAGAAGAATCATTGGCAGAAATGAAAATTTCACACATTGCCGGGCAGAAAGCTTATACTCTTAGTGGAGGGGAGTGCAGAAGGCTAGAAATAGCCCGTACACTGATATCTAAGCCAAAGTTCCTACTGATGGATGAACCATTTAGTGGGATAGATCCTATCAACATTCATGCATTGCAAAACATTATCATTTCTTTAAAAGAAAAAAACATTGGTATATTTATCACCGATCATAATGTGCGCGAAATGCTAAAAGTTGTCGATCGTGCCTATTTGATATATGGCGGAGACATTCTTTGCCATGGCTCCAGTGATGTATTATTAAAACATCCAGACAGTAGAAAATTTTACCTCGGTGAAGATTTTGACATATAATTTGAGACGTTCTTTGGGAACGTTTTGCATATTTTCAATTTCAAAGAAAATTCTGTGCCAAAAACATATGGGCTCTTAATCGTAGACAATTTAAAGTGTTTACTTTTGTCTGTTTCGTATTTTCATATAGGAACAGAAGTTTAAAAGTCGTAATAAATAAATTTTGGCCAAAAGTTGGTTATGCATGAAATAAAAAAGTTTTCTTCGGGAAATGTCGTTGTAATGACCCTATCAGGAAAATTGACCCACAATGATTATGCAAACATTGTTCCATTTCTTGCAAAATTGATAAAAAAGTATGGTTTGATCCGGATTTTAATCGAGCTCGACAATTTTGAAGGATGGGAAGTTTCAGCTACCTTGGACGATATTGTTTTCGTTTTCCGCTATTCCGCGCACATAGAGCGAATGGCATTTTTGGTTCATGCCAAACAAAATAATCTTGCCCTGTTGCTCGACCGGCCATTCGGTAGGGTATTTGGTGATAATGTTAAGTATTTTCATAAAAAATATCGTGAAGATGCTTGGCAATGGATATGTGACGGAGTAAAAGATGTGCCAAATGCTACCTTCCCTCAGGATACAAATTCCATATAAATTTCAGCTTTTTAAAAAAGCAACATTGCCGCTACTAGCGACTCAGAATTAGTAAATCTGCTGTGGGATTTCCCGCTAGATGTGATTCCCGGAGTCTATTTTTTGTTGAAGGCCGATCAGTTCATTTTCCAAAACCGTAGAGAGTTCTTTAACGGTTAAATTTTCGAAGGTTCCACTGGGAAACATTTTGATGTCCGCGCATATTTTCGAAAACGGACAGGGAATTTTAAAGCCATCCCAGGTTGGCAAGGTAAAGTAATGGTTGTATTTCACAGCCACTAGTACGAGATTCGTTTTTATAGCTTTGGTTACCATAGCCGTTCCTCTTTTGAATTTACAAACTGGTCCACGGGGACCATCGGGGGTTATGGCAACGAATGCACCTTCTGCTAGCTTTTCAAGTATGTTATCTATGGCGGATAAACCATTCCGATTACTAGAACCGCGTATCGTTCCTATGCCCAATCGGCTAAACATTTCCGCTAGCCATGCACCATCACGGGATGGGCTTACGAGGGCATACATGCTATGTTTTTTTTTAAGCAATCTACGTAATTTATATGCTATGAAAAGATTGTTATGCCAAAGCGCAAAAACTGTTGCTCCTTGGGCTTCATCGATTACCTTTTGACATTCTGTAGTCAGTTTGATACGTAGGGTCGACCAATATAGCCTCAATATAAAAACAACGACGGAAACCAAAATGCGTTGCCACCACTTCTTCAACTCATGTGTATCGCGGCGAACTATCATATTTGTTCAATTTTTGGGAAAAGGATAATTTGTTCTCCCAATTTGTTGCCGGTAAGTGAATTTCCAAACTTAGCATCCGTGCTCCAATTTGTGGATATTGGACATCCAAGAACGGATAATATTTGTTGCGATGTTGTTGGCATTACAGGTGATAGCAAAATCGCGGCTAACCTAACACATTCGGCAGATATGGCGATGGTTGTATTGACTAGCTGTTTATCGCCTTCTTCACTCGACTTTGCTAATTTCCATGGTGAACGATTTTCAACGTATCCATTGACTGCTTTTATGCACAGGAACAATTTTTCAAGGGCCAAATGGAATGCAAATTCATTGTACAGAGAAATGATTTCAGGAATTGCCGATTGCCACAATTTCTGAAGATCCTCTTCGAGGCTTTCGCTTTTGGTAATTTCTTTTATCGTTCCATTGCAATACCTATGTCCCATATTTAACAGACGGCTAAGTAAGTTCCCTAAATCATTCGCCAGGTCACCTGTATAGCGGGTCATAAACCTGTCAAATGAAAAATCACCATCCTGCCCTATGGTCATTTCGCGCATTAGATAGTAACGGAAAGCATCCACTCCAAATTTTTCTATACACTCCAACGGGTTTACGACATTGCCTGAACTCTTCGACATTTTCTCGCCGGAAACTAACCACCAGCCGTGCACAAGTAGGGTTTTGGGCAATTCAATGTTAAGAGCATATAGCATTATTGGCCAGTAAACCGCATGGGCTGGTACGAGGATATCCTTCCCGATAATATGATAATCTGTTGGCCAATAGTTGGTAAATGTTTTATCTAAATAATTGGCTCCCGTTATATAATTTATGAGAGCATCGAACCAAACATAGGTCACATATTCCGAGTCAAATGGCAGTTCTATTCCCCAGGATAGCCGATTTTTCGGCCGGGAAATACATAGGTCATTTATGGGATCCTTGAGAAACTCCAAAACCTGCTTTGCTCGGAATGTAGGAAATATAAATTCCGGGTGAGCTTCTATATAATTTATCAACCATCCTTGATATTTCTTGAGTTGGAAGAAATAATTTGTCTCTGATATTTCGATGACTTCTCCGTAATCTGCTGGCCATTTGCCATCAATTTTATCTTTCTCAAGGACGAACCGTTCGGCGGTTTTGCTATACAACCCGGAATAATCGGCCTTATAAATTTGCCCATCGTCGTATAGTTTTTGTAAACACTCGCGGACAACTTGTTTGTGTTCACTTTCCGTCGTTCGAATATATCGATCGTATTTGATACTTAATTTTTTACATAGATTTTTAAAGTCTTCGGCAACATTGTCACAGTGAATTTGTTCTGGGATCCCCGCCTTGGCAGCCGATTGACTCACTTTTAAGCCGTGCTCATCTAACCCTGTCATGAATTGCACATCCATGTTTTGTAACCGAAACATGCGAGATACCGTGTCCGCCAAAATTTTCTCGTAGGCATGCCCGATGTGGGGCTTTCCATTGGCATAATCTATAGCCGTTGTGATATATACTTTTTTCATTTATCCTTATAACTATTGTTTCACTTTATACGTTTTGTGCAACTATTATATGGAATCTTATCTTTACAATTCCATTTTTTTTAAATCATCAAAACCATACTTCATCAGGAAAAATCTTTTTAAAATTTTGTTTTTCCGAAGATGCCCATAAAATTTTTAACTCGACATTTTATGATCATCTTGAATATCAAAAACGACCAGAAGGAGGAGAGATGGCAGAGTGGTTTATTGCGTCGGTCTTGAAAACCGAAGTGCTGGCAACGGCACCGTGGGTTCGAATCCCTCTCTCTCCGCCATGAATGTAGCCCTGGGGAGCGATAGGAGAAGCACAAAACAGAGCACAACAAAAGTCCATGGACAAAATATGGACAAAAATCCCATCTCAAAAAATAAATAAGTTGGGGGGTATAAAAAATGTTAGATGTGAGTGATGGGTATATAGCCTTTGTAAAAATGTTCAAATGCTGATAAAAAAGTTTGAATATTTACAAAGTTTTTACAAACTGGCGCTTACTTATGGTTACGAGTAGTGTACTAATGCGCAGCGAACAGCAGCGAACAGCAGCGAACAGCAGCTAACAGCAGCGAACAGCAGCGAACAGCAGCGAACAGCAGCGAACAGCAGCGAACAGCAGCGAACAGCAGCGAACAGCAGCGAACAGCAGCGAACA
>JAIRKQ010000034.1 GCA_031260055.1 Puniceicoccales bacterium
GCCAACTTTTCACAAAAAACACAGTGTTTCCAGACCCCAACAACGATGAAGCAAAGGTTAATGGCAGCGAAAATAAAAGTAGAAAATCTGCAAAAGAAAAAACACCAAAAAAGGTACGCTTGGACAAGGTATTGTTTTCCATAAAATCGGTAAAAATTATCGATGAATCAGTAAACAACCCAGCCAACGAAATCATCATAAACTATCGACGTGAGTTTTCAAACGTGGACGACGTTAATAAAGTGATTAAGGCGCTCCTGTCCGATCTTAGCAAATATGGACTATCACTGTTCATACAAGCGACATTTAACTCCATCCTGCATTTGCCCGGTATCGAACAGATAACAAGCGGGCTAATAAAGACAAAAGACACATCAAAAGATATTGTCGGCGGAATCGGAAATAAGCTCAAAAATCTGTTAAAAAAAGAAAAACCAAACAAAAGCTCAAAGTAAAGGGAACAGGAATTTAGTTTCTATTGTAGCTAAGTTAGATTTGCTTTTACTCAATTAGAGAGAAAAATTTTTGCCCGTAAAAGTTTCAAATTGACCCGTAAAAGTTTCAAATTTTGGCGTCCCGTAGGGGATTCGAACCCCTGTTACAGGAATGAAAATCCTGTGTCCTGACCGGACTAGACGAACGGGACCCAATAACGTCCAAGCTTATATTGCTCCGTTGTCCATTTACAAGCTTTTTATTGGGCAAAATTTGCGCAAAAAATCCTGTGCAAACGAATAAAACACCCCATAATCAAATGGTGTCCAAATATCAAAACAGTCCACTTTATGGCGAACAGCAAGTTTACCTATGGGAAGGAGTAACAAACCTGGATATTTCCGAAAATTCCCAAGCGTACCTACAGTTGTATCCCAGAAGCAAAGATTGTAAGTTCATCTGTACATTGCTCAGAAATTCTCAGGCAAAAGTGTTTGTATACCTATACAAATTAGACAATTATCAAGTTAAATTGGAATTTAACTTGCATGACAATTCAGAGATTGAGACCGTGTGTTTCGTTGAAAAATGTCAAAATTTACGTCTAAGTCAATGCATAGTACTTTTGGGAAAACATTCCACCGCCATAGTGCGCAATGCATGTAAAACCTATGGCAAAGAAAAAATAGACATTCAAACATCCCAAACGCACTCGGCACCTCGCTCAATTTCCTCAATCGAAACTAATTCGGTTTTGGATGGCTGTGCAAATATCAACGTTAGCGGCGTAATAAATGTTCTGGAAAGTTCCCATGAAAGCACATCCGATCAGTATACAAAAGCTATTACCTTATCCGATGACGCTAGAGTAATCATGTCGCCATTTCTGAACATATTAACCAATGACATAGTATGCAAACACGGCGCAGCCAGTGGAGGATTGGATGAATTAACCCTGCTATACGCACAATCCCGCGGCATATCACCGGCTAAATCGAAGGAAATGTTAGCGGACGGTTTCATATTCTCCTGCTTTGACAATTTAAAACATCCTTTTTGGGAAACACACCTGACTCGGGTAAAAGAAAACTCTTGAGCACCCATTGAAGATTTTTACAAACCCTTACAAGTTACCGTGAAAAATACGATCTTGCTCATGCTCTCCCTATGCATTTTTGCTTCCAATGCACTGGGTATTGATTTGAGCGCAGACGATCCCATAGAATATAATCCGACCAACAGCCATCTAATTGCTACGGGTAATGCGAGACTAACTACAGACACAGCTAGCATACGGGCCAACAAAATGGAATATTCCTCAGAAAATAGAATGGCCTCAGCTCATGGTGATACGATCTTTTCCAATAATCACGTATTTATCCTGGCCGATTCCCTGGATTATAATCTTGTCGATAATATAATTACGGGTTCCAATTGCAATATCTATTCAACCCAAATTGTGGTTAATGCTTCTAAATTGCACCTGGAAGAGCAATATCAGAAGGTGGAAGACGGCACATTATATTTTGGACAACCAGATGATTTTACGCCAAATGTCAGTGCAAAAAATTTTGAAATACTACATCTTAGGGACGTACACGCAAAATCCATAGTATTTAGGATTGGCAAAGTTCCAATTTTCTACCTGCCATTTTGCTCCTTTACCACAAAAGAATACCCTTTTTGGCTGAAAAATGACTATGGCATCCAAAAAAATCTAGGATTCTTTTTGAGAAATGACTTCTACTTTCGCACGAACAAGGAAATGAGAATTGGCGGACTATTAGATGTGTACACAAATCGTGGCCTGCTATTCGGTCCGGCACTGGAAATAAAAACCAAATCGGATTCGGCAAAAATTTTCAGCGAATCAAAGTTTGGTTTCATACACGACAATGGAAGTTTCGAAATACGTAACGAGGGCGCGAATCAACAACAAGTGAAACGTAAGAGATTTTTTCTAGAGACTAAAAATATAGCACATTTTAGGAAGCACGTCGATGCCGTCGCCCATTTGAACTGGTGGAGCGATCCGGAGGCAACGCGTGACTTCCGGCCGTCATGGTATAAAAGGGATCAAATTCCCGATTCATTTCTTGAAACCAGTTACCGCGGCTGTAATTACGTATTGTCCGCTTTCTTGCGCCCAAAGCTGAACAATTTTCACGATACCGTAACCAAAATACCGGAACTACGCGCTGAAATGTTGCCGAGTCGCCTCGGGAGGACAAACATATACTGTAGAACATATATAAATTATGCTTACTTGCAAGGAAAAGATGCAAACAAACAGCACCACGAAGCCGATAAATTTGATGGATACTTCGGCGCTTATCTGCCTGTTTCTGGCAGCGATTGGTTTAACATAAGTCCTCTCGCTGGCATCAGAGTAACGGAATATCCGAAGCAGCAAGACCACAAAAACTACACACGAGTCATGGCTCAATTTGGCTTGGACATTAACATGCTGTTCAGCGGAAAACTGGATTATGAAAACGAAGTTTGGAACATTCACGGGATGAAACATATAATCCAACCAGTGGTACAATACCGCTGCATCCCAAAAGCTGAGATAGAAAACACAAATATTCCCCTACTCGAAACTAAGGTATTCGATACTAACTTACCCATAATCGATCTGGCAGACATGAGAAACGTGGATGACATATGTCCA
>JAIRKQ010000028.1 GCA_031260055.1 Puniceicoccales bacterium
CATCCCCTGCTGGCGACCCTTCAGGATATTCGCTCGATCATACCTTCCCTAGCCCACTGGTCATTCAACCTAGCCCATACGTACTTCTGGGCACGGTTGAAATGGAACGGCACGGGGTCCCCACCTCCCTTCCGGTCAACCAGCAGTTCGTGGGCGCAGAAATATTCAAAGTCTTGGGAACATCTTCGTTTGTGCCTGCCAAACGCTTCCAGTAGTTCCGCCTCGTTACCCATCCCCGTTCCTCCTGTCTTCATTGTTCCCATTCCTATTCCCACCACTTCTTTGTTCCTACTCCCATCGTTGCTCCTCCCGTTGTCGTTGTTCCTACGCCCATCGCCTTTGTTCCTCCCATCTTTATTTTTTACATCTCTCTCATCACTGACGCCTTCATCGCCATACCCATCGCTCCTTTGCTTCCGTTGATTCACATTTTTGGTTCCACCCTTATTCACATCCTTGCCATTGATTCCGTCGATTTTATTGACTTCATTAACTTCATCGGTCTAATCGGTTTACTTGTTCCCATTACCGGTTCTCCCATCACCTCAGCCGAAAAAATATCAATCCAAAAACCACAATAATTGTACATACCAGCCCTCCAAACACCTGCAAAGTCCTAAGCGTACGGTGGGACGACTCATAGCGAGCGCACATCTTCTCAAGCAGTGCTACGTCTTTTCCCATCCGGCCAACGAGCTTCTCCTTCCTCGCCTTCAACACCATCGCATCCTTCACCAATCGGTCTACCCCTTCTCCCTATCCATGTTGTTCGCTAGTATCCTCTCGTTGCCATCAGGCAGCCCTACTATTTCCATACACCCGTCAAGGGCTCTCTGCCCTATCTCCCCATTCTTCGGATTGGTACCTTCGTAGTTGTTCCTCCCGACCCACAGCAGGATCTGCAAATAGTCGTATAACCTTCCGTTTATGTCCTTCAGCTCCATACCTTGACCGGATAGCGTTCCTGGCACCGGCAATCCTCCGCCTCGCCCCATCGTCTTGCACCCTCCACAGAGCATCACGCACAGCATCACACACACCATGCTTCCCATAAATAAAATACTTGCCAGTGCTTCCCTTGTCCTTTTTGGCTGTTTGCTCTTTTCTCTACCTTCCACTGGGCTTCCTCCTTGACCCCTAGTGTACTCATCCCTTCCTCTTTCTCAACGCTTTTCTGGCATGCTTTTCTCTTAGCCTTTTAACCCTTTTGCTGTGAATTTTTGATTCTATCCGGAAACAATTCCTTGGGAAAAAGAAATTTGGAAAGAGATTTATGGTTAATCTTTTTGAGGGAATATTGAGGGATTGTTCTTTGCTTGATGTTCGGCTTTGCACTTCCCCTATTGCCCGCAAGGCTCGTATTTATACAGCTTTTATGCTTGGCTGCCCGATCAGGACTCGAACCTAAACAAACGGAGTCAGAATCCGTTGTGCTACCATTACACCATCGGGCAAATACACTTTGAGCACACGTCGACTATGGGGGCATACAAACTTTTCCTTCGGAAGATACAAGAAGAAAATGTAAAACAAAAACGTCTCCTTTAACGAATGAAAGAGAAAGAAAAATGAAGCAATTGCATTGGATAGAAAAGTAGTAGGCAGAAAAGAAGGAAGATTTTTTGGAAGACATGTAATGTAAAATATGTGGAGGTTTTCTGAATTTCTTCTTTATACCTTGTCCCACTTCATTGAAACCGATCTTGATTTTCTAAATTCCGCGAGAATCATCCTTATCTTTTACAGTATATCCATCCTCTTGGCGCCTGTGATTAATTGAATTTTTTTTGCAATAGGTCTCAAAGACATCAGCAGCAGACATGCCCAGGACCTGGGCAATTGCTATCAAAAAGTGAAATAGGTCAATCAGTTCGACACGGGCATTTTGCTCGTCGAACTTTTGGTATTTTGCCCACCATTTCCATGGGACAGAATCTACCAACTCCGACGTTTCCTGTTGAACAGCACGTGTATAATTCAATATCCACTTTGTTTTTTCTTGTTCGGTTAAGTTGACAATGTCAACGCCCATCCGTTTGTTTAGGGCAGCCTGCATGGTAAACATTTTCTCTAGCTTATCCATCGTTGATAACTTACCATAACTTTATACTCTAATGAACACATAGGCTTAGTCTCTGTTCACCTCTCGCAAAAATTTATTCAATGGTTATTTTTTGGACATTATCACTCTTTTTCTGCTTTGCGATTGTAATTGTCAGGATACCATTTTCCAATTTTGCCTTCGCTTGTTTAAAATCCGCATCCCGTAAGCATATGCTTCTTTCCATCGTAGAATCATGCCTTTCGCGATGTAAGTAATCATCCTTCTCATCGGCAACCTTCTTTTCCCGACGAACGGAAATGCAAAGCACTTGATCTTCAACGTTCAAATCTATTTCACTTTTCTTGACCCCCGGTATTTCTACTTCAACGACATACTCTTTCCCCGTCGATTTTATATCAAGTTTAAACCCTTCCCATAGGGAGTGGCGATGACAATAGCGCGCATCAAATAAATTGTTCATTTGATCGCAAAAATCTTCAAAAGAATCAGCAGATAACCCAACCGACGTTGCAACCATCAAATATCCAAGGACAACCAACATTAAATTTTTCAATTTCATACTTTTCACATTCAACCAGTTTTTGTTAATGCTTAACATAGCTACCATTCCTTTCACTAAGGAAAATAAAAGACTAATCTGTTTGGGCGCAATATTTTTCGTTGAAAAATTTATTAGCTTAGCCTTCTATAGTCTTCCGTAATCGTATGTTCAAGGCTATGAATCAAACAGTCGTTGTACCCCAAAACGGTAATTACTTTTTTGTTGATTCCGTGACATCGGTCTTCAAGCTGGGGAAGAGTTTCCTGTTTGCTGCAGGGAAAAAACTGGCCAATTATTGAATATGATAGAGATAAGAAATGCTGATTTTTGCATAGAACAGATAGCGAACTCTGGCCAATGTTTCCGCATAAATAAGCTTGGATCAGCGGATATTTGGCAGGTTGTAGCATTTGGGAAAGCATTGACAGTCCATCGAGTTGACCGGAGTACTTCTGTTTTTCATTGTTCTCCTGAAGAATTTCAATCAATTTGGGTTGATTATTTTGATCTTCGAAGGAATTATGGGACGATTAAAGATTTGATTTTAACGGCCAATGATCCTTTTCTTTGTGACGCCGTCGCCTATGGAGCCGGTCTTCGCATATTACGCCAAGATCTCTGGGAAGTTATTGTAAGCTTTATAATTTCCCAAAGAAACAACATTCCCCGCATAAAAAATACCATAGAAAAACTATGTGCCCCCTACGCATATGTGTTCCCTTCGCCCCACATTTTGGCACAGTATGAGGAGAAAGATTTCTGTAGTCTTGGGCTTGGATATCGGGCAAGATATTTAATGGACATCGTAGAGAATGTGGAAGCTGGAATTTTCGACATGGAATACTTAAAAACTTTAAGTTCCGAGGAGACCATTGCCTATTTGAAAAATTTCAATGGCATAGGGGAAAAAGTTGCCAATTGCATCGCTCTTTATGGCCTACATAGGCTTGAAGCTTTCCCCGTAGATACATGGATTTCTCGCATTATTCAAAACCGATATGGTGGAAATTTTACCATTAAAAATCTTTCCCCTTACGCCGGAATCGTCCAACAATACATGTTTTTTTATCAAAGGAATTTTCGAAGGAAAAAGAATGTTTCCTAGCAGTATGTATTTAGCATCGTTTGGACGACTTGTGTCACGCTTTTTAAAGGTTTTAAAACCTGAAGATCCGCCTGCCTTAAACCGCTGAATATCATCTGTATTCCCAGCGTTACAATAATAAGTCCAGACAGCTTGAAGCTCAACTTTAATATCATGGGGGTTAGCCATTTGGTTCCTTTGGCGCTGGATACTAGCAATAGATACAATACTCCAAAGACGAGCGTAATGGCTATCAATCCGACAACGTTTTGTACAAACCCTTCGGCCTGACTTTGCAAGACTATGGTTGCTGTGATGCAGGCAGGGCCACAAATGATAGGGATCCCAAGAGGTGTTATGGAAATATCAACTTTATTCTTTTTTGTGGATTCTTTGCCGGTAGTTTGATCTTGGTCATTGGAATTGTCCATATCATTGGAATTGAGCATCGATATGCCGAGTAGGGTTAGAATAATGCCTCCGCTTATATAAAAGGATCCCATTGTTACCCCGAGAAATTCAAAAAACTCTTCACCTACTATTGCGAAGAACAGTGCCGTGCCACAAGCTACGGAGGTTCCCACTTTGGCTGCCCGAACACGTTCAGCTGATGTATAAGGAGCTGTCATACTTACAAAGAGTGCAATGATTGCCAAAGGACAACTTATAATAAATAGCCTGGAAAAATATTGAACTAAATATTGTATGTGCCCTAACATGGGGATACGTTAAAACTGCTTAATAAAAGCAAGTCAAGCTTTTTATCCACCTCAATGTAAAAATAAAAAAATCTTTGAAATGCGTGTGGTAAAAGGATGTGGAGGTATTATTATCTGAAATTGAAGTTTGCCCTATGGTTTCACCTAGAAAACATGGAAATTTTTGGACATCAAGTTGACCTATGTTAAAACATTTACACTGAGGAATCCCCAACATTGGGAATTCCTCAGTGTGTGGCCCAAACTGCCTAAACGTCAAAGGTGTTTATTGATACGCCTTTGGGGGAAGTTGGCCAGCGAAATTACAGATTTCACAAGCTCAACTTCCACGACTGTGGAGACCGACCTTATCGTTTACAAAAGCCAAGCACCAAAAGTCTTGTTGCTCAGTCTAGTGCTTAGATCTAGTAGTGCCACTGATTAGGAAAGGAAGAATTAGAACACATGGTTTTATTATATGCAGGCCCCCATGTAATAGCAGGTACAGCGGTAGGCACAGCGGTAGGCACAGCGGTAGATGCAGCGGTAGGTACAGCGGTAGGTACAGAGTTTGCTTTCGCAAATAACCCCATTGCTGGTCTGAAATACAAGAACGCTCCTACACCTGCAACTATCACTACGGCTGCTATAGCTGTAAATTTATAGGGATTCTCTTTTGCCCATTTATAGACTGATCCGAAGGTATCTATGAACCAATCTTTCATCCAATAGGCCACTCCTATTGTCATCAATATTTTGCTTACTGTTACTAGCGTTCCTGCTGCTGGAAATAATCCTGAAATAGCTATGCTAGCCAAGAAAGTCGCCTGTTGGTGATCATTGAGAAAATTCGAAAAATGAATTGCTCCGTTTCGCATCAACGCAAACATACTTTTATTTTTCCTCATTGCTAGTTTCATTGCTTCATTCAGTGTTTCATCCATTACAGATTGTCGTGTTATTGGATCTCCATCCCATCTTTGGTTAAATCTTTCCATTGCGGTCTCTTCTGCAATTTCCTGTGCTTCTTGATTCAATTCAGTATTTTGTACAGTTCGATGTATAATATCCGCTACAGACACCAAATCTAATCTTCTCCCCGCAACTGCCTCTTCAGATACTTGACCTTCTTGCCGTGCTATCCACGCTGCCAGTGCCCGTTCTATCCGTGCTTCCTGTTGTGCTGCGGCCAATGTCTCTTCCAGTGCCTCTTCTTGACTTCTTTCCGCTGCTAGTAGTTGGTGAAGTTTTGTACGTGCATTTTCCTGTATGTTTGCCCGTGTATCATCATCCAATCCAGGCATAGCGTTTACAACTGTCTGTATTCTTTCTTCCAATGCCTCTAGCCCTTCTGGTGCAACTTCATTTGCTATAACTTCTGGTACTAGTACAACTGGTGCTGCAGGTGCCTCTACATGCCTTATACCTATATCTCTTGGATCTGCTCCATTGGCTCTGTTTGGTTGCTGTTGCCTTCGGTGGGGTGAATTGATTCTTTGCGGTTGCCTTTGGTAAGGTGGATTGATTCTTTGTTGTGGTCCATCAGGAAGTGGTCCGTTATTATTTGCTCTTTCTAGTGTATTCATAAATTTAAAATCTCCTTTTCGTTAAAATTTCATATAATTTGAACCAATGCATAGTATATAAAAAATAAGAAATCAACTAAAAAAGAATAGTTTTTTGAAATTTTTGTAAAAACTTAACCAAACACGCTCTAGAAGAGGCCTTTGGTTTTTCTATTTTCTAGAAAGAATATTCAATTCCACCGGAGAAGTTATGGGCTGAAAGGTTTTTGTTGAATCTTGCAGAATATGACCCGACAAAACTCCAATGATTATTCAGCTTTTGTGAAACTCTGAATGATACGACGGCAGTATTCCTAGTAGGATACTTTAAGAATTTGTTGATATCGTTAAAGATTACAGCGGTAGCCAAAGCAGCGACGGTACGGGGAATATCGTAACTTTGTATTATTCGGCATTCCCATCCAACTTTCAAAGAAAGTGTCGATTTTTTGTCGGCATATTTAAAGGCTTCTTTTTCCATGTTAAGACCGATGACAGTGGCAGGAAAATCATGGTCAAGTTTAAGGTTGTCATAACCTCCATATGCTTTTGATTCTTCTGCGCTATACTGAAGGATATGGCAGTCTATATATTGGAAGATATGGGCATAGTTTGCCTGGAACCATAGGCCAAATTGGTATCCATCAATAGACGTATAGATTTTTTATAAATTCCACTCCCAGGAAAGTGCTATGGGATGTCGATGTGGTTTTGATGTCAAAACCGCTTTCCTTTTTACTATCAGCACGTACAATACGTGCATGAAGTTTATCTCTGCCGAAGCTATATCCAAGAATAACCTCAATGTTAGTCTTTAGATTGCCATTAAAAGGACAAATGTTCTTTTCTTTCCTATATCCATCATACCTCGTCCCAATGAGCGACGGCTAATACTAAACTCATGCCAATAATTTTTGTAAAAATTTTTATAAGTTTTATAAATATACAAAAACCGAGCCCGACTGGGTAAAATTTTTTAAAAAAGTTGACAAATTATTATAATCATTACAATAGTTCCCAGCCATGGGATACGCGTTGAGTAATTTTATCAAGGCATGGGAGTCTGGCAAAAGGACTACGGTCAAACCAGTAGTGGCACTTATTTCCGATGAATATTTTTTCTTCGATGAAATCAAATTGCCCAGCGGATCATTGCAAAAGGAGGAAATTAATAGCATGGCTCAAATGGCCATAGAAAATGCTTTTCCTGTGGAAAACCAGAAAATATTTTCTGGTTTTTTCACAAATCGAAGCAAAAATTGTATAACAATTTTTGTCGCTTCTAAAAACCGAGTACTGTCGGAAATACCCAATTTAAAAACTTGTACCTACTGGCTCCCGGAAAGGTTTTGCCGAGAAAATGTCAAGAGTAGTACCATAATTAAGACCAATGAAAAGTGTGCCACCGTTGGTGTCGATGTGGATGGCAGTCTAAAAATACAAGGCAAGAAGCTCGATCTCTTCTCCGAGGATTTTTGGAATGCCGAAATGCATGAACAACGCGAAAAAAGCGTTGCTAGAATAACTGAAAAAATAAATGGCTGGTACAAAAAAACAATTTTTCCATTGATTTCTGTAACGTCCGTTTTGTTCATGCTAGTAATTACTTTGGTGGTGATACGCTCTTCAATTGGACTTCGACAATCGATGTTGGAGAGAAGATGGCCTAAAATCACTCGAATAATCGAGCGTAAAAAACTGTACGATGAAATTTGCGCCTTTTCCGAAGCAAAAGCTTTATATTTTAAGCGGCTAGATGCAATAAATAAAATTCGACCAGCTCAACTATTTTTTAATCAATTTACAATGAGTGGTCCTAGAGTTATGCAGTTTGTTGGAATGTGTGATTCGATCGCCACATTAAACCTATTCGTGGAAGATCTAGAAAAAGAATCCTCCATATATGAGGTATCAACGCCAAACGTTTCCTCGTCATCCAGAGGGACAACTTTCAATCTTGAGGTGGAATATTTCTAATCATGAAAGCAGGTATAACCAGCACTTTGCAGCACTTTCGATTGCTACCGATAAAACAAAAAATAATTCCCATTGTCTTATTGGGACTGATATCTTCGGTGTTGGTATGTCTGTCAGTTGCTTTAGTATCATCCTTCCCCCAAAAAATACGTCAAGTACATTCCCTATACGACAAACAAAAAGTTTGGCTCTCACAGTCGGCCGAAATAGAAAAAATTTTAAGCGCCTTTGCCAAATCGGACGCAGGTCATAAAAAACAAGATTTGCCAAAGGTTGTAGCTTCCATCGAAAAAATAGCAGTTGAAACTGGTGCTAGTTATACACTTACAGAGATAGAGAAGGGACATATCGAGAAACTAACGATTCATCGTTATAAGGTTTCATTCGACGGGATACCCCTTGCTGGAATAGTTGCATTTTCTAGTCAAATAGAGGCATTAGATAGCAGTATTGCCATATCGGAGATACAAATAAATGCACAGGGGAAACTGTTGAGTGCATACTGTATTATTTCAATTTTGGATACGGAATAGGATGAAAACATGAAAAAGCGCATATTAGTATTCGTTCTTTTGATTTTGTGCATACGATTTGCATATGCCAAAGAAGAAGCCTCTCAGGCTGAAGAGTCCATAGTAAAAAGTATTGCACTATCGGATGCTCCGTTGTCTCAGGTTCTATACATTATAGAAGAACTAACGGGAAAGGCAGTTTTGCAGGATAATCAACTGGAAAATATTCCAATAAGCTTGCAAATTCGGAAAGAGATCAGCAAAGAAGAAGCAATACGGGCCATCGAGAGTGTACTGGCGATAAATCATATTGCGATAGTAGAACTTGGCGATGGGTTATTGAAAGCTGTTAGCACGAAGTCCGCACCTACACAGTCTCCATTCTTCATAGAAAATTCATTGTTAAATATAGCCCCTAGTGAGAAGATTTGTTCTAAAATTTTTCAATTACACTACTTGTCGGTTAATGAATTTTCAAAGTTGATAACCCGTCTATTAAATCCAGATGTGGCGTCGATCATAGTGTTTAGCGATTCCAATTCCATGTTGATAACGGATTCCATAGCCAATTTGCAGCGCATAGAACTAATACTTAGCAGGGTGGACATTCCAAGACATTCCGTCCTCGATTCGAAAATATTCCGTATAAAACACGGTGATGCCAAAGATATTGCCGATCTCTTAAATAAAGTTATCAAAGGGCAGCTAAATACACGAAATAAGGGATCGAATAATACTTCCAATGGCTCTATGGAGTATCAGAGCGAATTGGAAAATATGTCATCTTTTCAGTTTTCAAAAAATTTGACTATCGAACATGACACCCGTAGCAATGCTGTGATTACCTGTGGAACTTCAAAGGATATTGAACTTGTCGAGTCGATAATCAACCAAATAGATGTATTGCTGGATCAGGTCAGAATCGAGGTGGTCATTGCTAAGGTTACCCTTACGAAAGGACAGGCTTCAGGGTTAGAGACTTTGGGAATTAACAATCAGGCGAATGGTAAGGGAAATGGAGATTTTAATCCGGAAGTAGATCTAAAAATTTCTAAAGTAGGTACCATGGCAGAAAACCCGTTTTCCATAAATGGTTCCATAAAGAATTTTGCATTGGATGTGGTTTTCAACAAAGCTCGTAGCGATTCCCATGTGAAAATCCTATCGGCTCCAACGGTTGTAACAACCCATAATCGGCAAGCATTGGTGAAAATTGTTGATTCTTATCCCGTCGTAAAATCCGACATTTCCGATTCAAATGGATCAGCCACTACGGCAATTAAAAGTACCATTGAATATAAGGATGTTGGCATCGAATTGCAGGTTAAACCACTGATCGGAATAAATGGCATAATACAGCTTGAAATCAGCCAAAAGATTGAGGATAAGAAAACTGATGTTAAAATCAATAACAACGATATGCCAATGATGTCGAAAAGTGAAGCCGTATCATTTGTGAGTGTGTGTGATAGAGATACGGTGGTATTGGCTGGATTGCAGCAAAAGAAGTACACAAAGAACAGTGGCAAATTGTGGTTGCTGGGAGATATCCCTATAATTGGAAATTGGTTGTTTACTCCAAAAGGTGTCAGTGAGGAAACCACAGAATTGATCATCTTTATAAAACCTACCATCATTTCAAACCCAGCAAATGAAGAAGCGTTTTCCAAGCAGATGCTTGATGGATCAGAATTGCAGCCGGAAATCGAGCACTATGACAAAACTGGGAAATTTTTGCCAGCCATGCAATTTCCAAAAACAACATTGGGAGATCCTCTCGTTGGTTACAGCCAAACGCTTCCCGAGGACAACAATTCGAAAAAACATGAATGCGAATATGGAGATAGTGAGGCGGAAAAAACAGATTCAGGGTGTGCTGTAAGTTCAACGTCAGCAGAATTATTTGATACAGATATCCGTGCCACCGAACAGCCGGAAAGTGATAAATCTTCTGACAAAGACAACTCTATAAAAAGATATTTTCAAAGGAGGGCAGATGAAAGGGTACCACCCATAGAAAAGGAAACAACGGCTGCCAAGGTATCTAATCCTAAAGCAAATGTCGTTGAAAAACACGGAAAACCTTTGATCAATAAAAAACAGGGTAGCAGAAAATTTCGTTCTAAAAAATTATAAAAGGAGAATGCTATGCAATCAACAAAACTAATATTAGTTCTTGCGTTGTTTTTTCCTACATATCTTGTAGGCGAAGATTTTGAGTCGCTTATAACAAACTCTCCATTTGTTGGACAAATCTCATCGCCTACTAGCAAATCAAGAAAGAAGGTAGTTGATGATATTGATATTAATTACGAATTACGAGGAATATTAATTAGGGATAACGTTAGGTTATTTAACATATACAATCCAACAAATAATAGGAGTAAATGGGTCAAGCAGGGAGATAGTCGTGATCAAATGGTGATAGATTCCTTTGATGAGCGAAGCAAAACGCTATATTTTCACACATCCGATGGGAAAAGTTTTTCAGTTAAACCGAAAAATACTTTAAACGGCTTACATGGATCGGGTATTATTCTTAAATAATCCACAAATTGTAATGGAGAATTAAATTTTATGGATATTCTTTCTGAAAAATTGTCCGAATTGGGACAAGAAAATTTTGATAAGATTATGGCAACACCTGTTCAAAGACGTGCGGAAGTTTTAGCAAAGGCACTGTACTGTGAAGATGAAAAACAAGCAATTACTTGGTTAGCCGAAAATTTAGAAATTCCATTCCTAGAACAATTTCAATTTGATAAATCATACATTGACACATACCCTTCGGAGTTTTTAAGCACCTATGGCATTTTGCCAATCGTCGATGTGACGGGTGAAGGTAAATTTTGTATGATAAGCTGTTGGCCATTGGAAGAAAAAATCTGTCGACAAATCGAAGTATTTTCTGGCCGTTACCCGGAAATATGCTTAGGAGTACCATCCGAAATAACTGGAGAATTGAGTATCCATTTTGATCTTGTTTCTGAAAATGAACGTTTTGTTGACGTGTCAACGCAGCAAGACAATGAAGTTGAAGACGAAGATGAGGCAGCTGTTGTGAAATTTGTAAATGACGTTATTCGCCGAGCATTAAAATCGCGGGCCACGGATATTCATTTCGAACCGCAAAGAAACTTTTTGCAGATAAGATATCGGATAGACGGTGATTTAGTTGCCGTACGCGTTCCCGAGAATTTGGTGAAATTTCAAGCGGCCATTATTTCACGCATAAAAATTATGGCATCGCTGAATATTTCAGAGAAACGTCGTCCGCAGGATGGTAAAATTTCGTTCAGGGATGGCAAAAACATTATCGATATTCGCATATCTACGCTACCTGTTGTACATGGAGAAAGCATCAGCCTTAGATTATTAAGGCAGGGAGGTGATGCTCCAGTCTCTTTGCGGGATCTAGATATGACAAGATATCAATTTAAAGTGGCAGAAAAAGCGTTAGGCAAGCCGCATGGAATAGTTTTGGTTACTGGTCCAACGGGTTCTGGAAAATCAACGACGCTCGGTGCTTTTTTACGCCACCTTTATTCCCCAACGACCCGTCTAATAACCGTTGAGGATCCCGTTGAATATGAAATTGCTGGTGCTAATCAAGCACAAGTACACGCAGAAATTGGGCTAACTTTTGCTAGTATATTACGTTCCATATTGCGTCAGGATCCTGATGTTATTATGTTGGGAGAAATTAGGGATTCCGAAACAGGAGATATTGCAATTCGTGCGGCAATCACGGGACACTTAGTTCTGAGTACCCTACACACAAATGATGCAGTTGGGTCCATAACTCGACTAAAAGATATCGGCATAGAGCACTACATGATTGCGTCCGCCGTAGAAATGGTATGTGCTCAAAGGCTTGTCCGTAGGTTATGTCCACATTGTGCAAAGGAATCAGAAGAATTCAACACACCCGAAGAATTGGAAAGGTTACGTTGCCTTTTTAGTATTTCAAAATTACCTACCAACACAAAATTAATGAAAGCTGTGGGATGTGAACATTGTAATGGCACCGGGTTCCGTGGACGGATGGCAGTTTTCGAAACCCTTGGTATGAGTGAAAAAATTCACGAAGCCATTGTCAATAATGCAGCGGAATCTGAAATCCGTGCCATTGCTATTGCTGATGGAATGAAATTTCTATCTCAAGATGCTTTCCTACGTGCATGCCGAGGATTGACTACAGTTGAAGAAGCAGTACAACTAATCTCATAGTATCCTACTATCCCTTTTTCGTCTATGCTTTTTGGGTCCCCCAGCATGGTCCTAATTCTATAGGGATGGAGTTACTTTTGCATTACCTGCAACATTTGTCCACTTTTAAACAGTGTTACTGCTCGTGTACTTTCAGATACAGCGATGGCAATACATTCGGCTACGCTTGATATTGATGCTGCAGCAGTATGCCTTGTTCCAAATCCCCCAGGCATAACGACATTATGATTTGGTGTATAAATCAACGTTCCTGCGGATTCTATTATACCATCGCCACGGATTACAAAGGCTCCATCTATCAAAGAAAATTCCTTGATGGTTTCATCCATAAATGGATTGAAAATGTTTCGTTCGGATTCTGGATAGCCATAGAATGGGTTACAAACGAGCGGCTTCATGAACAGAGAAATTTTGCTCATATCTCCAATGACAAATAGACAGCCAACGGCTTTCCCTTCCCGCCCTTCGACGGCAATTTCCGTAGCGATTGATAGCACACGTTCCAATACCTCAGGTTTTATGTCATCTTGGAGAAATTTTGTATCGGAGGAAATGACTTGATAAAATTCCCTTTGCACATCGACTATGAATAACGTATCCAAAACATTTGGAATTGTGTTACTCCCAATGCAGCAAATTTTCGCATCGTGAGGAATAATCTTTTTCGCTATGCCTAGTAAAATCGTTCCCCTAAAACCGCGAATCCAGTTTGTTGGTATTATATCCACGCGGAACTCCACATGGGAATTATAGATAATACTGCTCGAATCAGACTCGCTTTGTATGACATTTACTAGCCCTAGCCCGCTAAAAATTTCTTCTATGTCAATATTGTTAAGATCAATGTTACCAAACAACATAACATTTGTGCATTGCGACTGTCGTGCAATTTCTACGGCGTTTTTCAGAAAAATTTCGTTGGGATCCACCTGGACAAATTTAACTTTTTTGTTGGCATTTTTTAACAAATCTATCAGAATAGCCTTAAATTCTTCAAATGTTTCTACTTTCTGTAAGGGTCTAATGACCGACAGTTTCTGGAAAAAGTTTACCAGATTGGCAATGATTTTTAAAAAATTGTGCTCTTTTTTCGACGCCAATAGCAAGACAATGACGTGCACACGTTCTCCTATATTTGCGAAACCATACCTTACACCATTTTTAGACCATCCAATGCATATTTCATAGGGGGATGAAAAGTCTAAACGCAAATGAGGAATGGCGATTCGATTCCCTATGTAGGACGTATTTTCGTTTTCCTTGGCCTCCAACTCCGAAGCAATTTCATCAACACTTCCTTTAAAACTACTAGCCGACAATACTTCACCTATAGCATCTTTAAAAGATGAACTGGACAATTCTACAATAGAATCATAATTAAAATAATGACCCAAGCTCATTTTATGTAATCTGCCTAGCAGTGAACGGAATTTCTTGAAAATTTAAAGATAAATATATCAAACAATTTTTGTAGTACCAAAATTATAGTGTGTCAGTACAAGTTTCTAAAGATTTACGATGTTTTGTCGAAAAAATACACCCTTACATGGTTGTTTTCTACTGAAGGGTTTCCAATGTCTTTTTTTGGCCCGCGACCTATATGTTCCAACTCGTTTTACGCATATCTCCTTCGGAGGTAAAGGTTTCGTATATTTTGAAAGCATTTGCCAGAGAAAATGGGATATGTCCCCTATTGGCTAGCGACAGGTATTTGCTGAGCAAGTCTTTGTAATCTGGATGGACACAATTGTTGATAATTTCTTGAGCTCGTTGGCGAGGATCTTTCCCTCGTAGGTCCGCTATGCCGCACTCGGTTACCAAAATTTTTACGGAATGTTCCGAGTGATCCACGTGGCTACAGAAAGGCACAATGGTACTGATCTTACCATCCTTTGCCGTAGATTTACATGCAAAGATGGAAATTTGCGAATTCCTAGTAAAATCGGCAGCCCCTCCCACTCCATTTACCACATTGCTTCCCAAAACATGGGTACTGTTAACATTACCACAAATATCAACCTCTAGAGCTGTATTTATTGAGACAAGCCCAAGGCGTAGAATGATTTCTGGGTGATTGGATATTTCCTGGGGTCTCAAAATTAGGCGTGTTTTAAAAAAGTCATAGTTGTCATAGATTTCCTCAAGGCATTCCGGGGTTACGGTTAAAGCTGCTCCACTTGCAAACAACAGGCTTCCAGACTTTATGGCTTCTACGACGGAATCTTGCAGAACTTCGGAATACATCGTGAAGGGTGTAATCGACGTTTCTGCCGACATCGCTTCTAATATGGAGTTTGCCACATTACCTACGCCTGACTGGATTGGAAATTGCGAAAAAATACGGCCGCTATGAATTTCCTTGGATAGAAATTTTGCAATATGCTCCCCAATGCGATCGAGATCTTTGTCTGAACTTGAAAATGCTTTTACTTGGTCGGGGATGTTGGTTCGAACGATACCGATGATCTTAGTCGGATCAACTTTTATCGTTTCCGTGCCGATTCTATCTCGAACGGTTACCAGTGGAATTGGTCTGGTATGGGGAGCCAATTCTGTCTCATAAATATCATGTAACCCACGGATTTTTTTTGGGTGATATTCGTTCAATTCGACCACTATTTTTTTTGCGTGGCGGCAAAAAGCTGGAGCCATCCCCAGGGCAGTGGTAAAAAGAATTTCCCCAGAATCGGAAATATCGGCCGCTTCCACGATGGCTAAATCTATTTCGCCAAACATTTTCTGTTTTACCTGTTGGGCATAATGGGAAACATGCACATCGTGATAGTGCACTTTACCCTCATTTATTAGGTTGCGAATGTTAGAATCCGACTGGTACGGAACCCTAGAAATTATCGCATCCGCCCGAGCCAAGACACCGTCGACGGCATCCCCCGTTGATGCTCCGGTCAAAACATGAATCCTAAAGGGTCTACCAGCAGCATGCTCTGCTTCTGCTTTCCTAGCAATGGCGGAAGCACTAACCTTGGGAGTACCAGCAGGTGTAAATCCTCCAAACGCAACACAATCCCCATTTTTTACAAAATTTGCCACGTCATTTGCTGTTATTTCTTTCATGGCAATGGATATATCTTAGAGTTTTACTTTTGTCACACTTTTTCGTAAAAATTCTAAAAGAGAATCCTGTTTTCAATTTTTTCCTTAATTATCTGTTGAATCGAAAAACGCTAATGTCTCCATCTTTGAATAGGTATTCCTTCCCTTCCAGGCGAATTTTTCCAGCATCCCGTGCGCCTGTCCACCCGTGATGGGAAACAAACTCGTCGTAGTCAATCACTTCAGCCTTTATGAATCCAGCTTCGAAGTCGCCGTGTATGATTCCAGCACACTGGGGCGCTTTCAACCCTTTGCGAAATGTCCACGCTCGGGTCTCATCTATTCCGGTTGTAAAAAAAGAAGCAAGATCCAGTAGGGAATAAACATTGCATATTAGCTGGGAGACTCCACTGTGTTCAACGCCATATTCCTTCAAAAATTTTTCTGCTTCTTCGGAAGAAAAGTCGCACATGTCCGATTCCATCTGTGCACATATTACGCAGCTTGATGCGTTACCATATTGCCTAGCATAGGAGTTTACCGCTTCAATAAATTTATTATTCTCCACGCCCGCAAGCATATCATTTTCGTTAACATTGCATACAAAAAGTACCGATTTGGACGTTAGTAAATTGAACATTTTCACGCGCAATACCGTATCACTGTCAACTTTAAGGGATATGGCAGGGTTACCTCCGTTGAGATGTTCCAATAAAAGACGTAGCAGTTCAACATTCTCCTTGGCTTCTTTGTCATTGCCTTTCGCTTTTTTTAAGTTTTTTTCGAGCTGATTCTCGATGGACTGCAAATCCGCCAATAGAAGTTCGGTATTGATAATATCCATATCCCTTACGGGATCGACATCCCCTGTGCTATGGGAGATATTTGAATCTTCAAAACAACGAACCACATGGACTATGGCGTCGACCTCACGGATGTTGGCCAAAAATTTATTCCCGAGGCCTTCTCCTTTGCTTGCTCCTGCGACCAGGCCAGCTATGTCAACAATTTCAATGGCTGCCGGTATGATTTTTTTGCTTTTCGATAATTCCGCCAACCGCTGCAAGCGTCCATCGGGAACTTCTATTATTCCCACATTTGGATCGATGGTGCAAAATGGGTAATTTTGTGCTTCCGCTTTCCTTGACCGAGTCAAAGCATTAAACAGCGTACTTTTCCCCACATTTGGAAGACCAACTATGCCAGCCTGTAACATGTCAACGGCAATGTCTCATATCAGCTAAAATTAAGAGCCCTCGTTGCAACGTTTTTCTGCGACATTACATAGGGAAATGCTCTGCCATGCAAGTTCGCGTATGTCGAACAATGAAACGGTAAAGTCGTAGGCAAATCCCTTAACCTTTCCTTCCAAGAGTGGCAGCTTTTTTAGGGAAAACATGGCATTATTTACCGCTGCCATGACATTTTTAAAATGGCAGACAGCCAACACATATTCGCAGGAATCGATGCTAGCAATCCCACCGAACATTTCTTTCTGCATAGTATTCATCAGCTTTGCAAAGTGCCAACAGGTGGTAACCTCCAGTGGTTTCCATTCGGCGATAAGGATATCCCAGATTTTTTCCATAAAGAAAAATATGGCCTTTGATGCGATGTAGACTGGATTTCTGTGAAAAGTCACAATTTCAACGCTATTATCGTCATCCAGTCTATTACTTGTAAAAATGATCTTTTTCCACTGCATAGCAGCGAAAATTATGTCGAGGTGATTGGAAATATGCCTAGACTCAATGAGAAGTTCAAAGAGCTTGCCGGTTTCCGTATCTATTGCGGCGAGATAGGAATGCCAATCCTTCTCATTTAACGAAAAAGAGTAGCTTTCATTATTCTCATCCAATGAAAAATATTTCTCAAGATTCATCCAATAGCCTGACTATTCATAATGAGAACTTTCATACTTTTAGCAACAAAATTAAATTTGAATATCTTTTTACAGCCATTGAAATCGTAAAAAGGTCACCGAATAAGCGTTATTTAACGGGATCCAGAGATTATTTCCAAATTTTACGCATACCTTTGGCCACGCATTTATAAATATTCAAATCTTGCCGGTTTGGGGAAACTTTCTACCATGGGATCCATGGAAATTCCCCTATGTCTCAGCATCGGTGAACTTATTAGTCGCCCCAATCGATTTATTTTTGAAGGAATGGTTGATGGACAATTGCAACGGTGGCATTGCCCGGTGACGGGTAAGATTGGGAAGGTGGATAATTTTCAGGGGATGCCATGCCTGTTTACACCGGCAGCCAATGTGGAAAAGCGGAAAACTCGGGGAACCGTTGAAGCTATTTCTCTAAATCGTGGAAAAGATTGGATCGGTATTAATCAGAATCGTATTAACGGATGGATTGAATCTCTGCTACGCCAAAATGCTCTATCCGCCATGGTCAACACGGAAGGATGTACCATATGCCACGAGGTTAGGGTTTGTGATTCCCGCATTGATATTGCGGTGGATAGTGGAGGAACGTACACTTTTCTAGAACTTAAAACTCCCATCCATGATTTGCTGTTATCTGCCGGAGATACTTTTTCCCGCCCATCATCGGAATCATATTTCGACCGGGGATTGCGGCATTTTAAAACCCTTGCCCAATTGGCCAAGGAAGGGCATCGAACCATTGTCGCCCTTTGCTTTATGTACGATGCTGTGCCATTTAATCCGCCGAAACGGGATAGGTGGAATGCCAAAATTGTCGATACCATTAGGGAGGCTACCGCCAACGGTGTGGAGACTTGGCAAATCAACCTTAAAATTTCCCAATATTCCCTGGCAGTTAGCCTGTGTACGCAGACAAAAGTTGCATGAGGTGATTCGAAACCACGTTCGGAATCTAGCAAACATACTGAATGCTGCAGAAACTTGCCGCAAAACGAACATCATTTTTCCCTGCGAAATATGCTTGACATCTGCGGATGGGAGGGGAAAATTTTATTGGGTGATGCGGAGTCCTTTTAATCTATAAAGGAGAAAAAATATGAAAAAACTTATTGTTATTGCCATATTGTTTGCAGCTCCGTTCGGGGTTTCTGCAAATGCTTTGGAATTGAAGCCGTATGTGTCGGAAAAGATTTCGTTCTCGCGAATCAAAATGGCGAAAGCCAGTTCCGGCGGGGTAAGTTGGACGAACCATGGAAGCATCGAAAAAGACAGTGTCTTCGGCAGTAAACTTGCACTAGGATTTTCCGTTCCCGCGGATGCAATCCATGGCTCAATTCGCGGCGAGTTTGAATGGGGAATTAACGGCAAAGCAAGCATGAAAAACACGATTGTCGCACCCGTTCCTAAGCCGACTGAAGGACTGAAAATTGACTTGAACATCAACACATTCCAACTGAACGCATACTATGACATCAACACCGAAACTGCTTTCATTCCCTATGTCAGTGCGGGTGTTGGATTTGCGAACATACGAACATAAAGAGCAAAATTGTTTCTTTCGGAATGCTGGCTGAGTTACATGGCGACGAATCCACGAATGTCTTTGTCTGGAATATCGGCGTAGGCGTATGTTACGCGGTCAATGACAATCTGGCCTTAGATTTGGGCTATCGCTATACCGATTACGCAACGGCCAGGGGAAAAATCATGGCTGACCAAGTTACGAATTTTTTACAGACAAGAGCAGATTTATCTTCGCAAGAAGTGCTGATTGGTGTGCGCTATACGTTCTAAAACATGACTTTTGGTTTATATGGCTATCGCCTTTGAAAATCACAGATGTCAGGCCTTCGACGGGAAGGAGTAAAGCTCCTTTCCCCGAAATTTTTATGTTCCCTTCGCTTCCATGGTAGCTTTGGTTGGAAAAAGCACAGAATCAAGATGCAAAAACGCGGTCCAATGAAAAGCTATTGTAGCTTGTAGCACTCATTTAGGGTGAAACGACTATAAAAAACCCGAAGACAATTTCGGGAAAAGGAAATTCGCCTGGCGAAGGAGTGTGCTCCTTCCCGCCGGAAGCAGCTCACCGTTTAGGATGGCTGCATTTAATTATTTCCACCGCCTTGGTGACTAGCCCTAACATTTGGTGTGTTCAAGGCATTCCATGATTTGTATCGCATTTAGAGCAGCTCCCTTGCGAATTTGATCCCCCACTACCCACATTGTGGCTGCATGTTTCAAAAATGTATCTTTTCGAAGGCGTCCAATTCCGACATTGTTCTTACAGGCTTGTTTCAACGGTGTCGGAAAAGCATTGGGAAAATAATCGATGTGTTCATCGGCCGATAGCACCCGTTCGGCCTCATTCAAGTCGAAGGGATTTCTAAATTTAGCAATGACAGACATGGAATGGGCTCTTAGAATCGGCAATCTAACGCAGGTCGATGAAACTTTTAACCTTGGCAGGGATAAAATTTTTCTGCTCTCATTGGCCATTTTCAATTCCTCGGAAGAATAGCCGTTGGAAGAGAATTGCCCAATTTTAGGGATGGCGTTTTGCAATATTTGTTCCCCAAAGACATCCTGCGATAGGGCAAAATTCCCGGCAATATCCTGCTTTAGCGCTTCTATTCCGGAATAACCAACCCCGGAAACGGCCTGATAGGTGGAAACACAAAAGCCCGAAAGTTCAAATCTTCGGTGGAGAGGAAACAAGGCCATCAGTGCAATGATGGTTGAACAGTTCGGGTTGGCTATGATATTTCTATGATTTTCCAGGACATAGGGATTTATTTCTGGAATGACAAGAGGCACATCCCGGTGTAGTCGAAAGGCAGCACTATTGTCGATACAACAAATATTACTCGCTGCCGCCATGGGAATAAATTCTTTACTAATCTCTTCACTGGAACAGAAAAACAGATAGTCCAAATCCTTTAGTTTTGATTTTTCTAATTTTTCAACCCCAATATTTTTACCATTAAAATGTATTTTTTTCCCATCGGATTTTTCAGATGCGAATAGGTGAAGGTCGGCAATTGAAATTTTTCGCTCCTCCAATAGCGAGATAAATTCCGATCCAACAATTCCTGTTGCCCCGATAATTCCTATTTTTATGCTCATGGGCAATTTAATACTAGGAACTATTTAGAAAAAATGGAAGAATTAGCAAAAGTTTTTTCTCCTGCTAAAATTAATTTATTTCTCGCCGTTACGGGTTTGCGGCAGGATAGATACCATAACATTCTGTCTGCAAACTGTGCCCTCAACTTTGGAGATGAAATTACAATTTTTAGATCCTCAAGCGGTGGCGATGAGGTTATTTGCGATGAGCCTTTTCTGGATAAAAAAAACAATACCATCATCACCGCCCTCAATGTTTTTCGAAAAAAAACGGGTTCCCGACAACACTTCACAATCCAACTGAAAAAATTTATTCCTCCCGAAGCCGGTTTCGGAGGAGGAAGTAGCAATGCCGCGACATTATTGTATGCAGTAAATGAAATTTGCGGGAATATTTTGTCACCGATGGAATTGGTCGATTTGGGCAAAATCGTGGGGGCTGATTGCCCATGTTTTATCCACAATATGCCAAACATAACGGCGGGGATTGGAGATATTTGCCAACCGATAGGTAGAAAAGTGACTTCTGCCATGGGAAATTACAACCTGCTAATTTTTAAGCCTGCCTTCGGTGTAAATACGAAGGAAGCCTATGGGGTACTTCGAAAAAATTTTCAGCATTTATATCTTTCAGAAAAAGAAGCCAACCGACGTTTTTTGGCACTACAAGATGCCTTTGTAGCAGGACAAATATTATTGCCCCTGAACAATACCTTTTCGGAGATATTTTTTTCAAAGCATGAAAACCTCCGTGAGCTGCGTGATGAAATGAGAAACATCGGGATCAATATGATGCTTACGGGAAGTGGAAGCGGTTGTTTTTGCCTGAGCCATAAATCCTTGGGAAATAAAGACGATATTTTGGAAAGTATGATACACCAATATTGTGGAGAAACTCCATTCATTAAACACACATCATTCGCCGAAAAAAATTTTTCAACATGGACCTTTTAAATTGTTCCATTGAAAAGGCTGTAAAATTTTACTTCCATGAAAAAATAACATTGCCTACGATATTATCTAAAATAATACCCTAGGGTGTATGATAGAAGGTTCGGAGTTTTTTTTAAAACTTAAATCTAGGGTTGATAGTTTACAAAGAAAATATGCAGACAAGGAAATCAAAGCGTCCATCAGATTGTTCTGGTGGTTATGCCGTGAATTCTTTCGCACTTTGTTTCGCTCTTGCCGTTATGGCATATCTAGACGTTTAAACAAGCGCAGTGATGGCAAACTCAAAATAGCAATTATAGTTTCCGGTGGAATAGGAGACATTTTATTATACGGGGTAACGATAAAAGAGCTATCGAAACGTATAAACTATGATTATTCCATTGATTTGTACACCGATAAAGAAGGTAAAAAATCTGTTTTTGATTTCGTTTTCAATAAGGCTCGTTTTATATCTAACCTAGTTGGAACTAACTCTTGGAATGTCTTGAAAGAGCATGACTATGACGTAATAATGCACACAGATAGGTGTACAAATATTCTGTACTGCGATCTCAAATGCGTAGAAAAAAAATCAAAATGGCTAGGGGATTTTTGTAGGAACAGCAAAGAATTTTTTACCAAATATTATAAAATTTTTGAACATACTCCCCGCTACCATACGCTAATTGACCAGTGGTCGATTTTAAATAACAGAACAAGAATTCAAGAGTCGGATCCATGCAATTTATTGGGCATAGATAACTCTACGCACCTGTTTTTAAACCTAGAACCAGAAAACATGGAAATTCTCAAATCTTTCGGGCTAGAAGAAATCCGATACATAACGGTGCAAAGGGGAATCAACACCTATGAAAAGTCATATAAAAGTACGCGAATGTGGCCGCTAAGACACTACGAAAGATTCATAGAATTATTTCGCCGGGCATACCCAAACATAAAAGTGGTACAACTTGGCCACTCTAATAAGCTGTGTAAATCAATGGAGGGCATTGATGTAAATCTTGTGGGAAAAACTTCACTCGGCGAACTTGCCGTGCTGTTAAAACATTCTCTATTTCATTTGGATGGGGAAGGGGGTATGGTCCATATGAAAAGGTTTTTAAATGGTCGTTCCATTGCCATATTCGGGCCGACTTCGGAAAAAGTTTTTGGCTATCCTGAAAATATTAATCTCAGAGGCAATGGTTGTAGCAGCTGGTGCGAATGGGTGTCAAATGATTGGGGCAGTAAGTGTTTGCGTGGATTTGAAGAAGCCCCATGCATGGCATCCGTTTCACCGGAAATGGTCATGGAAGCAGCGGATAAACTCCTCGGGGATAGAAAAAATTTTTCCTATTCCGTAGAACGTAACGATATGGCGGAAGACGAAATTACCGACCATGTTTTTAATAAAAAAGCCAATAAAGAGATCAAAATTGTTGATGTTTTCAACAAAAATGGTCTATCCCTTGCCAAAACTTTGAGGAAAAACTTTGACGATGTTACGGTTTTTGACCTAAATTTGCCGTTTGATTCCTTTGCAAAGGCGGAAAAGGATGGCTTAACGTTGGAGTATGGATGCCTTTACAATATTTCTATGCCAGATAATTCAAGCGATGTTGTTATCTGGCAAAATAGAGATGCTGCAGTGACACAAATTATGTACGCCATGAAGGAATTATTTCGCATATTGAAACCCGGAGGAATGCTTATCGTATCTGGTATATCGTTCCAACGAACAGACCTAAGCCCTTTTGAAATTTTGCCCGAACAGTGTTCATCCAATAAAGGGGTTGCAATTTTTTCAAAAACATTGGCGAGTTGAGCTAAGAGCACTTACTCGATTATCCAATTATGTGGAATTTGTGTTAGAATTTCGCTGGATTGATTGCCGATTAGAATATCATCCTCTATGCGAACACCTCCAATGGTTTGGTAATATAATCCGGGCTCAATGGTTACAACCATTCCGGGTTGTAATATGCCATCACATATCCCGATTCTTGGAGGTTCGTGAATATCAAGTCCCAAGCCATGCCCAAGTGAATGGAACATTCCGTAGGGGGGATTGGTGGTATTACTTGATTTGTATTCTTTACTTTCAAAATATTCCAAGGTTCGCATCATTATATCTTTTGCTTGGACTCCGCCATAGGCCATATCGACGGCAATGTCATGGGCGGCTTTGACGGTAATGTACAAGTCATTTTGTTCCTTCGTTGGTTTTCCTTTGATGAATGTGCGGGAAACATCGGCATAGTAACCAGAAGTTTTCAGATGTGGGAAGAAATCTATCAAAATAAACTCGTTGGCTTTCAATGGACCATACCCCAAATTATGCGGGTCACAGGCATCAATCCCACAGGCGACGATTGTGTCATCCGCAATTGCTCCCAGCCGATAGCAAAACGTTTCCATCATGGTACGAAGACGTTCCGACGTCAAAATTTCATCTTCAAAAACCAATTCATTTTTTCCATTGATCGATGCATTCGATAGGATATTTTCCACTTGCACAAATGTCTGACGAACGATATCAATGGCATGCTTGATTTCGGTAATTTCCCCATCGGACTTTATTAACCTCTGGGGGAGGATTGAAAACCCTGCCACAATTATTTCAAAATTTGCAGATCTCAGTTGATCCGCAAGGTAAATTGGAAAGTCTTGTTTGACACAAATTGTCTTTAATCTAAGATCTTGCAAAAATCGTCTCAGAATGTCGAAATCGGTATTTTGGGCGGACTGTAACGATGATTTTACAACATCCCAGCTGACAAATTTGTCAATTTTTGACGTATTTCTGAGCCGGTTGATTTCCAGTGCACTTACCAGGGCAATTGATTCCTGGCCATCAAACACAACGGCGATGTTGTCCGGAACATGCGTACCAATTAAATAGAACAAATCGGAATCTTTTTTGGTATTTGAAAAAATCAGCAGCGGAACATCCATGGCAGAGACTAAATTTGAAAAACCTGGTCGTATAAATCTGGTGCGAGCAGACGGAATTGAACCGACGACACCTGCTTGGAAGGCAGAAGTTTTACCACTAAACTATGCTCGCGAACGTGATTGGCAATCTGGAATATTTGCCCACTCGGTCAAGCATTTTATGTAGATATAAGAAATACTAGGATCAAAAATAAAAAAACAATTTACCCCATCGATCTCAAAATTTAACATGTTCAACTTTTTGCACATCATTAACCAACAGCGGGATGACATCTTCGAACATGATGGCGCGATCTTCAAGTAACCTGAGAATGTTTTCGGAAAAAGAGTCGGCATGGAGAAAATCATCGAAAACAATTTCCTGGTTGATCGCTGAAAGGTTGTTGGTTAGACTTTTTTTCACTAAAAAATCGAAAATGGCAATTCTTCCCCTATATCCTTTCCGAGAACAATTTTTACATCCATGTACTTCCGGAACCATTTTTATGGAATCGGCCAGTTGGGGAAACGACACTTTTTCAGCATCCGATAGTTCCCGTGATGTCATGCAGAATTGGCATGGCTTGCGCATAAGCCTTTGGGAAATTGATCCGCGCAGGCAGCTCTTTATCAAAAATTCTGAAATACCAAGATCCAGCAGTCGAGTAATAGCCCCTACCGCATCATTGCAGTGGATTGTACTGAGGACCAAATGCCCCGTCAAAGTAGCTTGGATTACGAGCTCCGCTGTTTCATGGTCACGAATTTCACCGACCATTATTACATTTGGGGATTGGCGTAGAACGGAACGTAAGATAGATGCAAAGGATAGCCCAATTTCGTCGTTGACAGGCACCTGGCTAATTCCATCCAATCTATATTCTATGGGGTCCTCAATGGTGATTACCTTCCTATCCTGCGATGAAATTTTTTTTAAAATTGTGTATAACGTTGTTGTCTTGCCACATCCAGTCGGCCCGCATAGCAGGATCAGTCCACTTTTGCCATTTATTATCGACTCCATCAAAGCGGATTGTTTCTGGCCCAAGCCAATGCTATTCAAATCAAAGTCGTTATCTTCCTGGTCAAAAATTCTGATGGCAACATTTTCTCCGTATATGGTTGGCAAAATTGAAATGCGCAGATCATAATTTTTGTCGAAGATTTTTACGCGTATCCTTCTATCCTGAGGTAAATGAACCTCATCAATTTTCGCATCGGCCTTAAACTTTGTTTTGGCAATAATAGCTTGTGCAAGGATTTTATCAACATTATTGACGACGTGCAATTTGCCATCAACTCTAATCCTTATGCACATCCCACCCCTACAATGCTCCAAATGAATATCAGACGCTCGCTCTGAAATTGACATTTTAAGCAAGTTATCAAAAAATTTATCCACGAGAACCGATTCTAGCTCACCGGTATTGGTCGACGCGGGAGCCATATTTTCTTTCCCATTGGTTCCCTGTTTAGGACTAATGCTTTCCCAAAATTTCTTCACCCTTTGAAAGGATGTCAGTTTAAATACGATGGGAATTTTCAATCGCTGTGAAATGGTATCCATCAGTTCAACGTTAAACGGATCCGCTACTGCAACAACACAGTTTTTGTCATCCAGTAGAATGGGAATAAGAGCATTACTCGTCGCAAAATTGTGGCCGATAAAATCTAACCCGCTGCTATCGATGGGAATATTTTCCATTACTTCCATTCCAATGGTATCGAAAAGTTTTTTTCCTGTGGGTCGTTTTTTGTAGGGTCGCTATTAAATTTTCATTCAGAGCCTCCGCTTCCAAATTTTTCAATCCATTAGCAAAGGCAACATCAATGATATCAGCATCCACCAAACATTTGACTAGGTCAGTATTTACTTTTTCTATTATTTTATTGTAAAACATACTGGCTCTAGTTGATAATTTCCCGGTTGGATGTGAAATGCTATTATTTCTACAAGAATTTATCAATTCTTTTTCAAAATGTTTTTTAAAAATTATTGACCTAGACGGTGTATTATTTACTCCTAGGCTGGACTGTAAGGGTTACGAATTACATTGTGAAAGAAGAAATTGAAAATATTAGTGACACACGCCTGAACGTAGTGTGCACATTTGGTGCAGATGAAATAGTGGCGGAAAATAAATCGATAGTCGATAAGTTGTGCAAAGAGGCCAATGTACCAGGGTTTAGAAAAGGGAAAATTCCCAGCAATATCATCCTGTCGAAATTTTCTGACGGAATCAAAAAGCAGTTAGATTCCAGTATTATCAACAAAACACTGAATGCCCTAAATTCTAAAACGGAGTGGAATATTGTTACCATCGTTGACCTAAAACGGGAAGATATCGATGGAGGTATGCTTTGTACATTGACCCTCGATGTTATTCCCGAATTTAAACTGTCTGACTATAAAAGCCTATCCATTGACCCGATCAACGTGGTTGTGGAAGAACGCGAAATTCAAGGCGAAGTGAGAAATACACTTAGGCGGTATGCAAAATATGAGGTCGTTAAGCGAAAGTCGAAAATCGGTGATTTTGTTAAATTAAACTATACGGGGAAGTTTGATAATGGCAGTATGGTTACAGAGATAAAGAATATTCCTAGCATTTATGGAACTCAAACGAATACATGGGAAGAGGCGGGCAATACTGCAACGCCTGGTATACGTGCGATAGTCGATGGTATCGTGAAAGTAAAGGCAGGAGAAAAAAAGACCGTTTTTCAACAATTCGAGTCCAACTTTGAAGTAGCTGAATTGGCCGGAAAAACTATTAGTTATGACTTAGAGATCATCGAAGTTCGTGAACTTGTGTTGCCGAAGCTAACAGACGATATGTTGCAGACGCTGGGCGTAAAATCACAGGATGAATTATACGAAAAATCAAAATTGTTGCTCGCCAATTACAAAACTTCCCAGGCGAGACTTAATCAACGGGAAGAATTGGTGGCAAAACTCATTGAATCGGTTGACGTAAAAGTTCCAGAAAGTGCTATCAATCAGGAAGCTACCAATTTGATGAATGAATTTGCAGATCGCAAGATAAGGTCGGGAGCAAAACCCCAGGATATTTCAAAAAATTCCCAAGCAATTTTCAATGGGTTTAAACCCGTTGCCGCACAGCGCGTAAAAATCGGAGCAATTTTAGACAAAATTGCCAGAGATGAAAAAATAGAGCCCTTGCAGGGTGACATCGAAAATATGATTTGGCAAGATGTGTATACTAGAAGGCTTGATGTGAACAAGTATATTGTCGAGCTGCGAAAGAATAATGACAAAATTATTGATCTGCGCAGACGTACTCTGCGGGGAAAAACATTGGATCATCTAATGCATATGCTCTGCAAAGATTTGAAGCAAGAAATGAAGCGAGAAAACGACACGAACCGCAAAAAATCAACGAAAAGTTCCAAGGTTATTCCATCGACCAAAGTTTGATTTTAATACTCAACTAATGTAAAGGCATTTTCCGATCTATGATAGATTCTCTTGGTCCGATCAATGCCCTTAGTTCAGGATGCCAGCGCATGACATAGAGATCACTACCGGACAGTTCGGCTCTTTTCAGTAAAGTATCCAGTTTTTTCAAGGCAGATTCTTTTTCTATAAAAACAATGCCATGCTTTTTCCCCTTAAATTCTAAAAAACCGCCATTGAATGATGTGACCACATACCACGATTTCTTACTGGACTCTTTTTTTTTGCAGCGTATGAGAATGTAGTCCGAATCTCGCATGAGGCCTAAAGCTGCTTTTTTTTCTCTTAAAGAATATTCTCTCTTGGTATCGAATATGTATAGTTTTTCCCCCATCATGCCTAGAGCTTCGGGTTCACGGCCTAAAACTCCATTCGATACAAAATACAAGAAACCGAACCCGTCGAATCCACAAAGTTCATATTCTTCATTTCGCGAAGAATTACTTTTTTCTTCACTGAGTGAATACATTTCATGCAAATCAATCTTCTCAAAATTGCTTGCCCCAGCACAATATGAAGTTTTCTCACTTATACACCTGTAGCATGCTTTTCGAAACTCTTGTAGGCTCAATGGGTAACGTTTATTTCGTAGTGCTACCTTCCAAAATTCACCCTTTACTGGCGTCATTGAATTTCTGATAAAGTTCGCATGGATAAACCCTCTTCCTCTGACTGTTTCGCTTACACAATATTCAATCTCAATGTTTTCATTTTCTCCTATCTCAACGATCTGAATCGTAGACAATGGGAGCAACACAATATCAAGGTTACGGCAATAGCTTCCTTTGGGACCACTTTTATATGTCAAACTCATAACGTCGTCATTAAATACCGGAACGAAGTGGTTGTCTTTTATTTGGAAAATATCCTTCACTTGCATTCCACTTGAACAGTCTCCACACAATGAAATGATAGATGAAATCACGAATAGAATAAACGTTATTACTTCTGATCTTTTCATAACTTCCTTTGGTGTACGGTAGCTTCACATACACTTAATAACTCAACATAAGCTAGATCATTCATTGAAGGCTTCGAAAAAATTAAATACTTTCTTGGGTGTCAAGTCAAAAATAAGCATTTACAATGCTCCACTTCATTTCCAATTGATTTTACATAATATTTGTATATTTTCATTGGAAATTGCTGAGGGATTCTTCTTTCCTTCCTATGAGTTGTTTTCTTCGGGAGAAGTTTTTTGAAAATATGACAGGAATTGCTGAGTTAAAAGTAGAAAACGAAAGTATTGCCATTATTTCCATTGCTGGTACATGGAGTATCTACGAAAAGCATCCCCATGCCGAGAAATTCATTGAAACAATATTATCAAAGCCTTCCATTCAAAGGGTTGATCTAAAATTCGTGAACTTAAAGAGTTGGGACTCTGTTTTGATCAACTTTTTAGTACACATTTTAAATTTCTGCGAATCTAAAAATTTAACCGTCAACATCGATGACGTCCCCATAGGTATACGTAAACTGATAGAACTATCTAAAACTTCTCCGATCAGAAGTGAATCTCCTACTAGCCAAAAGGAATCTACGGTTTTAGAATTTATAGGAAGTGTTGGATTGTTTCTTTTTTTCAGCCTAAGAATTTTCCTGGGTTTTATAGGAAAGTTATGGGTAGAAATAATATCTTTTATTGGTGGCAAGGTAAAAATTCGTAGCCGAGAATTTGCCATAGTGTTGCAAGAGGTTGGAGTAAAAGCGTTACCCATTGTTTTCTTGATAAGTTTTCTGGTGGGTCTTATAATAGCGTTTATCAGTATTTTACAACTATCGCAATTTGGGGCAAATATTTACGTAGCAAACCTGGTTGGAATTTCTATGATGCGTGAAATGGGGTGCATTATGACCGGAATTATAATGTCTGGTCGTACGGGGGCAGCGTTCGCTGCGACCATAGGAACGATGATTGTCAACGACGAAGTCGATGCACTACAAACGGCGGGATTTTCTATCATAAATTTTCTTGTTCTACCGCGAGTCATAGCATTGACGTTAATGATGCCATTGCTATGCATATTTTCTTCCTTTATGGGAATCCTTGGAGGGCTGTGTGCCGCAATATCTACAACGGACTTGACCATTGTTCGTTATTGTACACAAATGGCAAATTCCATTCACCTAAATGATCTTTTTGTTGGGATAATTAAAAGCTGCTTTTTCGGGTTTTTGGTCGCGGCAATTGGATGTCAAAAAGGTCTTCAGTGTAAACGTAGTGCTGAAGACGTTGGGTTAATAACAACAACAGCTGTTGTAACGAGTATCACAGCTATAGTCATAATGGATGCAATTTTTGCAATAGTATTTTCTTTTCTTGGAATATAATGATGCCAAAAATATCAGTCAAAAATCTAAGCATGGCCTACGATAATTATGTGATCATGCGAAATCTTTCATTCGATGTGCAGCAAGGAGAAATTTTCCTGGTAATCGGCCAGAGTGGGTGTGGCAAGAGCACGCTGTTAAAATACTTGCTCGGCCTTAAACAAGTTGGTTATCAGAAAATTTTCTACGATGGCCAGGACATCAATTCCATGATTAATATTCCTAGTTTTTATGGGAAAAAAATAGGGGTGCTATACCAGAGTGGAGCGCTGTGGAGTTCCATGACTTTGGCAGAAAATGTGGCATTACCATTGGAAACATATACACCTTTGAACAGGAAAGAAATCGAAGAAATTGTTACTTTGAAACTATCATTGGTTGGGCTCAAGGGATTTGAAAATTTCTACCCATCACAAATTTCCGGAGGTATGCAAAAACGCGCCGGTTTAGCAAGGGCCATGGCCCTCGACCCGGAGATATTATTTTTTGATGAACCGTCGGCCGGCCTCGATTCTGTTTCTGCAAAACGACTGGATGATTTAATCTTGGAGCTCAAGGAAAGTCTTAGGATTACGGTTGTTATCGTTACCCATGACCTTGCGAGTATTTTCGCAATCGGAACTCGAGCTATCTTCTTAGATGTTGAATCAAAAACAATTACGGCAACGGGGACACCCCATGAACTTTTGGTGTCTTCGAATGATAAAAATGTTATGGCTTTCCTGTCAAGGGGAACAAAAATCGCCTAGGGTTAATTTCCCTGAGAAAAGGTCGATCGGGAAGGTTGATGTGCCTGCCGAATGCAAATCGTCCTAGAAAAATCACTGTTCATCGAAAATATGATCTTAAAAGTGCACGTTTCTAGGAAATTGTACAGCCGTTCTGGCCATTCCACGACCAAATAGTATGGCGGTACTAGAAAATCGTTGAGCATTAATGCTTCCGTTGCTTGCACAGATCCATCGAGGCGGTAAGCATCGATGTGTAAAAGGGAAACATTGGATGAATAGATGTTTAAAATGTTAAACGATGGGCTACGAACGGTATCGGATATGCCAAGTCCATGGGCTAATCCACCGACAAATGTTGTTTTCCCCGTACCAAGGTCACCGATTAGGGCAATGGATGAGTTGTGGAGCAATAATTTGGCAAAATCTATGGCTAAATTTCGCGTATCTTTTTCAGTTTTGCAAATTATTTCTACATCAAATAGCTGTGACATGGGTATTCCAAAGTAGGCAGATGATGGTTATTGCATTGAGTAGCGCATGCACCAATATCGGTTCACGTATGTCGGCACTATGTTCATAGATTTGAATCAAGCATATACTCAACATAAATAATCCAGCAAATGCCAACAAATTCCAATGTATCAATGCAAAAATAAATGAGGTAAAGCCAGCTGCAACGAACTTATTTCCTCGCCCCTTCAACGCTCTATATATAAACCCACGGAAAATTATTTCTTCTAAAATAGGGGAAATGACGACTGCCGTAGCTACGCGAATTACCATCACAAAAGGATCCATGGAATGAGAAAATGATTGAACAACATCTTGGGGGCTAAGATCGACAGGTACCCCCAAGGAATGTGTAAGCTGCAAAAAGGTGCCCCATAGGAAGCTGGTTCCCCAAAATACTGGTATAGTCAGTCCAAAGTTATAAATTGCCGATTTCAGTGTACTGAGAAATGGCCGTGCTTCCTGCATAATTTCTCCGTTAAACCCATGGAGAATTTTGATAGCTGCCAACATAAGAATTAGTGATGTTAGGCATAATACTGTTGCAGATACGGCCTCTGTTTTTTCAAATTTTAAGGCTTCAGCAACTAACCACAGTAATACTTGGGAAGCCCAGGCAAGTATCTCAAAAAAAACGCCGATACGGATAAATTTCCATGTGCTGATGTTTAAAGCTTTAACTCCAATATCATCACCAGGTTGATTATTAAGTCTGTGCAATACACAGGCGATAATAAATGTTACTCCGCAGGTTTTTATACAGAATTCTATAAACATTTTTGATTCAAACAATTGCCATGGGAAATAATTTAGTCAAGCGTTAGTAACAGGAATGATTGGTTTGTTTAATTTGATTGCACCTTGCATGGCTCCATCGATAAACAGTGCATCGAATTTTGCAAAACGTTTGAAGTTTACTGGCGGAAGTGGATGTTGAGCTGGCGGTTGGTCAAGCTTTTCCAGCCATTGACACACAACACATCGCAATGCTTCCGCGATTAAAGTCCTGTCTATTCCCAAATCAAGTAATCTAGGAATTGCTCCAATGGCATCGTTGGCATGGAGTGTTGCTAAAACGCAATGGCCGGTAATTGCTGCCCGAATTGCGAGTTCCGCCGTTTCTCTATCACGAATTTCACCGACAAATATTACGTCGGGATCATGGCGTAGAAAAGCACGTAGGGTACATGAAAAAGAAAGTCCGATGGTAACGTTGACATTGCTTTGGGAAATTCCATCTATGCGTTGTTCGACGGGATCTTCGCAGGTCAAGATTTTTATTTCATCACTTTTTATTTCACGCAATACGCTATATAGGGTAGTTGACTTACCACATCCCGTAGGCCCAACGAACAATGTTAGTCCACTTTGATGGGTGATGTTTTTTAGAAAGTTTCTTAATTCATCGTAGTCGCGCATTAGGTTATCCAGGGCAAAAATATCGACATAGTTATTCAATATTCGCAATACGATACTTTCGCCGTACTGGGTTGGCAGACATGATATGCGAAATTCAATCTCATTTCCATTGATTGGGCACGAAATACTACCATCTTGGGGTAACCTTGTTTCGGAGATGTTAAGGTTGGCCAACACTTTTAGGCGAGAAAGTACCGGCTTGGCAATTTCTTCCGTACAACTTTCAAGGGTTACCAAATCTCCATCTATGCGGTAGCGTATTACGAATTTGCCATCAAAAGTTTCAAAGTGAATATCGGAAGCGTGTAAGGTGACCGCTTCCCCCAAGGTTTTATCTATGAACCGAGCGATTGGGCTATCTTCTTGAAAAATTACGCTATCGGCCATTGTTATATAATTGTAGCAACTTCATCTCCCATTAGAACATAGGTTTCTATGCCGGAGGCAGTGTTTTCCAAAATATCATCCGAAAATTGCACGCGCCCATTTTCAAAGATCAGGATTACCGTCGAACCACCGAATTCGAAATAACCTTTTTCCTCTCCCTTTAGGGTAGTTTTTTTAGGAACAAAAGTTTGTTGAATGGACCCAACGCACATGGCACCTATCTCGACCATTAGAATGTTACCACAGTTTTTTGTGTGCAGCAGCGTTGACATTTTTTTATTCCTTAGAAAGGTATCAACCATCCCCTTCATTGCCACTGGGTGAATGGAGGAATATTCTCCATTTATCAGGAATGTCTTATTCGGCACACATGCGATGGGAAAATGAAACCTGTGATAGTCGATGGGAGCAAGCCTAGATATTAGGACACTGCCATTGGTAAATTTTTTGGCTGTCGCCTTGTCGACGATCAAGTCCTCAATCGAAAGTTGTTCCCCTTTTACGAAAAATGGGGAAAGATTTTTCATATTGACATATGCCAGATGCCTACCATCGACGGGTGCAGTAATTATGTCGGATTTTGGAGAAATTGGACGGGCCGAGGGTTTTAATTTCCGAATGAAGAAATCGTTGAATGACGTAAACTCACTGATTTTTCTTTCGAAGGAATCGCTTTTCAAATTATATCTTTCTATAAAAGGTTCGATTTTCCTTCTACTAGCCTGACTGGATGCAAACTTTCCAAAAAGAACGGAAAATAATTTCCGCTTAAACAATAATGCCGTTGCTAGCTTTCCGAGGGCCGTTGAATATGCCAATCGTATCCACAACTCTCCTATAATTTTTTCTTCCTCCACGGCATTGGTGTAGCGATTAAAAAAAACAACCTCTTTCATCGAAAAGCAATGATAATTATTAGGGCAAAAAAATCAATGGCTAAAGAAAATTTAAGTTTTACCATGAATTTAAACAGCTAATGAAAATATAAATTAACGGATGAACCTCAAGGTATATACCAAATTGACAAGCGGGGAAGCGGCTAAAAGTATGTATGAAGCTACATTTGCTTTGAATACCGCCAATTTGATTGTTTTTTGTTCTTCTTTGTGATTAAAAACTTTCTATTTATTTAACCACATTTTTGCTGGCAAAAGCTTCCCCATTCCATCGTTTTATAGCTCTTTTTCGACACAAATTCGTCTACACACTTCTGCATAAATCAGCAACGGCTTGTCTCTTTGCCGAAGGCAAGAGATGCCTCCATCAAAAAGAATATGAGTCAAGAAGCCAAGGGGAAACCCAGAAAAATTCTAGGGAAAGTACCATTTTGCTAAATTAAACTCTCAAAATCCTTGTTCCCGTGGGAAAATTTTCCCCATCCCAGGGATCCCATTTCGTTGTTTTACAATTCTTTTATAATTCTTTTCTGCCACAACCTTGCCCGCACGCTGCTAGACAAACCCGCAACAGGTCGTCTCTGCCATACCTACTGTAACCATACAATTGCTCGCATTTATTTATACATTCCACCATACAATTCTCACCGTTAACGGATGGTATTAGGCTGGCAAAGGCCGGCACCAGAAAAATTTCCGGATTATCCGTAAGAAACTGGATGACATTTAGAACACTTATTCCCAGCCGCAAAGCTACCCGTTTGCACAGCGGGATGAATTGGAACGACGAACTTTCCGCCGCTCCGTCAATGCGCTCCTGTGGACTTGTTGCATTGCTAGGAATTTGAAAATCCGGGTCAAATTCCTCCGCTTGCACAAAACCATCCAAACTATCCAAGCCCCGAGACCTACTTATTGGCATTTCCATGATTTTCCTCCATTAAAACGTTAAAAAACCTCCCACGCCTTTCCCGAGGCTACCGAACTTCCTAGCAAAAAAAGAACGTATGTCAAGATTTTTCTGAGAACCTCGAAGAAATTCTGGGGAAAATATTGTTCTCTTTTGCCACATTGGATAGCTATTCTTCCGTCACAAAAGTTGGCTCACATTTTTTATTGCAAACATCCTTCGAAATTATCACTTCGGAAATTTTATCATTTTGGGGGACCTTGTACATGATATCGAGCATCATGTTTTCTAGAAGTGAACGCAGTGCACGGGCCCCCGTTTTCATTTTAACGGCCTGTTTAGCGATTTCGGGGATTACATCGTCGGCAATTGTTAGGCGAACGCCATCCAGTGCTAACAATTTTTTATACTGCTTTATCAGTGCATTTTTCGTACTTAAAAGAATGCGGCATAGATCTTCTTCCGTTAGTTCATCGAGCACCGATATGGCCGGTAATCTGCCGATAAACTCGGGGATGAGTCCAAATTTTACTAAATCTTCCGGTTGAACATTCTTTGTTATTTCTTCGGCTTTTTCAGGTTCGTTGTTCCTAGGCAATACTTTGAATCCCAGGACGGTTTTACCAATTCGCTCCTTGATGATTTTGTCCAGATCCGCAAATGCTCCTCCGCAGATAAACAGGATGTTTCTCGTGTTTACCGTTATATACTCTTGTTCGGGATGTTTGCGTCCACCCTTCGGGGGTACGTTGCAAGTAGTTCCTTCGAGAATTTTCAATAAGGCTTGCTGGACACCTTCACCGGAAACATCCCGAGATATGGAAACATTTTCTGTTTTGCGACCAATTTTATCAATTTCGTCGATGTATATGATTCCACATTCGGCTTTTTTGAGGTTGTAATCCGCCGCCTGTAAAAGGCGCAGCACAATATTTTCAACGTCCTCTCCCACATACCCCGCCTCCGTCAATGTGGTAGCATCGGCTATGGCAAATGATACATCCAGTGCTTTGGCCAATATTTTTGCCAACAAGGTTTTTCCGCAACCGGTGGGGCCAATTAGCAAAATATTGCTTTTTTCAATCTCGACATCCTTCAAATCTTCAGAAATTGCTTCTTTGTGGGGTGTGTTATCTTGGGCAAAGATACCATCACAAAGTAATCTTTTATAGTGGTTATATACCGCAACGGATAATGTCTTTTTGGCGTGGTCCTGCCCAACGACGTTCTCGTTCAAAACCTCCATCAGTTTCGCAGGAGAAACCATGTTAAAATTGAATAGCCTATCTTCCTGTACCACGATGGATAGATTGTCATCTTCGCACTGCCCATTAGAATTTGGAAGATCTGGCTTGGAAGAAGTATCAGTCACCACAGATGGGACAAAACCTTTACCAAGTGCCTGGGCACATTTGGCAACACAACTACTGCATATGAATATTCCATTGGGACCCGCGATCAATTTTTCTACTTCCAATTGAGATCTCCCGCAAAACGAACATTTGATCAAATTTGACATAACCCTATTTGTGGCATTCAATTTCGATAAATTCTTATGTCAAATCTATCTGGAATAAATTTCCATATGTAATAGGCTTAATCAAATGAACATTTCGCAGCATGTGTTGACCCAAAACCCCATTGTGGGCAAATAATAAATAACACCAGCATCGCACACTATTGAAGTTAAAGCGCCAATGGAAAGTCGAAAATTTACACGAATTTAAAACTTTTCTATGGTATATTGTGCTTGTTGCAATGCTCTTTTAACCATATTCAATCGGTTAAACACATCATTGTCATCATTGGCATTGTGAATCATTATATTGACCTCCGATCCATACTGCAAAAGTTTATTTATCAATTCTTTACGATAAAGCCCAGATTTATCTTCTAGGAGATTCTTCTCCATATCTACTAAAATTGGACGCTCTTTTTTCCCTGAATCCATTGATTATAACTCCCCTATTTTGAGGATAATAGTTTGATTCCCTTTTGTCAATACGATGTTTTCCGGAGTTATATCTTTTATCGAATAGCCATTCGAAAGCGTTGAGCCAACCATATATCTTGTCCCATCTTTGAAGCCTATCCAGTTTAATCCACTGTCACTGATGGAAACACTGTTAACTTCGCTCCCAAAATATTGTTGTTTGATGACTTCCGGGTCACTTATTTTTACAAAATTTTTTACTAAAATGTCTTTACCAAACGTCTTTTCTATTTGTAACTTTGCCAACCGCCAATTTTCTTCTTCATCGGTAGATACCAACCCTCCAATGGCTATGCCATCAACCTGGGGAACAATGCCAATTTTTCCGGTTAATTTGTATTTTGTAATTATCGGTTTTACTAGGTTAAATGCTTTCGTCGGGAGAATCACTTCATCCTGCAAGTCAATAATTCCCATAACATCTTCAATTATTCGTTTACGAGTCTTGCTCCATTTGTCTTTGTCATAGGCATAGCCTGTTATTAGAAACACTCCATTGGCAACAGATTGTGCTTTAGGATGCGATTCAACATTGGCTAATAAAATATTAATTTCCGATAAAATTTTTTCCTCACTGTAGATCTTTTGTTTAATGGTAGGAGCGATAGATCTCAGTTTGACACTCAACTTCGATAATTCTTCGTTAGATAGAGTATATCCTGTGGCGAGAAGCCCCGTTGGAGTTTTGCTGATAGTTATATCGCCAGCTAACCCATGTTCAGCAACCGCATTTTGGAGGAGAACAAATGTGTCGGGCTTTTCAGGAACCTTGGCAGGATCCGAAAAGATGGAAATGAAAAATAGAAGGGAAACTGCAAATCCAAATATTATCAAGGTAATCCCACCGTATAACCACGACCGTTTACTCTTAACTTTGTTAATCATTGTTGCGTTTGTAGAGATCTTATCGTCAACAATAACATCATTTTGTTCTTTGTCGCCAATATCCTCTTGCCCAAGTTGGGGAGCATCTGCCGCCGATATGGCTGGCCATGTTTGATTAGCAGGCCCAATAACCATATGGGTCGATCCGATTGTGATAAACTGAAATTCTTCAACGGTAACTGTTTCATCTTTGACCAATTTGCCGTCGACAAATACTTTACTATTTAAAGGTTTAAGTTTAATCCCTTCCGCAGAAAAAGTAATTTCCATATGTCTTGGCTCAATAAACGAATCCGATAACACAACATCGCTGTTATTACTACTCCCTACCACCACCGTTTCATATCCGAAAACGGTCTCAGCTCCCTGATGGTTCCCTGAAAGGATTTTTAATAAAAATTCAGAGTCTTTTTCTTTCATTACGGACCGCTTATATATTGTTTTACTTTAGAAAAATCAAACTTTATCCCCCAATGCTCTTTATTGTTTAAAAAGTTGGGCAAATTTCGTTATTTTTGTTGCTTACGGTGTAATTTTCACCCATCGACCAAATTTCATCATTTATTAGTACTTTAAATTCCAAATTTGTTTTGGACGGCGTATTTTTACGTTCCCACTGCCAACGGTCATCTTTTGTATATTTCATTGCTATTCCTTTATCCCACGACAATCCGCAGCCATTCCCACGAATATACAAGCGGTTGCCAAAACCAATATTGGCCTTGGCAATAACTGACAATGTTTTACTTTTTTGCTTAGAAATACCCGTAGCTGGCTTTTTTATCGTATCCGGCCTAGACTTATTTACATTCGTTCTCTTTTTTGTAACAACCTTCCTATTATCTGTTTTTGATGTATGCATTGAATTATCCCCACTTTCTTATTCTAAACAACCTTTCCAGAGAAATTTTTGCTTCCCTTGAAAGCACCACCTTCCATACTAACGTTTTTTAAGAAAAATAAAATGCTTTTTATCTAAATTTTTTGATCGTTAGCCTTGACAAATTTTACCGTTAAAACCATTGTATCATCCTATGAGGCACATTGGGAAATTTATGGCTGGTATGTTGCTCTTGTTGACGTCAGCTTGTAGCAGCGTCAATGACTTAGGCTCGAAGAATTCGCAGTTGCCGTGGGCGAGGCCAACGGAATGGGAACAAAACCCTACGCTTCGTCTAGAGGATTTATCGTATTCTAGTGGCCATAAAAGTGATCGTAAAGCTAATTAGAAATTTCGGCCTATCACAAGTCTATCCTCATTAAAATGTCAAAACTGGTAATAGTCCCCACACCCATAGGGAATTTGGGTGATATTTCAGCTAGGGCTATTGAGGCGTTAGCCAGGTGTGATATTATCCTCTGCGAAGATACACGGGTATGTTCTAAACTATTGAACCATCTGAAAATAGACAAGAAGATGTTCCTCTACCGAGACGATAACGAAGAAAGACAGGTCCAAAAAATAATAGACCTCATAGAAGGAGGAAATACCGTTTGTTTAACAAGCGACGCGGGAACTCCTGCGATAAGTGACCCGGGATATAGGATCGTAAATGCATGCCGTAGGCGTAAAATTCCAGTTGAGTCGCTTCCGGGAGCCTGTGCACTCATTACTGCCCTAGCAGCATCAGGATTACCGAGCGATGGGTTCTTGTTTCTTGGCTTTTTGCCAAGCAAAACATCGGCCCGGATTAATATGTTCAAAAAATATGCCGATTTCGACTATACTTTGATATTTTACGAGTCCTGCCACAGGATTCTGAAATTTTTGAAAGACCTGCAAAATGTGATGGGGGCGACCAGAATAATCTGCATGGCCCGGGAAATGACAAAAATGCACGAGATATTTCATGTAGGCGAAGTTGGTCAGATTTACGATGAAATTGCATCGATGCCCCTAAAAGGTGAGTACGTCATAATAGTAGCTCCCCAACGATTCAAATTTAACCCGTAGCCCTTCGATTTATAATTTTCTTGACCGCTGGTAGATATGACATAGCAATAACGATCATGTTTCCCGAAGATATGTCCCGTAGGCGGAAAAATAGAATTTTTGCTGTACAGTTCATGTATGCCTGGTCCATAAACAAAAATGAAGAGCTTGTGCAGATCGGTGACATCGTCGATGCTTTTATAGATTCTTACTTCCCAGGAGAAAACGACCAGTACAAATTTGGAAAAGAGCTTGTGGTGGGGGTTGTTGAAAACATTGACGTTATCGATGATCTGATAAAAGAACACGCTACCCATTGGTCTTTGGACAGAATAGCAATCGTCGATCTGGCTATTTTAAGGGTCGCCATATATGAGATGTTATTTCGGGATGACATACCTCCCATAGTTGCCATGAACGAGGCCATAGACATTGGGAAAATCCTGTCGACGGACGAATCCGGAAGATTTTTGAACGGGGTTTTGGATGGTGTGAAAAAGAAGCTAACCCGTCCATTGCGAGAAGCTGGAAGATAATTTCTGCTCTTAAAAAAGCGTAATTTGTGAATCTTCCTGGGAAGCGTGAGATTTTTTATGCCAAACATTTTTCATGAAAACGTTACCTTCCTCTTCCAATTCCTTGAGAACGTCTTTGGCACGGGAGATGACTTTGCTGGGAATGCCGGCCAGTTGAGCGACGTGGATTCCGTAGGACTTATCAGCTGCTCCATCTAGAACTTTTCTCATAAAAATTATCCCATCATTCCATTCCTTAACCTCCATTTGGAAATTTTTCATGCGGGGAAGGGTTTGGGATAGCTTTGTCAATTCATGGTAGTGGGTGGCGAATAGTGTCTTAGGTCCTCTACCGTCATCCCTATGGAGGTATTCAATAACCGCCCAGGCAATACTTAATCCATCATATGTGCTCGTGCCGCGACCTACTTCGTCCAAAATTATCAGACTAGAATTTGTCATATTGTTCAAAATATTAGCGGTTTCCGACATTTCCAACATAAACGTTGAACGTCCACGGGACAGATCATCACCGGATCCAATGCGCGAAAAAATTTTGTCGATAAGCGAAAGCTTGCACTTCCTAGCGGGAACCCAACAGCCAATGTGAACCAACAACGCAATTAGGGCAACCTGGCGAATATAGGTAGACTTGCCTGCCATGTTTGGTCCGGTGATCAAAGCGATCTGAACCTCGTCGTTTTTTAACCGCAGGTCATTGGGTATAAAATTCGAAATATCTCCACAAGTATCCGAATTCTCACGCTTCAGCACTTGTTCAATGACCGGATGCCGACCATCTACGATTTCCAAACAGTCTTCATTGACTATTTCCGGACAGCAATAGTGATGCTCTCGGGACAATTCTGCCCACCCACAAAAAACGTCCAACTGAGCCAGTGCTTTGGAAGCCATCAACAAGTCCTGAAAGTTTTCCAATGTCTTGGCGACCAATTTGTCGAAAATTTGTTCTTCCAATGCGATGGACAAAGCTTGGGAATTTAAAATTTCTATCTCCTTCTTTTTTAGTTCATCCGTGGTATACCGTTCCGCGCTAACTGTTGTTTGTCGTCGAATGTAATAGGTGGGGACGAGGTGCAGGTTGGACTTGGTTACTTCGATAAAATATCCAAACCCTCCATTGTACTTGACCTTTAGGCTTTTGATTCCCGTTTGCAATTGTTCCTTGCGTTCGAAATCATTGATCCAGGATTTGCAATTCGTTGATAGATTTCGGTATTCATCAAGTTGAGCATCATAGCCTGTTTTTATGTAACCACCGGACAGTAGGTCGGTCGGTAAATTATCTCCCAAGGCAGAAAACAGGAGACGTTTTAATTCATCGCATGTGTGAATTTGTTCAGAAAATTTTTTTAGCTCGGGAACCTTACTCGCTTCTAGAAAATTTTTCAGGGTAGGGAATTGTTCGATGGTTAACTTGACTCCGTTTAGGTCTCGAGGACTTCTCATGTGATTTTGTAGACGCGTCAAAATTCGCGACAGATCATAGGTACTTTTTAGACAATTTTTAACATTAAGCCGTAGGGCTTCATCTTCCCAAAATGCACATACGCAGTTTTGCCGACCCATGATTTCGTTCTTTTGCAAACTGGGTTCCATCAAAAATCTTTCCAATTGCCTGGTACCCGATGGGGTTGTTGTGCGGTCGATGGCATGTACAAGCGACCCAATTTTTTGACCGGAAACGGAATGAAAAATTTCCAAATTTTTGATTGTGGAATGATCGATTTGCACGGATTCTTGCGGTCTATACAATCGAATTGATTTAATATTTTGTGGCTTTTGGCGGAAATTTTCTTCGGCATAGTGAAGGAGTGCACCGGCAGGACCGAGGGCAGGATAGTCATCGGAGGTTATTCCATAGCCATCGAAATTTAATACTCCTAAAATTTCTTTGGCAACGTTTGCACCGTGGACCTTGTCGAAATAAAATTCCGGTAGCTCTGATAACGTACGTCCTTTGACCAGATCATTTAGAGATTCTCTAACATTTGTATCCAGACTTGGCCATTGGGATTGTGAATTTTCTGGGACTATGATTTCGGAGGGGTTTAGAGCGAAGGTAATGGGAAATAGTTTCCGAGGATCGGGGAATGTTGCGATTTGTAATTCCCCCGTTGATGCTTCAAGCCATGCTATGGAAAATTCATGTTTTTTGATGTTTATCGCCAGAATGTATTTGTTCTGTTTGGCATCCAACTGGTGTTCTGCGAGTATGGTTCCCGGCGTAAGAATTCGTGCCAAGGATCGTTTTACGAGATGTCCCGGTTTCGGGATGCCAATTTGGTCGCAGATGGCGATTTTGTACCCGCGATTTAAAAGTTTATTTATATAGGATGTGGCGGCGTGATAGGGTACTCCCGCCATTGGCATCGTTCCACGCCGGGTTAATGTTATTCCCAATAGGCGTGCTCCAATTTCCGCATCTTCGTTAAACAATTCGTAAAAATCACCAAGATGGAAAAATAGTAGCGTTTTTTTCGGCAATGTTTTTTTAATTTCCAGATACTGCCGCATCATGGGAGTCGATGATTGGTCACTTTGCATCAATTTGCTTCAAAATATGGTCAACCATTGCGATTACAAATAAAATTTTGATATTTAATTGGGAGTTAAAAACGAACATCCCAGTATCGCCAATGCACATAAGCTAACCAGCCAGTTGAGTACGGAAGAAGCATGGAAATTGCTCACTTCTTGAGGAGAAGATTTATTTTGAAAAATTGCCAGTATCCACTTGAGATATACATAGCCCATGGAATAAAAACAAATCGTGTACGTTACGAAACTCCATGGCCGCCTGAAATTATAAACAGCCTTTAACAGTTCTATTCGCCAGTGAAATCCCTGCAAAGGAGGAATTCCCAATAAAAATATCATTGCTAGGCATAATGGAATGGGGATGACCGTTCTCTTTTCAAAGAATTTGTAAAAGTTTTCGATATATACGGATCGTTGATTATATTCCAATTCTTTTAGAAATCCAGCTGTCAGTAGGATTGCATTGCTAGCTAGGTATGGTATGAAAAATGCGTAAAAGAATTTCTGTGGATTTTCAAGTGGTAATCCAATGGCAAATATATTTGCTAAAAAGACAGATTGGGCCAAATCCGTACGTTCAAAAAACCTTGAGTAATTTTCAGCGTATAGGGCAAAGGCCACGGACAGTAGCATGATTAAATTCAATAGGACAAAAGGTATCCCAAAAAATTCTAATCCGGTAGTATACAAAAACCAGGCCAACAAAATTTTACTACCAATGTTTAGTAATAACCGCATAAACAGGGAATTCGGCCGCAGTGGATCAGGCAAATTCCCTAGGGCATAGGATACAAAAAAAACCGGTATCGTTAAAATATTCATCCGCAACAGATTTTATCATGAGTAAAAATTTTTTATGCAATTCAAATGTTTTTATTCGCGGCAGAAGTAGATTTGGCAAACTATTAAACGCAGGAATATTATTCCAATGGTCTGCTACCGACGAATCAAATAAAATATATTGCCATTCGCCATGGACATGGTAACTTGGCGAAAAAATTTGAGTTTGCTGGCAATAGAAAATGATAACCAAGCATATTATAGAGGAGATCAAATCATTTGGTAGTCCATCCTCCGCAAAGCAATGTGAGAGATTTTTTCAAGGAGGGCCTGGCCAATATGGATATGGTGATGAATTTTGCGGCACGAGCGTTCCAGACCTGCGAAAAGTCGCAAAAAAGTATTCCAACACTTCGTTTGATGAAATTGAAAAATTACTGCAAAACCAGTTGCATGAAGCACGCTTTGTTGCTCTTGTTTTGCTAATTGAAAAATTTAAAACGATCCCGGAAGAAGTGATCCGCGTTTACCTCGCCAATACACGATTTATAAATAATTGGGACCTGGTAGACGTTGCTGCACACAGGATTTGCGGTGCATATTGCCAGAGAAACGATGGAACGGATATTATTTGGAGGCTGGCAAAATCTGATAATTTGTGGGAGAATCGGATTGCCATGGTGGCATCATTGGCGTTCATTAAAAATGGAAATTTACAACTAACAATTGACCTATGTGAACATTTCCTCAGCCACCCGCATCACCTTATGCATAAGGCCTGTGGCTGGATGTTACGGGAAGTGGGAAAAAGAGATACAAAATTGCTCCTAGATTTTATTAATTCCCACAAACTGCCAGGAATTATGAAATCCTACGCATTGGAAATCATTCGGAAATCTATTTAAAATTTTACACAACATTAACAAAAATCCTTGATCACGTCTTGACTTAACAAACGGTTTACGCAATTTACATTTTCATAGCATATGGAATGTAAAAAAATTAAAGCTGGCTGTGGAAGCATATTGTGTAGCCTACTATTGCTAATTTGTCCCACGGGGGTGACAGCAATCGGGGATACATCTTTCTCCATCGAAACACAAAATGTAGCTTACGATGAAAAAATCGGCGATGTCATTCCTGTAGTCCTCGCAGCGGATAATAATTATGGGCCTCAAATGTACATAACGATGTTGTCGACTTTGAAAAATTCAAATGCCGATACGCGCTACGACTTTTACTTACTCGTTCCTTCGGATTTTGAAGCAAGGTATAAGAATTTCATCCTTGAGTTGGGAGCTCAATATGAGGCCAAAATTAATTTCGTTGATATGGGGACGGCTTTTGCTGACTTGACATTGGAGAAGACATTGGAGAGGGACTGGCCAGCCTCTGTTTATTATCGGCTGTTGATTCCAAACCTGTTGCCGAATTACAAAAAGTATATATCTTGACGTCGATATAATCGTCAGGCATGACCTCAGGGAATTGTTTAACACGAATCTTGAAGGTTTTTACATTGCTGGCGTAGATAGATACATCATAATAGAGGGGAATGAATATCTATCATCCATCAATCTGGATGGCACAAACCACTACATAAATTCCGGTGTTTTGGTCATGAACCTCGATTAATACTCTATAAATATATCTCATCTAGGGTAATGGTCGATGTTGATGCTACAGTTCGTGCCAAAGTTTTTAGGTATAACAAATGCAACTACTATAGGTGTAAAATTCTTTCCAAATTAACATTTGGCAAAAAGAAAGCTCAATATCAGCATAAATGCGAAGAAATAAAAAAAGCATTGGGAATTCGTTGAAAATATCTTAGGTAGTTTTTGCTTCTATGAAAAATTACCTTGAGCTTTTGGATGAAGTATTAACCAATGGAGAAAAACGGACTGATAGGACAGGAGTTGGGACCATTGGATTATTCGGAGCCCAACTGCGATTCGATCTGGCAGATACTTTTCCCATTATTACGACAAAGTTCATAAATTTGAAAGCAGTAATCCATGAACTTCTGTGGTTCATTAGCGGGAACACCAATGTTAAATATTTGCAGGACAATGGTGTAAAAATTTGGAACGAATGGGCCGATGAAAATGGAAATTTAGGGCGTGTTTATGGTGCCCAGTGGAGAACATGGCGAGCTCCTGACGGTCGAGTGATAGATCAGCTAGCCAACGTCATAGAACAAATCAAAAAAGATCCGTTCAGCCGTAGGCATATTGTATCAGCTTGGAATCCAGGAGAAATAGACAGAATGGCTTTACCCCCATGCCACGCATTTTTTCAGTTTCACGTATCATCCGATGGAGGTCTGAGCTGTCAACTATACCAGCGAAGTGCTGATATGTTCCTGGGCGTACCTTTCAATATTTCCTCCTATTCCCTTTTGACCATAATGGTTGCCCATGTCTGCAATCTCCATCCAAAAGAATTTGTACACACGTTTGGAGATTTGCACATTTATACCAATCACCTGGAACAGGTAAAAGAGCAACTATCACGCAAACCGCTCCCCCTACCAATTTTAAAATTAAACCGACAAGTTTCTTCCATCGACGATTTCAAATATGAAGATTTTGAAATTGTGGGATATGAACATGGTCCAGCCATAAAGGCACCCATTGCAGTATGACGAAAATATCGACAGACCTATACGATATTTTATTGCAAAAATTAGATATTCGAGCAATTGCGGCGATGGCTACCAACGGCGTAATCGGAAACAATAATTCCATTCCTTGGAATATTCCAGAAGAAATGGCATTTTTTCGTAAAATGACGCAAAATGCATCGGTGCTAATGGGACGTAAAACTTTTGAATCCATCGGCCATCCTCTTCCAAATCGACAGAATATTATAATGACAAGGGATAGCACTTGGCATCCCAATACTGTTATTACAATCCAAAAGTTGGACCAACTGCTGGAACTTGCTGTTAAAGGTCCAATTTGGGTATGCGGCGGTGCAATAATCTATGAAGTGTTGTTTCCGGCATGCCGTGAGCTATACTTGAGCACGATTTTTGGAGAATTTGATGGTGATACAAAAATGCCTCCCTTTGGAGACACATTTGTAATAAGCAAAACGATTTTAACTTGCCCAACATTTAAAGTCGACCATTATGTAACCAGACGACATGCGAATATTGAGAAGAGTCCGCTATCTTTGTAAAAAGTTTTTGAGAAAATTTTACAGGTTAATGAACCATATGGAAATATTCGCAACGGATGTGCTATACGACAGAAAAAAGTCATTGGGAATCACATGTGCCGCCCTAATATTGCTGCCATTATCCTTTTTGTTTTCCCTGATTGTAAAGTTGAGGCATCTTTTATATGTGAAAAGGATTTTCACATCGGATGTTTTGGGATGCCCAGTCATAGTTGTTGGGAATTTGACGGTGGGGGGAACGGGAAAAACTCCAGTCGTAGAAAAAATTGCCCGTGAATTACATGAACGGGGAAGAAAAGTGGCAGTTCTTAGTCGCGGATATAAGAGTAAAAGCGAATCCAAATGGAGAACATTTGTTCGTTGGATGAACCACCGTGATGAACCACCACCTAAAGTTGTAAGCAATGGGAAATCGGTACTATTAGATTCTGAGGTAGCAGGGGATGAGCCATTCATGTTGGCCCAAAACCTACCCGGAGTTGTTGTTATCGTAGACAAGGATCGCGTTAAAGCAGGCCACTACGCAATAAACAAATTCGGGGTCGACATAATAATTTTAGACGATGGCTTTCAATATTTTCCATTGCGAGGTCATGTGAACCTTTTGCTGATCGACACGACCAATCCTTTTGGCAACAAACATTTGTTGCCCCGTGGAACTTTACGAGAGCCAATTTCCCAAATCAAGAGAGCTTCCTATGTCCTTTTAACCAAGTCGAACAATGTCTTCAATGACTCCATCATTGATACGATAAAATTATACAACCCGGATGTCAAAATTATCGAGTGTGCCCACTTCTCGAGAAATTTGTCGACCATAAACGGTAAGGAAGTAAGACCAATCAATATCCTTGCAGGACAAAAAATAATGGCATTTAGTGGAATTGCATCCCCCGATGGCTTTGAAAATTTTTTATTACAGAATGGAGCCGAAATTGTCTATAAAAAACGATTTGTAGACCACCACAGGTTTTCCAAAAATGAATTGGAAAATATTTTTAACATCGCATGCACTAGGGAAGCCACGTTGGCAATTACAACGGAAAAAGATGCTGTCAGGATTCCAAAGGATCTTGCATTTCCAATCCCGACCTATTTTTTGAAAATAGACATAGAGATCATTTCCGGTGAAGAAATATTCGAAGAAGCAATTTCCAAGTTTGACATGGCCTCTTAAATTATTCGTGAAAACTAGACTTGTGGAAATAATCCAAGAGTTGAATACCTATTTCTCTTTTTCTTTCAATTGCTTACAATAGTCCAGCATTTTTCGATTCATATCGTACATTGCCTGCGATATTTCACTGGGCCAAATGACTGACATTTTTCTAGCGGCCTCAACATTTTCTTCGGAAATTTTTCCTTCCTCATATGCTTTTTTAGCTATTACTGGAAATTTTTTCATCAATTCATCGATAAATTTTTCAGCACGGTCCGATTTTAAATATTTTATTGCAATATCTAAATTTTCAATGGCTTCTTTTATCTGCTTCTTCAGCTCAGTTTTGAAGATTTTACCGGAAAAAGCTTTACCATAGAGCTCAAAGATCTTATTCATTTATTTTCCCCTGGTGTACATTGGAATGATTCTTGTAAAATATTTGCCTTTGTCAAACTTCAAGTCGAGTCTCAAAAATACGAGATCTATTTTTTTAAATTATTGGTTCGACGTTTGATGAATTGTATTTAAACCTATGGGCTCGAGAAATTAATAAACGATGATTGGAAGACTTTTCAGATTGTTTGCTGGGCATACCCATAAAAAATTCATCAAAAAATGCCAACCGATAATGGAGAAAATCAATGGGTTGGAAGAAACCTATAAATTATTACCCGATGATGCCATTGTTACAAAATCGGAAGAACTAAAGCGAAGAGTGGGAGAGGGGGAATCCCTTGATAATATTTTACCGGAAGCATTTGCGCTGGTAAAAAATGTGGCCCGCCGCCTATGCGGGAAAGAAATCGAAGTATGTGGCCATAAATTAATTTGGGACATGGTGCACTATGATATGCAACTGCTGGGGGGTATCGCCCTACATCAAGGGAAAATCTGTGAAATGGCAACGGGGGAAGGGAAAACGTTGGTTGCGACATTGCCGCTATATTTAAACGCCCTTAGCGGGAAGAATTGCCAGTTGGTCACGGTCAATGATTACCTTGCCCGCCGAGATGCGGAGTGGATGGGTTATCTCTATAAACTCCTTGGCATAACAGTTGGGTGTTTGCAAAATGAGATGGATATCGAAGAGCGTCAAAGGGCTTATGGCTGTAACATAACCTATGGAACGGCATCGGAATTTGGATTTGACTATTTGCGCGACAATGGCATAGCGACTTCCTTGGAGGAACAAGTCCAGCGGGGACATTATTATTGCATCGTCGATGAGGTGGATTCCATATTAATAGATGAAGCGCGAACGCCACTGATAATTTCAGGGGCGGCCCCCAAAGACGAGGGAAATGCACCCTATATGGAATTGAAACCGTCGGTCGCCCATTTGGTCGAATTGCAGCAAAAATTATGCAATCGTCTGGCGTCGGAGGCCAAGGTCACCCTGGATAATGGCGGATCAGATTACGATCGTGATGCCTACAAAAAACTTTGGCAAGTAAAACTTGGGATGCCAAAAAATAAGCAATTTCTACGCCTCATGGAAAATGGAACCTATCGAAAGAACTTCGACAAGTTCGACCTCGAGATGAATTCCGAATTGCTCAAAAGTGAAAGATATCAGGTCAAGGAAGAGCTATATTATTGCCTGGATGAAAAGGATAATCAGTCGGATTTGACGGAACTTGGGCGTACCAACTTGAGCGATGATGAAAATGCGTTTATTTTGCCAGACCTGCCATCCATATTTTCCGCCATCGACGTGGATGATTCCCTAGCGCCGAACCAAAAGGTAGAAAAGAAACGTCGAGCGGAGGAAGAATTTTCTCAGAAAAGTATCAAAATTCATTGCCTAACCCAACTTTTGCGGGCATATTCTTTATTCAACAAAGATGAACAGTATGCCATTTTGGATGGCAAGGTTGTCATAATCGATGAGAATACTGGTCGAGCCATGCCAGGACGTCGTTGGAGCGATGGTTTACACCAAGCCATTGAGGCCAAAGAAGGTGTAAAAATTGAGAGAGAGTCTCGAACCTATGCTACCATTACGATGCAAAATTACTTTAGAATGTATGAAAAATTGGCTGGCATGACGGGTACTGCTGAAACGGAAGCCCAGGAATTTAACGACATTTACCGCCGATCCGTCGTGGTGATCCCACCACATAAAAAGTGTATCCGCGTAGATTTAAACGATGAGATCTATAAAACTCGTCGGGAAAAATACAATGCGGTGGTCGAAGAGATTAAAGCAGCTAACCAAAATGGACAGCCTGTTCTGGTGGGGACAACATCCGTCGAAGCTTCGGAATTGTTGAGCAAAATGCTGAAACGGGAGATGATAAATCATAAGGTTTTGAATGCTAAATATCACCAACAGGAGGCGGAAATCATCGCCCAAGCTGGCCAAAAAGGAGCCGTTACAATTGCAACTAACATGGCTGGGCGTGGTACGGATATCAAATTAGGGGATGGTGTTCCGGAGCTGGGGGGATTGTTTGTGATCGGTACCGAGAGGCACGAATCCAGGCGAGTCGATCGGCAGTTGCGTGGCAGATGTGCTCGCCAGGGAGATCCCGGATGTTCGAAATTTTTTGTTTCTTTGGAAGATTCTTTGATGCGGATTTTTGCCTCGGCAGGCCCAATAGCACGGCTGCTACAGAATACATTTAAGGAAGGGGAAGTGCTTGCTCATCCGCTATTGAATCGCTCCATTGAAACGGCCCAGAAAAAGGTCGAACAGCACTATTATTCCATTAGAAAACATCTACTACAGTATGACGATGTCCTTAATCAGCAAAGGAAAGTCATCTATTCTCTCAGGAACGATTCCCTAATTGAAAACAATGTTCAAAATGTTGTTTTTAGTATCATACAAAACGAATTGGAATTCAGGTTAGAACAATTGTTGGATAACCCCACGGAAAATAAAGAGGATGACGATAGCTTTAAAACACTATTGTCATGGGTAAACATTAACTTTCCTTTGAATTTGAAAGCATCCGATTTGATGAACAAATCCCGGGACGTAATTTGTGAATTAATTTTGTCTAAAATAAAAGATGCCTATGAAATAAAACAATCTACCGATGATCCAGAATCCCTGAAACTTGTCGAAAGGGTAATTCTGATTCGCACAATTGATAGTAATTGGCAAAAACATTTGACGGAAATGGATGCCTTACGGAGCAGTGTTGGACTTCGCGGATATGGCCAACGGGACCCAATAAATGAATATCGCACGGAAGCATTTGGATACTTTGACATAATGTTGAAACAGATAAATTCAGATGTCTGTTCCCAACTATTTCGATCGGCAGGAAGCCCTCAAGCATTCAATAGAATGGTTAGTGAATTGCGTAAACATCTTGTAATGTCCGGCGGCACTTTGGAAAGTGTAAATGGCGAACAGCAACAACACGAAGGAAATACTCCTAGGGTAATCATTAAATCAACTTCATTGCCTAAGATTAGCAGAAACGATACTTGTCCCTGTGGAAGTGGGAAAAAATATAAAAAATGTTGCGGACTAAAGTAGCAGTAGCGATGTCCGGTGGCGTTGATAGTGCGGTATCTGCACTGCGATTAAAAGATGCTGGTTATCAAGTGCACGGCATTTTTATGCGTACGTGGAACGCTGAAGATTCGCAAAATCCGATTGCGGACTGTCCGTGGAAAACGGATTTAAACGATGGGAGAGATGTTTGCGAAAAACTCGGCATAACATTTGAAGTCATCAATATGATATTGCAGTACCGAACGTTGGTAGTGGAAGAACTGGTGAATGGTTATCGCAATGGAATTACGCCCAATCCAGATATCCTATGTAATGCACGGGTAAAATTCGGTGTGCTCAAACGATATGCCCACGCCCATGGTTTTGAAAAATTTGCAACCGGACACTATTGTAGGTCAGTGACAAATAGGGATGGGACCGTCGACATCTTGGAAGGGGTTGATAAAAACAAAGATCAGTCGTATTTTCTCGCCCTGCTTTCCCAGGAGCAAATACGAAACACGCTATTTCCGGTAGGGGAATTAACAAAACCCGAAGTTCGCAAAATTGCGGAAAAAGCAAATTTGCCAAATTACAAAAAAAAAGACAGCCAGGGGATCTGTTTTTTGGGTAGGGTAAAGATTCAAGATTTTCTATCCCACTACATACAGGACCAGCCCGGCGATATCGTCAATACCCAAGGCGAAATTATCGGAAAACATCGGGGCTTGTTTCGATTTACCACGGGCCAGCGGCATGGTATCAATGTCCCATCGAACCTCGATTTTTCCCATTATGTCGTCGTTGGTAAAGATCTTGCGAAAAATCAATTGGTCGTAGAAATTGAACAGCCAACGTCTAAATCCCTATTCAGGGATGAATTTTTCATTCATGGTCTAAGCTTTACAAATGAAGGATTTGGAGACCATAAAAACCTGCTAGCTCGCCCACGGTACCGTGATCCTACCCAGAAGATTGAAATTTTTCAAATGGGAACACACAGAGCCCGTGTTATCTTTGAACAACCACAGCGGGCAATAGCAAGTGGACAAATCATAGCATTTTATCGGGATGAAATCTTGCTCGGCGGTGGCATATTTGATTGAAATTAGTCAGCCGTATTTTGACAATTGTTTCGAGAATGGTGGAGCATACTTTATTTGAATAGGTGTTTTTCGATATTTCGTGCACCATAAACGAAAGTCCTGATGTCATTCATGGCTTCGGTTGAATCCTCTAACAGAAAATGCCCAGCCATTTGATAGCGCTTATATAAGGCATTTGGTACCACTTTCCCCCAGGCTTTTAGAACATCGAAATTGTAGCGAAAATCATCATCTGCCCAAAAAAATTTGATCTTTTTATTGCACAAAACAAACGCTTTTTCACTTATCGTGTTCAAGGTTTCCAGGGATGGATGATCAGGTAACCATGGAATATCCTCTATCCCAGCAGCAATAGCCACGCGGCTGGAAAATTTTCTGTAGGGCCAAAGGAAACCGCTAATAACATTTCTATCGAGTATGGAAAATGTCCCCAAGTGTAAACAAGCTTGTGCGAACAAATTAAAAAGCCTTGAGCATAAGAATGTAAAAAGTGGAAATTTGAAGAGTAAAATAATGGCAGGCAGCCTTGGTAGGGCAAAAGCAGCAGAATTTAATAGGGACATGCTACTAATTCTCTCGGGCCAACGTTCTGCCATGGCCAAAGCTACCACAACTCCGAAATCTTGCGCAACGATGTGGAATTTTTTAAACCGTTTTACTTCGGCAAAGCAAATGGCGTCTTCCATATGCGTCTTAATGTCATAGCTATAATTTTTCGGTTTGTCGGACAATCCATACCCAATATGGTCAATCGCTATGCACCTAAAATCTGGACGTAATAAAAGTATCAAATTTCTAAAGAAAAATGACCATGTAGGGTGCCCGTGCAAGAACAGTACCGTTTCTCCGGAACCTTCCTCAATATAATGCATCATTGGGCCACTTCTCAATTTGACATAATGTTGTTGAAACGGGTAAATTTTTTTTAGAAAAGGTGGTAATGATCGTTCCATCATGCCATTCTGAATAAGGCAGATATCCTATCAAATTTTCACAGATTTGCAATTCAAATTTTCATTCTTCTGGGTAAAATTCATAACCACTTTCCTAAATGTTTTTCGAGAACATACCAACGTTCATCAATTCGAACCTAGTTAATATCTATTATCAATCCGGAATTCGGATTTCCAACAGAGCAAAAACTATTTTACAACAAGATAGATTCTAGAAACATTACCTTTTTCCTTTTCTCTGATCAATTCATCAAATGTTGTTTGATTGAATGGTAAAAAATCTCCCTTGTCCCATCCGCTACCCTTATCTTGCCTATGCTTATATTTATTCACATATACCGGTTTAAAGTATACATTTTTCCTCTCAAAGAAAAATTTCCTAACAGACGATAAAACAATGCTTAATGGTATATTTGTCATAGGATCGACATCCCTACCATACCAAATATCGAATCCCGCAATAAACATTCCATCATTTACTTCTGAATTTACTTCTGGATCTGCTTCTGATATTAGTGACAATTCAATCTCGGAAGGTGCCCAACCATTGGGACTTTTCAATCTGGCAAATTTTGGCACATCGATGGCCTGGAAAGCCAATTTCGCCTTAGGAGGCAATATCAGCTTGAAATACTGCTTTGGCATGAAACGCTTGGATGCCATTTTAGTAAAAGTTTCGTAATAGATGATGCTTCGTTCCGTTTTTAAAGCCTGCAAATCGGCAATTTTAAAAAATTTACCACTCAAGACAAAAACATTCATTGCTGATATTAGGAAAACACATACAATCGATGCGGCTACAATCATTTCAATCAATGTAAACCCTCTTCGTAAAGCTTTCAAAATACATGTATTAGTTAAATGTTTCTAATCTGGAAAGTTATGTAAGCCCGCATATTATATCGCACACGTAACCACTAACACCTAGGGAAAAGTTTATGTAAAAAAATGACCTTGTCAACTCAAAATTGAAAAAATATTCGGTAGATTGAAGAATCGGCGCCACATCGCCATCCGCTACGACCTATGTGTACATATCTTCTTACCTTCCATCCGCATCACCTGTTCTTTTCCCTTTTATTCAAATTTATGAGTTCTACACCTAACTTCTCTGCGACATCCTTCGTGATATTCCTTGCACATGTTGTACATGTGAAGAGGAAGTAGGTTTGCCTAGTGGGTTTGGATGGGGTGATTTTGCTTTATTCGAACGTTCCGTGTGTAATTTTGCATACCGTAAAAAATGAAGCAGTTTCGAGGCAATGGCTTTTCCTTGGCACTCTATTTTATGTCTTCCTTATCCCCCACTAAGCCTGTATTTATGTAATTTCCACAGCTGGCGTCCCGTAGGAGAATCGAACCCCTGTTGCAGGAATATTATTCCTAGGTCTTCACAATCCATTCTGAATCGTAATAAACCACTATATCCCATTATTCAAGAGATTTAGGCTTAACATGAATTTGTTTCGATTTATGAAATTTTGCGGAAACATGGTAAAATTTTGGTAAATACTTGTCCAAGGATTGTCCATGGAAGAATTAACCTAGAAAAAGGAAAGAGAAAATGAAAAAGACGGAAATAAATTTCACGAAGGCGGCATTGTTAGAAATAGAATCTCCTGAAAAAGGAGAAGCAGCATACTATGATACGAAAGAAAAAGGACTAAGTTTGCGAGTAACAGCCAACGGGTACAAAACTTTTATATATAGGAAATTTATAGAGGGGAAAAGTGCCCGCATAGTTATAGCTCTCTTTCCGGACATGACGGTGGATGAAGCACGGAAAAGAGTACAACAGCTGAAGGGGCAGCTGGCGGAAGGGAAAAACCCTTTTAAAGGAGAAAGAAAAAGCAGTCGATGAGAAGACATTTGGAGAAGCCTATGAAATGTACATGGGTCGCCATGTTGGGGTAGAAAACAAACTATCCGCATTGAAGGACGTCGAGGTTTCGAATGAAGAAAGTTTTGCCCCATTGGTCTAGTAGGCTTCTTTCTTCCGTGACAAGAAGTGAAATACAAAATATGCATGAGCAGATTGGGAAAGAATATGGGAAGTATGAAGCGAATAGAGTTTTATCCTATATTTGTGCAATTTATAACAAAGCAATAAGTTGGGGCTGGGAAGGGACTAATCCCGCCGCTGGCATACAGAAGTTCAAGGAGCAGAAGAGGGATAGATTTATTTTGCACGACGAACTACCAAAATTCATGGAAGCATTGGAAGTGGAACCAAATAGAGACATGAGGGATTTCTTTTTGATGTGCTTGTACACTGGAGCTCGCAAATCAAGTGTGTTGAGCATGCGGTGGAAAGACATAGATTTTTCTATAAAGGAGTGGAGGATACCGGATACGAAAAATGGGAACCGGTGAGAATTCCGCTCATAGGAGAAGCCTTGGAAATTCTCAACGACCGTTCCTGGCTAAAGGATTCATCCATACCGTGGGTATTCCCAAGCAGTGATAGCAAAAGTGGACATTTGGAAAATATAAGAGCAGCCTGGAAGAGAATACTGGACCGAGCAGGGTTGGAAAACCTGCGCATCCACGACCTGAGGAGGACATTGGCTAGCTACCAAGCCATAGCTGGGACGAGCCTGCTCATAATCGGGAAATCGTTGGGTCATAAATCATCCCAGTCGACGGCAATCTATGCCCGGCTATCCAACGACCCGGTGAGGGAATTCATGGAATCTGCCCTTGATTTTTATCGGAAAGAAAAGGAGAAAGAAACTTCAAGGGCAGCTACCCATCACTAACCGCACTGGAAACGGCACACCCCACGGCGAGTGATGGGGACTATGCCTACGTTGGGACGGAAGGCAACCTGTCATGTACCTATGGGATGTCACCGACGAGGAGTGGGTACTGGGCGGGTCACCGGCGGGGGAAACACCGGCGAGTGTCAAAGAAAAATATGAAAGTAACGAAGATACCAACGCCTACACCGACGATGAAAAAGCTATCGTCGGGACGGTGGGGGATGTGGCGGACCTAACAACGACCGACAAGGATACCATCGTGGATGCGGTAAACGAAGTGGTGGACACCTT
>JAIRKQ010000032.1 GCA_031260055.1 Puniceicoccales bacterium
ATACAATTTTAGTATGCTCCCAATTGAGCACTCTCGTACTTTTCAAGATATGAAAATAAGCAAGATTAACATTTGGTGCTGGAGGATCTCTGAAGATCCCCGCTCTCTTTCCCTTTCTCGGAGGGAAATAACATTGTGATGCTATGAATCTAGAGGTACGGGGGCTATGGACTCTAACCTAACTGTCTCCGATGATAAATAATCGTGTAACCTATAGCTATAAGCATGCGGAACGACTTTGCCTCCTACCGTAGACTTGAATTCGGCAACAAACAATAAATCTGCCCCTTCCTTTTCGACACTTAGCAAACGCGTACCTTCCGGATGTATAAGATGTAATGTATTCAACACTACAATCAACGATTCCGGAACTTTGGACAATTGACCGGATTCTTCCAATGCAGGTAACAACACACCATGGCAAAAATCTATCTCACAGTTGTACTTGGGAGAAAAACTTTCCAATTTTTTTGTCACTTCTTCGTATTGCACAACTCTCGGATTTTTCACAAATCCTTCTATCCATTTCAACATCGGTTCGAGGGCACGACCATTGTACTTCTCCCCATAATCTTGAATTTTGCTTGGATCCGTCCAATCTAAACCTCGCCCATACATTTCGTTGAATTCAGCGGCTTCTTCTGGCGTAACGTCTCTTGTTATTACAACCCCCCCAGAATACATTGGCTCAAACTTGGGAATATTATTAATCTCTTCCATGGGAAAGAAAGAATTTGATTTTTTACTCAAAAGTCAAGCTTTTTTTAAAGCTTAAAAATAACCTTCCGTTCTCCATTTTCCTGACAAAAAAGGAGCGATCAAGAAATTGGAAAGCCCTATATGGGGAGATAGTGATCCGTCTATGGGCAGAGTCAGGGTATCCGAAGCCGTTGGCGGAATATGGTTAGCGAAGTGTGGTCGCGGCAATTAGTAGCAAACATCGCCCCATATAAATTTCTTGAATCTTAAGGTCGTACCTATTTTTAAGAATGCAATATTCGTAAAAAACATAGCAAGATTTAAACCATACATTCGCAAAATTTACAAAAAAAACCTGGATTTTATTTTAAAACCTTGTATGTATATGACCCTGAAAAAACTATGGGAAGTGATACTTTTTTCGACAGAGCAAACAAACCATACTGGAAACCATACTGCCAGTCAAGTAGCGCTGTGGGAATTCTAGTGGAAATTGCGGGGCACAAGCATTTGGGAAAAGCCATTCAAGAGCTCCCAAATATGATCAAACTAGTCGGCAGAGGTTTTACTAGGCCAAAAGTGAGCTTGGTTAGCCAATGGGTCTACAATCCATTGCTTAGAAGAATAAAATTAAGATTGTTCATACAAGCACTGTTGTTCCTAATGAAAGTTGGGGGTCTTTTATTTAAATTTCCGTGGCCATTGTCAATGTTTCATATCACACTAAAAATAATGTTGTGTGTCGTAGCGACAGCCCAGGTGTTCATGGCTTCCAATAAGCTAAAATCGGGCATTGCGGGCAAAGATGGCTTGGGGAAATTTTTGTCAGCACTTGTATTCCCATTGCTTGCTGGTATTGTACAACGTTCCTATGGAATATGGCATACCGAAATAGCAAATTGGTGTATGATAACCTTTATGGCTGTTTATACAATTTTCTTGCAGAATCTTCTGGAAAAAGAAGGATTCAAGGATGTGTTGTTGGCTACGACTTCGATGTATGCACTCATTGGCTCTGACCCGTTTCAGGAAAAGGTTCCTGAAATTGCCAGGAACCTTTGGGTTATATCCCAAAATGTAACAAATGGACTCAGTGCAGTAAAAACACTGGCGCTTTTCCCTGGAAAAGTTTTGACAACTTATCGCTGAGGTCGGATCTCTTAAAGTAAGGCAAGATATGGAAAAAATCCAGAAAAACAGCAGAAATGAAAGTGATTCGCGCAAAAGTTTACAGGGAATCGATGATTGAAAGTATATCTACTTTCGTCTTCATACCCGTCGTCCGATTTACTTCCTTTCCATTTTTGAAAAAAATTATGGTTGGAATCGATTGGACACCAAACTTCTCAGCTAACTCTTGGCATTCGTCGACGTTTACTTTCGCGATCACTACTTTGGCAGCAACTTCCTCTTCCACTTGCGCAAGAATAGGAGCTAGCGCACGGCATGGACCACACCATGGAGCCCAAAAATCAACCACCACACCTTTCGATTGGGTTATGGTTTCCTCAAAACTATCTGCGTTAATCTCTTTCATATTTTCCTAAAATGTATGATTTAGTCCAAATTAATATGACTGTTTAATTTTTGAGCAATACTGTTATATGAAGTATTCAAAGATGTTTCCATATTCTGCAATTCTTGCTGATTTGTACTAGAATCCATAAGAACCCGCAAAGTTTGCACAAAATTATCGATATCTTCAGGGTAAACACAGGGAAATTTTTGGCTAAGCGTCTCGATTTTTGCAATAGAGCTTTTCAAATCCTCCATTTCACATGTTTTGTTTAGAACACCGAGAGCATTCTCATAGGCAGTATTTAGTTCCGATGACATCAAAAATATACCATCGAATTCTACGGAATCGTCTTCCTCAATGGAATGTACAATTATTGTTTTACTTTCATCCTGTTTTTCATCCTGTTTTAGCACATCTCCGAAACACGAATAACAGCAATAAATTAGCAGGCAAGCAATATATATATTTGGAATTTTCATATTTTAGGATGTAGATAAGTTGAAATACTTTTTTTTAATTCTAAACAAAAACTTTACAAGAAAATGATGTCAGTTTTCTATTTCGACAGACAATATTTCCAACTTAGTACGTCTATGACCTCTCAAGTCCATAATTTCAACAATCTTTGGCATCCAAATACCATCAAAATTTTTAAAAGAGCCAACGGATAGCCGCCTAACTAGTATCGAAACGTCGTTTAAGAAATCTATCTGTAAAATGATCATATATTTTATATCGACGAAGGCTAGGATACTTGCATATTGTATGTCGTTAATGGAGTCTTTCTCGTAGCGAATGAATTGGTGCACCGGTCGCCCTGCAACCTTTGCCTCTCCAAAATATTCATAGGAATCGTTCCAGGAAAGAGTAAAAAGTAAATCCTGTGGGGTCAGAAGTAAATCGTCAAAAAGCGGTGCGTTGATTGGAAAGTTTTTATCGCTGGAATTCTTCGCCATTCGGTCTCTATGGTAGCTAAATTTATATTCCTTATCCCCGAAAACCGCTCTAATTTTTTGCTTTCTGGAAGAATTTGTATAGAAAATTTCACCAAACTTTTGGCTATCGCTTTTCAATGGTTCATAGAGCCTGACTTTCACTCTAAGGTTCAAATTGCCATACTCAAGGTTTTGGCGGACATTTTTTGCGAACTCTTCTATTTTTTTAGGGGAAAGGTTGCGAAATTTGTGAAAATCCCCTGGAAAACCATACAGCATACAACCTTGCCATAAAAATTGTGCAAGCAAAAATAAAAAATAGTGTGTCAATCGGAGAAGCTTCATTGCTTTTGGATTTCATCATCGACGATGATATTTTTTAGATCAATGCTATTAATTTTGGCTTGTTTATGGGAATTGGCCCATATTTGCATCATCGATAAAAAAAATGCCGCGATAAAAAATGTAATAATTCCACCTACGGTCCACTTTGTTAAAACCCTCGTTGTATCACTACCAAAAGCAGACTCCACTGCTCCTCCTCCCAAGGAAGACCCCATGCCACTGCTGGCCGATGGCTTCTGCATTAGAATAACCAGGGTGGTAAAAATACTAGCACAAATTAAAATGAAAGTTAGTAAAAACGAAAAAAATGAATACATCTTCTTTCGAAAGAATGAATACAGCTTCAACCTTGGCAAGCCAAAAGTTATGGTTTCATCAAAATGGAAACTTTCCCTATTCTTTCTCCGGAACGTCTTCTGGTTTACTGCCCGGATCCTTTGGATCTACTTTTGGATCTACTTTTGGATCTAGTGCGGACTTAACCTCTTTGGTCATAAATGTTTCGTTACCAGCTCCCATTCCGAACGTTCTCCCAGCAAATAATGATTGGGTTTTAACATTTGCGGGATTTACACTAGCGGCCTGAGCAGCTGAGTTTATATTTTCAGGTTTCTTTTCAGATTTTATTTCCATAGAGGAAACAATGTTGTGAAAATTATCACAAATCGCAAACAAAATTTTACATCATATATTCCATTATATTAAAACAAAGCACGTGTCTTTAAAAAATGGCGATCACCACTTTTGTACAAGATTGTTGGCTGCTTAAAATATTAAATCGTGGACGTCGTTCAATAAACCTTCATATTTGTCAGACTTAATTAGGAATGATAACCCATGCTTGCCATATTCGGAGCGAAGGATGTTCGACTGTGGAATAATGTCAAAGATTTGATATACTTTTGGGTGCGTTTGAATATTTGTCCCGATCATATCAATGCGTGATAGATTTTCTTCCCTACGTAGACTCAACAGATATGGCCGAAAAACTTCACTAAACTCATCCAAAAAATTCGAAAAGTCTAGCATATCTAGCGAAATTTCGTCGAAAAATGTATGGTCATCGAAATACCTATGTTTTATAAAGCTTACCGCCACGCCATGGTTTTCAAAAAACATTAAAACTTTACTCACAATGTCCCCATTAGATTTGCATGAAATCAGGCAAAGGTTAGTTTTGCTTGTTATTCCTATGACATAGGATTCGTATTGGGTTGTTTGCGCTACAACACTTGTTCCCGGAGAGTTTCCAAACGTATTAGAAATCGTAAATGGGATGTTATTTTTCTGAGCGAATGCGATGGATCGATCTTGCATAATTTTACTGTCAAAAAAAGACAACCTCAATAGGGACTCGAAGTCTATTTCCTCTATCAATTTAGCATTTTGAATTATTTTTGGGTCTCCCGTATAAACGCCATTTACATCGGTATATATCTCACATCTATCCGCTTGAAATCTATGAGCTAATGCTAACGCTGTCAAATCCGATCCTCCGCGACCCAGGGTTGTCAAATCTCCATTTCCAGAAATTCCCTGAAAACCAGCAACGATTACGACGTTTTTTTCTGCCAGCAGTTTTTCAATGTTTGCTCCTTGAATATTTTCTATTCTAGCACTGCCATGAGACGGGCAAGTTTGTAAACCAATTTGAAAGGCTAGCCGGGAAATAGCACTGACACCCATAGCATCGAGGGCAATTGATAAAAGCGCAACTGTTTCCTGTTCCCCAACACAAAGTAAAACATCAAGTTCCCTATTATTTGGGGTTGTAGATAATTTCTTTGCATCTGAAATCAGCCTGTCGGTAACACCAGCACGGGCAGAGACCACTACGATCATTTCATTTCCTTTGATGTAAGATTCTTTGATTCTATTCGCCACCGAACGAATACAATCAATGTCTTTTACAGACGTTCCACCATATTTCTGAACAATTCTTACCATTAGGACTTTTTTGTGAATTTATATTCTGTGCCATTTAGTAACCTGACAATATTTGTTCTATGCTGCCAAAAAATAATCCCATTAATGATAATCGCACACACAATACAGTCCTTGGGATATGAAAACAAATATGACGTCAGTATCGTACTGGCAGCAAAGCACAGGGATGCCATGGAAACAATTTTTGTCGCATGAAAAATTACTAGCCAGAGGAATATGCCTATGACCAACGTATTCGGCATAATGGCTAAAAGCCCTCCCATGGTAGAAGCGATTCCTTTTCCCCCACGAAATTTATGAAAAATCGAAAAACTATGCCCAAGTAAAACCCCAATTAACCCAAGGGCAGCCAATCGAATATTCAGGTAATTTTCTTCTGGGAAACTTTTTGCAATTACTAGCGAAGGGATATACCCCTTTAGGAAATCTAACACAAAAACTAGACTTCCAGCACTACCCCCAAGTGTGCGTTTTATATTAGTTGCTCCAGAGCTGCCACTGCCGGATGAAAAAATATCCACCCCCTCAATACGTGCCAGAAGTGCTCCGAATGAGAATGAACCCACAAAGTAACATATGAGAATAATAGTATACCAATGCCAATACATGAATCAGCCAAAGATAGATCGTCAGTCATACTTTTGCAATAGAAAACTTATGAGCCCTTATCTCCGCATGACCACAGCATTCTGCTAGCCATCTGCGATTTATCAAATAAAATGGACCTTGCATCGTTTTACGCATGTAGTGAACTTAAAAAATGGGCAAGGAGTTAACGAAGGTAAAAAATTCCATTGTTCTTACCGGCATTACTGACATCTACTTCATGCATCTTCGTTGCAATGATATTTCAACGATGATAGTACATGATTAAAACAATAGTGATGCTATCCATCCAAAAAAGAACGCCGGAATGGCCAAATACATAAATGTTGGAATTGTTGTGTCGCGAACCAAGGAATGTTGACCATCAGCATTCAACCCACTCGTGGCTCCAAGTGTTGAATCCGACGCCGGAGATCCCGCATCACCGGTCGCCCCAGATACCGCAATTATTACGGCAATTGCTGCTGGGCTAAATCCAAGTTTGATTCCCAAAGGGACATATACGCTGGCAACGATTGGAACCGTAGAAAATGACGATCCAATCCCAACGGATATCAAAAATCCAACGAATAACATGCAAAGGGAAGTCAACGCTTTACTACTAGACGCATGAACAGTCAAACAATTTACAATCTCATCAATGCCCCCCGATAACCGTAAAACATAGCCAAATCCAGCGGCAGCAAGCATGGTAAAAGAGATCATCGCCATCATTTTGAATCCATTGGCGACGACATCCTCGGCTTCCCGTTGTTTTACAACCCCACCAAGTAGTAAACATAGAAAACCAGCCAGTGCTCCCAAAACAATATCCCTGGCAATCAACTGTATAGCAAAAACCACTACGACAGCGCAGCAGGATATTAGGAAATCTTTCCTAGAAATTTGATCAGATTTTCCAGAATTTTTTATGGCCAATGTTTGATAGTTCCTTGGTTTCTTGTATCTCAGCAATGCCAGAGTCAATCCAACCCCCATTCCAATAACTGGGAAAAGTAGTGCATGAATTATTTCGGCCAATGGCATGTTTAAACCATTAATTTTTAAATAATGGGAAAGTATATTCACCAGGAAAATTTCACCAAATCCCATCGGGATGACTAAGTAAGCAGCTACTATGCCAAACACAATGACACAGGCTATGGCGCGACGGTCCATTCGCAATTCATTGAAAACGCTCAGCAATGGTGGAATTAGGATAGGAATAAATGCAATGTGGACAGGGACAATGTTTTCACTGGCGATCGCAATACAACCTATGGTAAGGAATAGCATCATTTTGGTGCGGTTACCTGTTCTGGTTGTCGTACTTCGCATACTCGACTTGCCCGGACCTAGATGTAATAAACGCGCCATTCCGTCCATTAAAAATTTCGACAGTCCCGAATGGGCAATCGCCGACGCAAATACCCCCAGGAGTGCATAGCTTAGTGCAATTTTTGCTCCACCTCCAAGTCCTTGGGAAAAAGCATCAACGGTATCTTTCAAAGATATTCCTCCTAGCACCCCGCAAACTATCGAACCTGTTGTTAACGCTATTACGACATTGATGCGCAATACACACATTATCAACACAAGAAAAACCGACAGAACCACTGGATTTAACATCACCACTGGACCGTATAGCTACCTAAGACCTCAATTTTGTCAAGCATTTTGTTCCCCGCAAACATCATCCCATCGCCATTGAAATTTCCTTTTCCTCCTGGAGTATCGCAACCCAAAGGGCTTACACCTCTAGAAAATGGGAATGAGGTAAGCGTAGACAAAACCATAGTGGAATAAAAAGTCACCACTTGACCTACGTTTTTGCTATTTTCACACGAAAAATCTTGGAAAGAATCAAATAGTGTTGTAAAATCGCAACACTTGATAGATTATCAGCAACATTTTCTAAAAAACTTGAAAATAATACGTAGTAAGTTTTTGTTTAAACTATCATCACTGTTGGGTAATACCAAAGGGCAGTCGTGGGATTTAATTCCCGTCATTTCCATAGTCATTTTACTATCCATAGGGATAACAGCGATTTATGCTGCTCATAGCTATGTGGGAGGTAAGCAGTGGTGGGTGCAAATTCTCTGGGCATCCATCGGTTTTGTTATTTATTTCATCGTATCAAAACTAGATTATTCCCTGTGGCGTAACAATGCCCATTGGATATATTACATCAGTATTATTTTGTTGATGTTGGCATGGTCTCCCCTGGGGAAACGACACTATGGTGCGGTAAGATGGATAAGAATTTTCGGTATCACCATTCAACCATCCGAACTGGCGAAATTGGGATTTTTAGTGATGTTAGCAGCATTGATGGCGAGATTCGAAATCATATCTTTTTGGGGATCGATTAAAAATCTTGCAAAGTTTTTTGGAGTGTTTTGCATACCAACAATACTGGTGTTATTGCAACCTGATTTGGGGTCTGCACTAACATTTCCCGTGATGTTTTTTGCGATGCTATATGTTTCCAATTTATCGAAAAAATTTTTCGCCTATGTTTTTGTGGGTGTATTGATACTATTGTCTATGGTTGCATTTGACATTTATGGGTATAGAAACTTTCTAAACAAAAAAAATTTAGGCGATCGAACAACGACGACGAAATATGAAGATCGATCATTTTTCCCGATGAAAGACTATCAACGGGATAGAATAATTGCATTTCTGTTTCCCGATGAGGTCGATCCAGATGGCATAGGAATCAGTTGGAACTTACATCAATCGCTAATAGCGATAGGATCAGGAGGGTTAAATGGCAAAGGGTTTAACAATGGGACCCAGGCGAAGCTAGGATATCTCCCAAAATCCATAGCTTCCAATGATTTTGTGTTCTCTGTGATAGCAGAAGAAAGAGGGTTTGTGGGAGCATTAACGGTGGTATTGTTATATGCTCTAGTTATATGGAGTGGATTACGGACAGCAAATTGTGCACGCGATAAATTTGGAACATATTTATGCGTGGGGATCAGCATGCTACTTTTAGCACATATTTGTATAAATATTGGAATGACCATAGGATTAATGCCAATTACCGGAATCCCTCTTCCTTTTTTAAGTTACGGGGGATCTTTTTTATTAACTTGCTGTTTTTTACAAGGCTTAGTGCAAAGTGTTTATCGCCATCAAAATAATTTTACATGAAGCAGCAGACAAAATCAAGTTCCCTTCCTATAAATATTAGGAATACAAATGAAAGATATTGAAAAGAATCAAAATGAAAAATTTTTCAACCATTCTCTTGGCCAGCATAAAGAGCTTTCGCTAGAAAAAATAAAACAAGAAGCTGCTGCAAGGGCAAAACAACAGCCAGTAATACAGAGAATCATAAGGTCTTTAATTAGTCCAAACAGGCCATACCGTGAATTAATTTTAAGTTGTGAAATAACGGAAACCCGCGTTGCACTGCTTTGCAATGGTATATTGGAGAACTACGAATTTGAATATTTGAACGAACAAAACCTTGTCGGAGCAATTTTCCGCGGAAAGATTCAAAATTTAGAATCGGGATTAAAGGCTGCATTTGTCGACATTGGGGAAGAGAAAAATGCTTTTCTCCACTATTGGGATGCTTTGCCGGAGGCTAATGACAAAACATTCGAAGTGGTGCGAAAAAATTCATCTAAGAAAAACAAACATATTACCATCAACGATATCCCCCATTTGTATCGCATTGGTACAGACATCATGATCCAAGTCATAAAAGACCAGATTGGAAGTAAGGGACCAAGGGTAACAACAAATATTGCTCTACCGGGAACATGTTTGGTTCTGATGCCTTTTTCCGAAGAATGCGGAATCTCAAAAAAAATAGATGATCCTAAGGAAAGAAATCGCCTAAAAGATATTTTACATAAACTGACCATTCCGGAAGGAATGGGTGTTATTATCCGTACGGCTGGAGTTGGGAAAAAAATACGGTATTTTGTCCGAGACCTACATATTTTAATGCAGGAGTGGAAATCGATCCTCTCCCGCTATGAACAAAGTCCTAAACCAACCCTCATACACAACGAGCCGGATTTGGTAGAGCGTACGGTCCGAGATTTTTTAACCGATGACATTGACAGAATAATTGTCAATGACCGGGAAGCATTCGACCGCATGGTAAAGTCAGTAGCTGCTATTTCTCCCCGCTCAAAACAAAAGTTCCACCTATTTACGGAAAATATTCCACTGTTTGAACGGTTTAACGTGGAACGACAGATTGACCAAACGTTTTCCCGTCGTGTTCCGTTATCATGCGGAGGTGAAGTTGTTATCCATGAAACCGAAGCACTAACATCCATTGATGTTAATACGGGGAATTATAAATCCAAAGGAAGGGATGCTAATAATTTTATTTTCAATCTAAATTTTGAGGCTGGGAAAGAGATTGCGAGACAACTCCGTCTACGAAATATTGGGGGTCTAATCGTGATAGATTTTATTGATATGATCAATAGAAAGGATCGTGTTAATATTTTCAATCTCATGCGCAAGGAGTTATCCAAGGACCGTGCGAAAAATTTCGTATTGCCCATCTCCCAACTTGGCCTAATGGAAATTTCCCGCCAACGGCATTCGCAGAGTAATAATAGCGAAATGCGTACCATGTGTAAGTATTGTGACGGCGATGGCTTCATTAAGTCTCCCCGAACCATGTGCAATGAAATTTATCGTAAACTTATCGAATTTTTACAACAAAAACGTGCAAAAGTTCCCAGTGAAACAAAAATCGAATTTAAAGTTTCGCTAAATAATGAAGTTCTAGAGCGTATGAAAAACGATGAAGATGCCCTGATTTCCATAGAGAAAAAGTTCAACGCTAAACTACTATTTCGAGCAGATTCTTCCCTGCACATGGAAAACTATAAAATAACCGATACAACCCAAGCAGACAAAGACAAAGATTGATAAATTTAGGCAAAACAACAAAAAGTAGGAGACACAAACCTTCTAAGGCATAAATTGAGCCCAATACCGTGCATCGCGACCTCTGATATCGGTAGCATAGGCACAAACATTAATCTCTGATATATCTTCTTTGTGAAAATCGGATTCCCACAAGGTTCCCCATTCATAGGTTGGAGGAGTACCATTGACTTTTCTGACCGCCAGGCGGGGAATATCCTGAGACATATCATCATACCAATTACGGTCGCCGATTGGGTAGGCCTTTCCAGCTTCCATATTATTTGGATCGAAGGCCAGTAGGGCAGCGATGTCAATGTTTTCCATATGGGCACTGGATGATGATCTTGTCGCCACGCGCATACAGTGATGTCCAAGTCGTTGTTGGGCTTCGGCCTGTTCTTTTAGTTTTGCTATATCGTCCAGAAAATTTGAACTATCCACCAGAGTTTCCGATAAATATGCTCTGCCATATACACTATTACCGATGTATATCTGCGTGATACCATAGTCACTGCTAATATCTATTTTCTTATTTCCGTAGTTAGCTGCTTGAAGAAAGTTGCTAAATAGTATGTCGTTCAAGTTGTGTACCGGCATTCTGAGTTTATACTTTTCTGCCGGATCTACCAGTCCGGAATATTCTATCCCTTCCTGTTCTTTCCACCATCCTATTTTCCAGGCAATTTTAGCGGGATCGCCATCCATAATATCCTCAAATATTTTATCCCTCCCTTCCCCACCATTTGTCAAATCAACAGTGATGAAACCATCCTCTATTGGTTGTAGTTGGCCCACATATCCACTTGGAAAGATGATTTGGCCACTGCTTAACATCAGTGCAAATATTTTGATCAGCCGCTCCGGATGATTATGGTTTTCTGCATTGAGAAAAGCATTTGTCGCACATGTCCCCAAATTCATTTGCCTATAGGGAGAGAACAAGGATGCCAGTATGGCTTCGCCGGGTTTCAAAGGTGGTTTTTTGCCCTGCGACATAGTGGCTAAAATGGTATCCCCATAGGGCCTAATGGGGATACCATTGACAACATTTAACAGGTCCCTTGCTCCATTTTGGTTGGCCAAAAGGTGTTTGCATACCCCATACATCTGTGAACGCGTGAGCTCTGTACAGGGAATGTAACAAAACGGGCTTCCCTCGAAATTCTTTGCATTCCCGAGAAACTCCATCCACCCTCTAAGCTTTTCGACATCAACATCGCCATCTTCTCCAAAGCAATCTACAGCTATTTCATTCGCAATTGTCTGCCAAATTCCACGGGCTTCCCTCAGAGGCATATCCCTTAATTTATACCATAATTTTATGCCGTTGGTTGTCCCACCAAATGCTTTCCTGATTCCGCTCTCGAATATTTGATATGACTGCCTAGCCTCATCAAGAGCTTTTTTATCATCTTCGCTAAAATGACTTGGGTCAAGGCCCGATATTTTCCCCCGGTTCACAAGGGTTTGCAATAGAGCTACTTCCGATCTGTCGAGATTATATTTAACCGCAACTAAAAAGCGTACTAGAAAATTTTTGGTTAACTGCTCACTTACCCATCCGAACGCTACGAGTTTATTTAAAATCCATGTTGCCGATGTTCTAAGACGACCCGGCACATCTGAATTACCCGGGAAATGACTTGCCTGCTCGACCATACGATCTTCTGTGGGTATACCTAAAACCGAAGCCGTCAAATCCAGTTGTGTCCGAGTTATATCAGACAGGGTTCTCGGAGAAACAAAAGAATCTCCAAATTGCCCCTCGACCTTTCTCTGGCTCTGATCGCCTTGCATGCCCTGCACAACTGGATCTTCACCACCTCCTTGTACCAGTCCTTCCATAGGACTGAGAATGATATGATTTAAAGGATCTTTGTCAATATAATTTTAATACGCTCCCAATTGAGCTTTTCAATATAAAAGCAAGCAAGGTTGCCACTTGGTGTTCAAGGATGTCGGAAGGTACCTTCCCTTATACTCTTCTCCCTTCTTGTCCCTGGGATTTTCTTCGTCTGTCATTCACTTGACGGTACATATTAAGTTATCTAATAGTTTTGTATCTACTTTAAAACTTGATGTGTCCTTAGGGAGGTTTATGGTCGGGGCGGCCGGACTCGAACCGACAACAACTTGCTCCCAAAGCAAGCGCTCTGCCAGATTGAACTACGCCCCGACATATTATCCATGGTGCTCAGAACGGGACTCGAACCCATACACCATAAGTACACGCCCCTCAAGCGTGCGTGTCTACCGATTCCACCACCTGAGCACAATCTTCATTGCATCAAAAAAGTTTTGCACCTAAAAGCAACAAAAAAACGGCTTACTGTTGTTTTCGTATGGGGTCATTAAGGGTTCTTCGGCTAGGGATCAGGTGGAAGCCAAAAAGAGTGGACAAGCAGGATGAGAAGGATGAGAAAAGGGAAGTGGATAGGAAAGTTGGAAGATCCGAGGAACGCTAACCTCCAATCTTCCGGATACATTTGTAGCACCCCTTGTCCCAAGCAAATTGGAAAAAGCAAGAAAAGCTTTGAGACTTCCTATAGGCAGATTAAGGAGATCCCAACACAATTTTACGGACCCCAAAAAACCTTCAGGCAGGCTCTAAAAATCGGAGCTATCGAAACAATCGGAAGTATCGGAGCTATCTTGGAGCTTTAATCGCTCCCAATATGTTGCTTCGCGGACCTTGATCTCGGTCATGTAAACCTTAAACTGTGATATGTCTTCCGGTTCGAATTGGCCCCCACATATCCAGGTTCCAAATTGAAAGGTTGGAGGAGTGCCATCCCCAGTCCCATCCATTTTCCTGACCGCTAGGCGAGGAAGATCAATGGCCATATTACGGTCGCCGATTGGGTAGGCTTTCCCGGTTTCCATATTGCCCAAGTCGAGGGCAAGTAGGGCATCGATGTCGATGTTTTCGGCATGATCATCAAGGTCTTTAGGGGTACTATTACCAGCAGGTGATTTACTAGCAGATGGTTTTGTCACCACGCGCATGTAATGGTGCCCAAGTTGCTGTTGGGCTCTGGCCTCTTCTTTTAATTTTGTCATTCCGTCCAGAAAATTTGGACCGTCCACTTTGATTGTTGGTAAATATATATTGTCATATTTCCCATATCCGGCGTATACCAACATGGTGCCGTATTCATCGTTGCAGTTTATTTCCTTATTTCCGAAGTTAGTTGCTAGAACGGAGTGAGCAAACAGTATATCGTTCATGTTGTATACCGGTATTTTGAGCTCATATTTTTTTGCTGGATCATATCCTATTCCTGCTTGTTGCCACTCTGCTATTTGTTCGGCAATTTTAGTGGGATCGCCACTCGCAATATCCTCAAATACATCGTTGCGTCCTTCCCCACCATTTGTCAAATCAACGGTGATGAAACCATCCACTATTGGTTGTAGTTGGACTGCATACCCGCTCGGAAAGGTGAATTGGGAATTGCTCAACATTTGTATATATATTTTGATCAGCCGTTCCGGATGATTATGGTTTTCTGCGTTGATATTAGAATCTATTTCGCATGTCGGGAAGCCATATTGCCTATGGGGAGTGAACAGGGATTCCAGTATGGCTTCGATAGGATTCAAGGGCACTTTCCGTTCTCTCGATATGGCGGCTAGAATGGATTGCCCATGCGGACTAACGGTGGTACTAGCAGCATTTAATAGGGACCTCGCGTTGTCTCTATTATCCAAAAGGCATTTGCCTACCGCAAGTATCTGTAAACGCATGAACCTCGAAAGGGAAATGAAACAAAACGGTACTTTCCCGAAATTTTTTGTATTTTCGCAAAACTCCGTCCATACTTTGAGCCTTTCGACATCCACATGGCCGTTAGCATCGGTACAATCCTTTGCTATCACATTCGCAATCGTTTGCCAAATTACACGCATTGTTCCAAAAGGCATCGTCTGTAGGGTTTGGACGATAAGACTTGGATTGTTGGTTTTGCCATCAAACACTTTTGCGAGTATGCCTCCTAATATCCGATCTGGGGTCACTCTAGGAGCCATAGGAATGGGAGCTTCCGCGTCTCTCAATGACACGGGATGTGCTGGTACAGCCGTATCTTTCCCAGCTTCCAGTGGCTGAAGATTTGGGCTATCTCCTAAACCACGCAAACTCGTTTTATCTCCTAGATTCCCTCGAGTGTACACTCTACAATTCATTGTAGTATTAATCCCGTCCATATTATTCTTTCTTTGGTTATTATGTATTATCTACATAAAAAACTTTTTATGGCAAGCGTTTTCGTAAAAAATTTTACCTTTTACGGATGGCAGAAAAACTGATAAAGCTGTGGCGTTCCCCCTAAATGGCACCGTCAAATTAGGGAGGGAAGAGAAAAAACGGATTGTATGGGAAAAGTTTCTAATTTTCCCGTGAAGTATTTTCACGAAATGGGTTTATTTATGTAAAATATTTTCTACAATTAGGGCCAATGCGATTTAGGTTTTTAGCCGTAGATTCTAGCAATGTGGTTGTTAGGGGTGAGATTATTTCCGACAGTAAAGCTCTTGCCGAACAGGAACTGCGAGATAAGGGATTTCATATACAACTATTGCAATGTTGCGAAACAAAGACCAGGAGAAATAATTTGAATTTAGGAAAGTTTTGCAATCTTTTCTCCTGCAAAGAACATGATCAACCTAATTGGAAATACGCATTTTTTGAACAATTGGCAATGTTGCTAACGGCAGGTTTACCAATTGAGCAATGCCTTTCAACGTTGACTGTCGGGCTTAAAAGAGGTTCCGCAGGTTACAGTATAATACATTCTCTTAGGGAAAAAATCTCCGCTGGAATGTCACTATCCGAAGGAATGATGTGCTGCCGCCAGTTTTTTTCAGATACCGAAATAAAAACAGTTAAAGCCGCAGAAAAAATAGGATGTCCAGGAATCGCATTGGGGGAAATGTCTGAAGTTGGTAAGAAAATATCGTCCATTGGGAAAAAGGTAAAAATGGCACTAATCTATCCAATGATTGTACTGATAGTCGCTGGTATTGCTCTCATTTTGCTTATGACAATTGTTATTCCAAAGTTTGAAATGATTTTTACATCTCAGGGTCCCAATGGCAGGTCTTTTCCACGGTTGACCCAATGGGTGGTAAATTTTTGTAATTTTATCGGCAACCATTGGGGAATGATAGTAATATTTGCCATAGCTACCATCGTAGTTTTCAAAATTTATCTTCATAAAGGATCTTTCAAAAACCAACTACCAATTTTTGGCAAATTATTCCTGGCCATGGATCTAAACACTTTCTTCAGAACCATTGGAATGTTGATGTCATTTGGAGTACCACTTCAGGAAGCCTTGCAATTATCGATTGGGATAATAAATAACAGCAAGTGCAAGGAAGCCTTCGAAAAAGTTTTAATAAAGATAACACAAGGAGAAACTTTATCGGACAGTTTCAGGGGCAATAAATTTCTTACGACAACGGACAATGGCCTGATTCTAGCGGGGGAACGATCGAGGGGATTGGCCAAGACATTTACAAAAATATCGGAAATATACGATCGAAAAATCGAACAACAATTGACATTTCTGACAATTCTGATTGAGCCGGTTATCATAATCTTTTTGGCCATCGTTGTTGGTATTATCGTGATTGCGATGTTTTTGCCAATGATCAGCCTGATGCAAAACATGAGGCTTAGGTAGTTTTCAGCCTCAGCCATTAGCTCCATGCAGATACAATTTCGTAGCGCAAATAAAATTCACCCCATCAATTATTTTGGGCTATAGATTTTCCTGACAGCTTGATGATATCTGTGATGTCACAAATTAAGTTTGCTACATTCTTTATTCTTTCGCGGGTTGTTTTCGTGATCAGCCTAAATGGCTCGTGGTATATGATAAAATTATTATTTATGGATAGTGTACCGTCGCATTTCCTTGTCTTCCAAATACTGTAGAGTTGGTCCTGAATTTCGTCGTACTGTAGAATCAAATTTAAAAGATCCTGCCTGCTGGTCGAAAATAGTAACCTACTATCTAGGACCGGGTTATTTGTAAAATATATATCTCTGTCGAAAATTTTATGCAAACTTACAAAAAAAGGTCTTTTTCTGGCTGAAATATGAAATGGTTCGGCGAACCCAAGATTACTTTTCACCACAAGTCGCAGGGGAAACTGTTTGATATTAGGGAATTTGGTGGTATATATTTCAAAGTCCTTTCCCTGAAATTTTCCAAACAGGGTGCATTTACCGAATAAATTGCAAAGTTTTGGGAAAATTTTACAAAATGCGGAATCCGTTGTTGCTTTTAAATTCAGGTCTTGGGCGATCTGTTTCATGCTATTCGGCAACAAAATATAAAACGAAACATCTAGAGCAAAAAATATGATCCGATTCCCAAGAAAATGAACATTCCTGCAATATCGGTTATCGAGGTGAGAAAAATATATGAACTTTGGGCGGGATCACATTTGATGCGCGTCAAAAATATCGGAATAAGTGATCCAACGAACCCGGATAGTCCCATATTGAGAATCATTGCCAAAAAAACCACCACCCCAACTTTTATGTTTTGTGACCAAATACCCGTCACAATGAGCGCGATGAAACCTATGACGATACCGTTGAGGAACCCTTTTAAAGTTTCTCGAAGTACAACCCCTAACGAATCCCCACTGTGATACTCGCCTAAGGCGAGACCTCTGATTGCAATTGCCAATGTTTGTGCTCCAGAATTCCCACTTAGTCCGGTTATCATCACCATGAAAACTGCCAGCACAGTACACTGGGCAATTCTTTGTTCAAAAATGCGAATAACACCGGCCGTTACAAATGCAATACACAAATTTATCACTAACCATGGTGTACGCCTAAAAATACTATAGGGTACACTATCATGAATACTTTCATCTCCACCCGCTCCGTGCAATTTTTGAATATCTTCCGTTGCTTCCTCCCGTAAAATATCGATAACGTCATCGTGGGTAACAATACCGATTAATCGATGTTGTCCATCGACAACAGGCAATGTGTTGAAGTGATTTTTCGCCATCATGTGGGCAACTGATTCTTTATCTTGTTCGAGAGAACAAATACCTTCGACTTCACTACACATCAGATCACCAATCTTTGCATGCGGATCAGTCCATAGTAATTTTTGTATGTTTAGAACTCCGACCAAATGTTTTTTATCATCGGTGACGTACAAACTTTCCACATTCTCTGCTACGTCCTTGTTTTCTCTTAAAAATTCAATGGCCTCGTCGACCGTCATGTCTATTTTTAGGGTCGCAACATGGGGAGTCATGACCCCACCCGCAGTGTTCGGGTCGTAGGTCAACAAGTTGCGTAAGGTTGCAGCAACCTGCGATGGCATTTTAACCATCAGCCGTTCCCTTACATCATCTTCTAATTCACCCAGCAGGTCAGCGGCATCGTCCGGAGCAAGGGAGCTCAAAATCTTTATAGCTTTGGCATCTCGCATTTCAGAAATGATTTCGGCTGAATCGGAAACATTCATTTCTGCCAAAACTTCGGTTACATCGTCGACGGATAGCTTCCGTAAAACTATTTCTCTTTCTTCCTGGGAGAGCCTTTCAAGCCAAGCACCTATTTCGTGGGGAGGGGTTCTCGCCAATTTGATGGCATTCAAATTTTTGAAATCGTTTTCGACGCAATCCTGTAACTCCTCAAAGGTATACTGCCCAAGAGATGCTTTCCTATTTTCGATGTTTCTACTTGATGACATTTTAAGGAAATTAGAAAATGAATGCCAAAACTAATACCACCGTAACTCCAATAAAACATCAAACAAATTTTGACGGCATAGGCAACACTTTATAATTTTTTGTCTTCAAAGAACATAAAAAGTTTTGAGTTCGCCTGCTGCTTTATCCGCATCCGATTGTCTAGCCAGCTCATCGAGGACATCTTCCGCCGGAGCCGTCCTAGTAGAAGTGAATTTTGGAGAGGTCGTGGCCGCGGAGAGCATGCTAAAGCATGGCAGCCAGGTATTTGAGAAGGGAGACATTTTCTTCCTTAGCCCAGTGCCCGAGCCTTTGCAAGGAAATCGCTGGTAGTGTCCTTTTTGATGTTAAAAAATGGAAGTGCTGCTGATGAATTCGCCATGATATAATAATGGGATGAAAAAAATGTACCATGTCAAGGAAGAAGCAACATAGGTTTGCAAGTTTGAACAATTAATGGCTAGGTGGGAGCTAGGGTAACCACCGGTTAATGATCAGGAAGAAAAAGATGGCGAAGAGGACATAGATGGCACACTTTGCGAGTGTTTTGGAAACGAGATCGTATTTAGCTTCCATTCTGGCAATGGATGAGATATCCTTGGCAATGGTGTCCTTTTGCCCCTCGATGGGAGAGATGAGGTGTTGTTTCCGTCTAAGCAACTTGTTAGCCCGTACCATTTCTTTCCCTATGATGCGCTTTGTGATGTTGGAGGCATACGCCTTTTCCCCATCATCTGGTTCGCCCTGTATGGCGATGGCGGCATCGAGTGCCATGTCGGCGATTGGGAAATCATTCACCCTGCCTGCGTAGAGCATGACCTGTTGAATGTTCTGTAGCTGGGAAGATATCTCGACGATCTCTTCGTGTGCACTGTATACCATTTCCAGGCGTCTGCGGTGGGAATCGGAGAGGGAGGAACACCCTGCCGTCGAAAGACATAGGGTGACTATCAGAGGGACCAAGGATTTTGGAAACATAATCCTCCCATTAGTGAATAGCGTCATCCACCATTCCCCGCCCCTGGAAGCGACCACAACCGGGCATATCCTCCATTCTGTCCATCCGTTTGATGATATCTTCCAAAGCCGCCAGTGTGCCCCGTTTCCCATCAAGGATGACATCTGCGACCTTTTTCAGGATAAGAGCGGTGTCGAGAAGTGCCATGTGGACATCATAGTTATCCCGATTCATGGGTTATCCGCTGCCTTATAAGGTAAGTCGTCAACGATCTGGTGGCGGATATCCTTTCGCTGGACCAAGAGACCCGCGATGGTGTCTTCCCAAGAAGTTTTTTCATCCTCTGAGAAGTACTCGCCGTTTGTGATCCTGTCACGGATGACCGCGATGTGGTTGGTGATTGGGTCGGAAAGGGCGGTGTATTGTTCCTGGCACCGTGCTTGCTGCTTAGCGTTGAAACTTTCGGGGGGTTCCTATGGGGTGTCAGCTGTGGAAATTGCACAAATACAGGCCTGGCGGGGGATAAGGGAAGCTAAGAACGAAGTACGAAGAAAGGTTCGTGGGCATAATGTGGATAAAGATTTTCCCTGAAAAATTTTCTAGCTCGATGTGGTTTACTTTTTAAACCTTCCTAGGAATGACCAAAATGGTGCCAGAGGGCAGGTTTGAACTGCCGACCAAAGGCTTATGAGTCCTCTGCTCTACCACTGAGCTACTCTGGCATGAAATCGAAAAGTATCAAGCACAAGGGGTATCTTTTGTCAAGCGTCTTGTTAAAACCAGCTTTGCTCTAAAGCAAATTGAAATCATGGGCATGGGAAGTTAACCAGAAGTGAAATGGTAAAAATTTTTAGGAAAGACAGCGGTAAAGGAATTTACCATACACACCTTCAAAAGCAGGACGACTCCGGGAGAGAAAAAGGGAAATTATATAAAATCTACTAATGGGAAACCAATTGGGAAAACGTTACAAACCTAGATCACTGAATCGGTGGAGTTTATGTAAACGTTATAGTACATACTTTGTGATGGCTGCTATGGTAATGCAGTGAGATATTTTACCTCCTGTAACTGCTTTTATGAGATTTTGTTTGGTTACTAGGGTCGTTGTTAGGTCTTCAAATTCATCGAAATGAGTATCTTTTTGTTTTGTACAGTTTTTAATCAATACGACATTGAGAATATTCGTTTGTACTGCTGGATTAGGGTATAATGTTGCAATTATCCTGGCAGACTCTCCGCAAAAACCTGTTTCTTCTTCCAGTTCTCGTTGGGCGGCATCGATCACATTTTCTCCATGCTCTACCATGCCACCTGGCAATTCTAGTGATAATTTGCGCGATCCAAAGCGATATTGGTTAACCATAACAATGCGGCTATCCGGTGTTTCCGCAATTACCTGCACCCAGTCATTGCAATCGATAATATAAAAGTCTCCGGATTTATTATTGGATGGATTTCTCAATTCACAGCGGGCGACACTGAAGATTTTATATTCCGCCAATGTTTCTTTCGATAATTGTTGCCATATGGCAGGCTGATTTTTGTCAATTCCTTGCATTTTAGCGGAAAATGTCCACTTTTATAATTTTTTCAAGGTTTCGTTGTTGCAATATTGGAACAATGGCACAGAATTTCTTATCGTGCAAAGAATAAAAACGCTATCGAACATTTCTTGTAGAGGGAAAAGAGTTTTTGTCCGTGTTGACTTTAATGTTCCCATAGATGATCGAGGAAATGTTTTAGATGATTCTCGGATTGTGGCGGCATTGCCGACCATACAATATTTGATACAAAACGGAGCAAAGGTAATTTTAGCTAGTCATTTGGGGCGGCCAAAAGGGGAAGTAATTGCAAAGTACTCATTGAGCAATGTTGCTGTCGCACTAGCGAAGCATATTGAGCAACCCGTATTGTTCCTCCCTGATTGCGTAGGACAAGAAGTTCTAACTGAAGTCACAAAGATGCTAGATGGAAGCGTAATTCTGTTGGAAAATTTGAGATTTCATCAAGAAGAAACTGCGAACGATGAAAAATTTTCCAAACAACTGGCATCGCTGGCCGACATTTATGTCAACGATGCCTTCGGATCAGCCCACAGAGCTCATGCGTCGACGGAAGGAATAACTCACTTTGTACAACAGAGCGTCGCTGGATTCCTCATGGAAAAAGAATTGGAATTTTTGGGGACGAAGATTGCTGAAGCCAGGCATCCTTTCGTGGTTATACTAGGAGGAGCAAAAGTCAGCGATAAGATTAAAGTCATCGATAATCTTTTAGAAAAAGCAGATACCATGTTAATAGGAGGTGCGATGGCATATACTTTCCTTGCGGCTAATGGTAATGCGACGGGAAACAGCATGGTTGAAGCGGATAAAATTCAAGTAGCTAAAGATGCTATCCGAAAAGCGAAGAAAATAGGAACAAAATTACTCCTGCCCGTAGATCATGTCGTTACGTCCGCTTTGAATACGGAAACAAAAACAATGGATTCAACGTCCTATGCCGAAATAGACATTCCTGAGGGGAAAATTGGCGTGGATATAGGTCCAAAAACAATTGCACTGTTTGGGGAAGAAATCGAAGATGCTAGTACGATTCTATGGAATGGCCCAATGGGAATCTTTGAAATACGACAGTCTTCGGCAGGGACATTTGCCATTGCCAAGTATGTAGCAGAATCAGATTCACTGTCGATTATCGGTGGTGGAGACTCTGCGAAAGCCGTAAAAGAAAGTGGATATGCGAACCAAGTATCTTTTATCAGCACTGGAGGGGGGGCAAGCTTAGAGTTTCTAGGAGGAGATATTCTGCCCGGTGTGGCAGCATTGATGAAGTAATAACATGCTTTGGAGACACGATTTATGACAGAACATAGAAAATATCTTGTGGCAGGAAACTGGAAAATGAATATTTCGAGTTCGGATGTTGGGCGTTTGATATCGGAGATTAATGCTAAAATAGCAAATGTAACAAAGGTTGATGTTTTAGTATGTCCACCCTTTACATCTATCCAGGCAGCGAAAGACGCAATCGGCAGCATTAATAATATTTTCCTAGGGGCTCAAAACTTTTATCCAGAAAAAAATGGGCCATACACGGGAGAGGTTTCCGCCATTATGTTGAGGGAACTTGGGGTTTCCTATGTTATTATCGGCCATAGCGAACGCAGGACATATTTTAACGAAGATGACGATTTTATAAACAGGAAGGTAAGGTTCGCATTGGGGAGTAGCCTAATCCCTATCCTGTGTATAGGCGAAACGATAGAACAACGTAGGGAAGGTAAAGAATTTAATATCATTCAGTCGCAATTGAAAGATGGACTAAAAAGTATTACCGTCCAGGAGGTAGAAAAGCTTATCATAGCCTATGAACCAGTGTGGGCAATCGGAACAGGAGAGACTGCAACTCCAAAGATTGCACAGGAAATGCACGCATTTATTAGAAATTCCCTAGAAGAAATGTTTAACGCAAAAGTAGCAAACGCCATCAGAATATTATATGGCGGATCAATGAAAGCCGATAACGCTGAAGAACTGCTCAAAGAAAATGACATCGACGGTGGTCTCGTTGGGGGAGCATCCCTAAAGGCTACTTCCTTCTGTGAAATTGTCGAAATAGCCAGTCTTTTATCAGCCTAGTCCCATAGGCATGATTATTTCTAGGGACTATGCTAAGTTACTCATTGGCATGGTTGTAATTTTTCTTGAAAATCGGAATTCCTAAAATGTAAAAGGTCTTTTCCCCCTTTTTCCTTTTTATTTTAAAAATTTCCAAACATAGTATGGCCATTTTGGTTTTTTTTGGTTCGTTACTTATGTAAAATATAAACTTTTTAAACAAATGTTTCCAGGTCTGTGGAGCAGAAATAATGTACGAACTTTTTTGTTGTGTAAAATCATGCTTTCTAAATTCATCTACCATGGTATCGACGCACGCTTTCCACGAAAAATTCTTCGCCCGGTTAAGCCCTTTTTGGGACAATTCTTGCCGCAATTTTTCGTCGTAGTATACCTTTTCATAAGCGGCTACCATAGCTTCATCGTCTGTGGGGTTGATTAAGATTCCTGCATTGCCGACGACTTCTGGTAGGGAGGTTACGTTGGATGTGATTACTGGACATCCGCACTGCATGGCTTCGAGCGGAGGTAATCCAAATCCTTCGTAGAGTGACACAAAAACACAGCATTCAGCATGGGAATACAACGAAGCCAAGTCCTCATCGTCTACATAGCCGATTCTGATAATTTTCATGCTGTTTTCGCCAAGACTTGCCATTTCAGTGTTAAAAATTTTTTCGAAATTATCATCCACACAACCGGCAACAACAAAAACCAAATCATCCACATGGTTTTTCCCAATGAATTTAATGAAATTTCTAAGTGTAAATATAAGATTTTTTCGTGGTTCTATGGCACTGACGGTAAAAAAATAACGCTTGTCTATGGGGATGCCATATTTTATCCGAATTTGCTGGTTTTGTTCTCCATCGATACATGGATAAAAATTTGCACTTGCTGCCAATGATATTTTGGTAATTTTATCAGGATCAACCTGTGGAAGTAGTCTAATAATATCATTTTTAGTAGAATTTGAAACGGCAAATATGTAATCTTCCCATGTCAAACTTTTGATGATGTCAAAAAATAGCGTATCTTCGTCATGTAATGGACAAACCATGGGAATAAGGTCGTGAACAATAGTATAGCAAACAATGCCGGTTTCTTTAATCTCTTTAGGAATAGAATGGCGGGGAGATAAAAAAATATCAAAATCCTTTACATCGCTGTGACAACACTTTACAGCAGTTCCAAAATCGATCTGTGGGATGGCTTTTTTAACGCGGTGGTAGATATCGTAATCTGTCCCAGCGTATACTTTAACTTTGAGTTCTGGTCGCTTTAGTAACTCCTTAAAAATATTATGGACGACGAAGAATATCCCTCGTCTGCCGCTATCTTTACGTAGGTAAGATTCTAAAGTTTGAGCATCGTATAATACTCTGATTTTTGCTTTCCGATTAAATTTTTTCTTAAAAAGTAAATTGTCCATCAATTAATTCCCTGGTTCCAATTTTTCAAAATCGACGACGACGAATTGGCTTTGTTTTCTCCACCGACTCCAAATTCTACCACCACATTGCATTCTTTACACACTTCTATTTCTGGAATATTTTCCTTCGTTCGATCTCCTCCATTCGCAAATATCAGCTGAGCAGTTGGATATTTTTCACGAATCTTGCGAATCCCATCGCACGCAGAATTATCACTGTCATCAAATCCTAATACGTCGACAACATTTTTCAAGCTTTCACAAACCGCCATACGCGTCGCAAATTCCATGAAATTTCTACCTTTCTTGCGGCATAGCCATGCATCGGAATTAAGCAACACGATCACACCATTTCCACGAGAACCAGCATCTTTTATCAGATTTATGTGCCCTTCGTGGATGGGATCAAATCCACCACTAACAATGTAATAAGTCTTCTCCAAGATTTTAGAAAGAGTAAATATTTTTTTATTTTAATTACGCATATGAGTAAATGCTATTCTAATGCTGCTTGGGCTGCCGCTAGCCTTGCAACGGGAACACGGTTTGGCGAACAACTGACATAGGATAATCCAATTTTATTGCATAATTTGATGGATGCTGGATCTCCACCATGTTCCCCGCATATGCCGATTTTTAAGCCTTTACGGGTCGCTCGTCCGCGTTCACATGCAATTTTGATCAATTCACCAACGCCCAATTCATCGATGGAAGCAAATGGATTATTTTTAATAATTTCACGTTCCAAGTATTGGGGCAAAAACCCATTGGCATCGTCACGGCTCATTCCAAGGGTCGTTTGGGTCAGGTCATTGGTACCGAAACTGAAAAACTCCGCATCTTCCGCAATTTCTCCGGCTCGCAAGCATGCCCGGGGAATCTCTATCATTGTACCAATTTTATAGACAATGGAACATCCAAGACGTCTTTCCGCTGCTTCCGCAGCTTCGCGGATGATTTTCGCCTGATGTTTAAATTCGGCGGCAAAAGTCGTCAGCGGTACCATAATTTCAGGATGGACCTCTATCCCTTCCTTTTTAACCTTTGCAGCGGCTTCAAAAATGGCGGTGCTTTGCATGGCAGTAATTTCCGGATATGAAATCCCCAAGCGACATCCCCTATGACCAAGCATGGGATTGCTTTCAGACATTGCTTCCACACGCAATTCCAAGTCAGCAGAACTCTTCCCTAATTTCTTTGCTAGGGATTCAATGGTATGCTTCTCGTGGGGTAAAAACTCATGCAAAGGTGGATCCAATAATCGAATGGTAACGGGGTATCCCTTCATCTCACGGAAAATTTCTTCAAAATCTCCCTGTTGCAGTGGTTTTAACTTGGCCAGTGCCTTTTGGCGATCTTCAACGTTATCCGCGAGGATCATTTCACGCATGTAATCGATGCGTTCTCCCTCGAAAAACATGTGCTCCGTCCTGCAAAGCCCTATGCCCTTTGCTCCCAATTGGATGGCAGCTTGTGCTTGTTTAGGGCTATCGGCATTGGTTCGAATATCGAGCCTGCGATAGCTGTCTGCCCAAGACATTACGGAATCAAATATGCGAAATGTATAACTTTTTTCCGCCAACATCGTTCCTGTAAGAACCTGGGTAACTTCTGATGGTGCCGTTTCGACGTGGCCTACGAAAATTTCTCCTGTTGTCCCATCAATTGAAATCGGTTCTCCTTCTTTTATCGTGACACCATTTGCGGATACCTGTTTCTTTGCATAGTCGATCACCAAGCCTCCTGCCCCACAGACGCAAACTTTTCCCATTTGCCTTGCTACTAAAGCCGCATGGGAACTGACTCCTCCGTGGCTAGTAACGATCCCTTCGGCGGCCAGCATACCCCGGATATCTTCGGGGGATGTTTCCGTCCTACAGAGGACAACTTTTTCGCCCTTGCCGTGCATTTCCTCCGCCTTCTTCGCTGAAAAATATACATTCCCCGATGCCGCTCCAGGCCCTGCCGGTAATCCACTGGCAATCTTTTTCACTTTCTTTTTCCCGGCCGTATCGAAAATTGGAACTAGTAGTGAAGAAATGGAATCCGCCGGGATACGTTTTATGGCCATTTCCTTATCAATGAGGCCTTCGTTGACCATCTCAACCGCTATTCTAACAGCCGCTAGACCGGTACGTTTACCATTTCGCGTCTGTAACATATATAATTTGTCATTCTCGATGGTAAACTCGAAATCCTGCATGTCGCGGAAATGATGTTCGAGGGTTTGACAAACCTTAACTAACTGGTCAAAAACAACGGGCATGTCGTTTTTCAAATTTGCAATCGCCTGGGGCGTGCGAATGCCGGCGACCACATCTTCCCCTTGGGCGTTTATTAAATACTCACCGTAGAAAACATTTTCACCGTTTGCTGGATCTCTGGTAAAAGCAACTCCCGTTGCGCAATTGTTTCCCTTATTGCCAAATACCATGCTTTGCACGTTGACCGCAGTGCCCCATTCTGCCGGGATATTATATTTTCGACGGTAGACTACCGCCCGCTCATTATGCCAGGATTCAAAAACTGCACCGATGGCTCCCCTTAGTTGGTCAAAAACGTCCTGTGGAAATTCTTTGCCGGTCCGATCAATGATCAATTTTTTGTAACGGCCAATGAGGTCCTTGAGGTTTTCAGCGGTTAAATCGGGATCGCTGTGCACACCAGCTTTCCTTTTGACATCCGACAAAATTTCTTCAAAGGGATCGCGGGACTCGTCATTTTCTGCATGAACCCCCATTACAACGTCACCATACATTTGAATGAACCTACGATAGCAGTCGTAGGCGAACCTAGGATTGTTGGTATTTTCAGCCTGACCAATGACAGTCTCGTCATTCAACCCCAGATTTAAAATAGTATCCATCATCCCCGGCATGGATTCCCTAGCCCCCGAACGAACGGAAAAGAGTAGGGGATTTTTGACATCACCGAACTTTTTCCCCTGCTGGTTTTCCACGTTGGCCAAGGCTTTTTTCGCATCCGACCAAACATTGTCCGGCAATCTGCCGTTATTTTTATAATACTCGGAACAAACTTCCGTTGTAATCGTAAAACCCGGAGGGACAGGTAACCCAATCTTTGCCATTTCTGCGAGGTTGGCTCCCTTTCCTCCCAACAAAGCACGCATGCTAGCATCACCATCGGTCTTTACGCCGAATTCATATATGAAGTTCCCTATGCTCATAATATTCCTTAGCCTGACAAGCTATATGAAACATTCCTGCCGTTGTCAAATATCAAAAAGCGCAAAGAATCACTAACAATTTGGCAATTCTCTGGATGCGATGACTTTTTTCAAATATTCAATGGCGGATGACAGCTTTAGCGTGCCAGTGAAATTGCTATCTATGCGTGAACGGACGGAAACCGTCTCCGTTTCAACTTCTTTGGGGCCGAGGATAAACATGTGGGGAACTTTTTCAACTTCCGCACGCCGAATCTTGGCATTCAATTTATCGGAATGTCCATCCAC
>JAIRKQ010000030.1 GCA_031260055.1 Puniceicoccales bacterium
GGAGCCGGGGTCAAACTTGCCTTGTTCTAAGTCGGTAAAAAAAGTTCCCATCTCTTCTCTGTTCGTATTAAAACTAGCACAAGCGCGTTCAGGTAGGCCAAACTTCTCTTTTAACGTCCATTGGTGGGTGTTTAATTGCGGCTGTGGATTCGATTCCGGCCCGCGTTGCACCGCTATTCCATGCTCCCCAATGGAACCGGCTTGCGAGGGTGCTAATGGCGACTCCGAGGCCACTGTTTCTCCTTGAACTAAACTTGGATCTGGATCGCCCATGGTGAAAAAAGTGTAGGGCTAAATATTTGGATGTCAAGACAAATAATTGGACAAATTTTGGGATTTATATGAAAAGCAGATGGTTTGATAAAAATAAGCAAAAAGACCTGAAAGAATGGCTATTGGTCAAATAGACTATCGATGGATTTTACATATCGATTGCCGGATGCATCCGCAAATACGATGTGATCTCCACTCGCCTCCGAAATGAAAACCGTAGCATCATCCGCTATCGGACCTCTACCATCAATGATTCTATCGTCAACTTTTATCTTGCACGAATTTTTATCGCACATCACTTCCGATACCCTATGGCTGTGAAAAAAGCTGTCCACGGCCTTTTGAAGGTCAGTGTAGGGATTCGATCGACTTGGAGGAGCTTTCACAAGAGCGCGGTCTTTTTTCGACCTTTTGGGTTTTGAAGCGACGTTTTCATTTTCATAGCCGTGCAAAACGTAGTGTTTTCGCCTTAGGAGGTCTTTTTCATGCTTTACTTCAAGGGCTGCCCGAGCATACTCTATCTTCGATACTTGGCTATCGTAAATTCTTAACCCCACGAATGCTACAATCGAAAAAGCCAGGGGTAATACCACCGCAGGCTTTTGCAAGACTGCTAAAGCATTGCCGTAAGAAAACTGAGCTTTCAGCGACGCACGAACATTCGAAATTGAAGATTTTAAATTTGTGGCATAGTTGGTACATGTCGTCCTAAAGGCATTGGCAGACTTTTTCAGGAAAGCATGGAAGGATATGAATGGATAGACAATGGTTTTTAGCGCAACATTGATGAACTTTTTGACAAATCGGAATACCATGCGGACGAATGTCAAAATTGAATTATATGCTTTGCGGATGATGTTTTTGACGGATAAGCATAGGAACAAAACTCCTTTACACGCCATTTGGCTGACAAAAATGGAATTGGCTACCGAAAAATTTAGAACATTAATCAGCTTTTGGTTCCCGGATTTGATAAGACTTCGAGATTTTATCAAACAGGATCGCACAATACTGCTCCCTTTCGTTACCAGCGAGCATGCCCAGTCGACTGGGCACATAACACCAACCTTCGTCACTTGCAAAGAAACAGCGAAGGCAAACTTTAACAAATGGGCGGTTTGGGAAATAATTTTGAGGAATTGTCTGCAAAAGTTTGATACTGCTGACACCAGCGCCGTTTTGGCATGTTTGAATTTTTTGACAATTTTCCCAACTTTCCTCCTGGCAGCCCTATATATTTGGACGATTTTAGCAGCCAAGAAAGTAGCAACTTTCATCGCATATTGGAAAATAATTTTGAGGAATTGTCTGCAAAAGTTTGATACTGCTGACACCAGCATCGTTTTGGCATGTTTGAATTTTCTAACAATTTTCCCAACTTTCCTTTTGGCAGCCCTGTGCATTTGGACGATTTTAGCGGCCAAAAAAGTAGTAACTTTCGTCGCATATTGGAAAATAGTTTTGAAGAATTGTCTGCAGAAGTTTGATACTGCTGACACCAGCGTCGTTTTGGCATGTTTGAATTTTCTAACAATTTTACCAACTTTCCTCCTGGCAGCCCTATATATTTGGACAATTTTAGCAGCCAAAAAAGTAGCAACTTTTATCGCATATTTAGATATTACCTTCGGGGCTCTGATTATTTTCGAAGGCTTGGTCGCCAAGGCATTCTTGGTAAAACTTTTGGCCACCGTTGAAAATTTTCGTACCTTCTTTGACAAGTTTCTATGCAAGTTGGGTTTGGCATTTTGTAAACGTCTATTTTTTTTTGAGGAACTTTTCATGTCGATCAATGGTGAGGTCATTCTATGGATAAATTACTCTACGTTGATGGGGACAAGATCCCAAATTTTTGCCGCATAATCTTTAATCGAACGGTCGCTGGAAAACTTTCCGGAACGTGCAATGTTCAAAATTGCTTTTTGTGCCCACTTTTTCTTGTCTTTGTATGCCTCGTCGATCTTCTTTTGTGTCTTCACATAATCTTCGAAATCAGCCAATACGAAGAACGGGTCACCGCCATCAAGTAGGCTATTTCTTATATTTCTAAGCGGAGCTTCCCCATATTTAGTTGCAAAGAAATTCGATGCCATCCAGTCTAAAATGGAACGTAGTTCTTCATTTTTATTGTAGTAATCATAGGGGAAATAACCCTTTGTGCGGAGTTTTTTCAGTTCTATTTCCGTGTGGCCAAAAACAAAAATATTAGCATCTCCGACTTCTTCTTTAATTTCAACATTTGCTCCATCAAGGGTACAAATTGTGCAGGCTCCATTCATTGCCAGTTTCATATTTCCTGTGCCCGATGCTTCTTTCCCCGCCGTGGAAATCTGCTCCGATAAATCCGCTGCAGGAATAATATCGCAGGCAAGGGAAACATTATAATTGGGCAAGAATACCACCCGTATTTTATCATTGTTTGGATTGTTGTTTATCTCATTTGCCACAATGTTGATCCCGTGAATTATTTGCTTCGCCATGTAATATCCGGGAGCTGCCTTTGCTCCAAATATAAATGTTCGCGGCACTATGTTCTTGTCGCCTTTAATGACACGTTTGTACAGGTGTAAAATGTGTAATAAATTGAGGTGCTGCCGTTTATATTCATGCAGACGCTTGATTTGTACGTCGAACAGGGAATTTGGGTCAATCTCTATGCCACATAATTTTGAAATTTTTTTGGCAAGAGTTAGTTTATTTGACGTTTTAATTTCCAAAAACTTTCGTTGGAAAGTAGGATCGTCGGCAAAGTCTTCCAATTTCCGCAATTGTTCGGAATTTTCTGTCCACTTTTGCCCAATTGCTCGGTCGAGTAATTTTGAAAGATTTGGATTGCAACATCTGATCCACAACCTTGGCGTTACACCATTGGTAACATTTGTGAATTTTTCCGGGTACATTTGATAAAATAGCGGAAATAGCAAATTTTTTACCAATTCCGAATGCATGGAGGCCACACCGTTTACGTATTTACAACACACGACAGCCAAATATGCCATGCGGACAACCTTATTTCCGTCGCCTCCGATGATGGACAGGGCATGTTTCTTGGAATCATCGCCCGGCCATTTTTTTTCAACCTCCTCCGTGAGGAATCTGCGATTGATTTCGCAAATCAACTGATAGTGTCTTGGAAGCAAATGTTCAAACATCCCGACTGACCATTCTTCCAATGCCTCCGGTAATAGTGTGTGATTTGTATAAGAAAAAGTCTGTTTGCAAATATTCCAGGCCTTATCCCATGGAAAATTTTCTTCATCTAGTAAAATACGCAATAGTTCCACAATCCCAATTATGGGATGCGTGTCGTTCAATTGAATGGTTACCTTTTTGGCAAAGGAATCAAAACTTTTATTGCCATTTTTAAACCTACGAATGATGTCTTGTATGGAGCAGCTGACGAAAAAGTATTGTTGGGTCAATCTCAAAACTTTGCCTCCTTCCGTAGAATCGTCAGGATATAATACCTTTGAAATGGTATCATTTTTTACCTGCTTGTCCATTGCTTCAAAAAATTTGCCCTCGTTGAACATTTTCAGGTCAAACTCGCTCGCCGAACGTGCCTCCCATAGGCGCATAAAATTTACCGTATTTGATTTGTATCCAATTACTGCGATGTCCCAAGGTACTCCCTGTATTGTTTCATAACCTTGCCAAACGGGTTTCAGATTTCCGTTGTTATCGTAGCTGTACTCGACTTTACCATACAGCTTGACAATTTGAGTATTTTCCGGTCTACAAACTTCCCATGGTGTTCCGGACATTAGCCAATTATCAGGCTTTTCCACCTGTTTCCCATCCACCAGTTCCTGGCGAAAAAGTCCCAGCTCATAGTGAATTCCATAGGCTACGGCTGGATAATTCAGGGTCGCCAAAGAATCCTGAAGACAGGAAGCTAGCCGACCAAGCCCTCCATTCCCCAGTCCCATATCTGGCTCTACATTTACAATATCATCGAAACTCTGTCCTAGGACTTCAAGCGCTTTCTTTGTATCGTCAAGGATGCCGAGGTTGATCAAATTGTTCTTCAATAGTCGACCCGGTAGATATTCCAGCGACATATAATAAACTCTCCGCACATTATTTGTGTGATGGACTTTTTGTGTGCGTATAAACTGGGACATTATCATTTCTTTTATCATCAGGCACGCCGCTACCCACCAGTCGCGTAATGTCGCAGATGTTTGATCCCTGGCTAGGTCAAATTGTAAATGTTTAACTATTGACCCTTTGATTCCCGATTTGAAATCCTGTGTTCGTATTCTCTCATCCATTAGCTTGCTTCCATTTTTTTTGGTTACTTCTATGACTTTCCCAAGATCTAATCTTTCCATTTTTTCCTAGCTCAAAAGGAATTGAATGTAAATTTTTAGTAATTTCAACCCAAAAATATTTAACTAGCAAATTTTTGATTTGACTTTCCTGTAATGTCTCCATTTTAAAGGGCACGTTATGGATAGTATAAATAATAGCGGTTTAAACAGATTTCTCGGCATAGTTCAACAAGGAGCCAGAGTTGTGGAAAAAAGAGTCATAAAAGCTGCTGGTACAGTTACGAAAGTTCTTCCAGGAATTCCTATACCTGTGCCACTCATGCAGGGTGCTAAGGTATTGGTGCAGGCAGTGGCACCACCGGCAGATAATAGTGCTTTCCCAGAGCACCCTCCAGTCCACATAGAAAACATGTTCAAAGAATGGAGTCCGGAACGTATCGATTTCGTTCGAACTCATTGCATGAAACCATTTGAAGAATGTGAGGATACCCACCACATAGAAAGTCCGGATAAGGTTTTTGTTGCTAGGAGCGAACTTGGTCCGGATATTTCCGTTACACGGGCACGGGAATTTGGATTCATACTGCCTAAAAACATTAATCCAAATCTAAGAATAATACCATTGATGATAAGGTGCTTTGGGGTCGGGTCGGGAAGCACCCTGGCTCAAATTCAAGAGGGAGCAAGAAATATACTGGCATCTCAAACCGATAGGGTGGCATTTGCCAATGCCATGGTACTGTCTCACATCCAATCGGTACGGCAGAGACTTGAAAACCCAAACGTTCTGGTTGTTCCATTCATAACAGGATTTTCCCTGGGAGGTATGTTTGCCAGTGCTATAGCAGTAAAGAATAATATCACATCAATGGTTTTCAATGGTTTAGGTCTCGGGAAAGACGGTTGTGATTTTGTTGGACAGAAGAATTGGGCATGGGCACAACAACATCCAAATAGTTGCATTGCCATGTTTGTTGACCACGATTTTGTAGCATCACCAAATTCTCCATGGCGTAGTGTCATAAGAATACCAGGCCGCATTTTTCGCATACCAAGAAGAGAACTTACTAAGCCTACCTTTGCTGAAATGTCTGAAATCCATTTCTACAAAAAATATTTCGACCAAGCATACCAAGAATATCTTACTCTACATCCACGTGCAGGTGGCCGATTAGTTGCTTAGAATAAGGAAATTCGCTAGAAGGAGATAAAGTGGTTTTCTCTTTTCTTCTTTTATTATTACACAAAGACTAGGCATGAGGCTATGGTTTCTCATACCTAAAGCACGAATCTACGTTTAGGGTTCATCTTTTTCTATGGTGTATGTGGTGGAAGAATCCTTTACAGTCCATCCATAACTGGACAACTCTTGGCGTAATCTATCGGCTTCGATGAAATTTTTCAATTGTTTAGCCTGCCACCTTAATTCTGCCAGTTTTCTTATTTCTTCGGGAACCTCAACGTCTTGTTCTCTATCGTCTAAGCGCAGGCCAAGGCAATACATGATCGTTGAAAATTCTTTATATAGCCCTTGCTTTTGTTCTTCATCCAATGATTCGAGAGAGGTTTCGTTTATAAGCTTAAAAACACTTCCCAAACACGCAGGAGTATTCATATCATCCAAAAGTGCAGAAAATGCATTTCCTAAAAATTTCCATTCGGAAATTTCAAACTTTTGAACATCCCGCATTGGTGCAATTTTATGGAAAAAAATCTGCAGTTTTTCAATGGCATTCTTTGCCGCTACCAAATTGTTAAGCGTAAAGTTCAGCTGTTGACCATAATGGGCGGAAATGAGAGCATATCTCAAGCATTGGGCTGAATATCCTTTTTTCAAAATATCTCCTAGGGTGTACAAATTGCCCAAACTTTTTGACATTTTCGCCCCATCCACCAATAGGTGTGCCACATGCATCCAGTATTTGACAAATTTTTCTCCATTGGCACATTCGGATTGGGCGATCTCGTTCTCATGGTGCGGAAATTTTAAATCCACCCCTCCCGAGTGTAAATCTATGGTACACCCCAGATATTTCTTCGCCATGGCGCTACATTCTATGTGCCACCCGGGACGACCCTTCCCCCAGGGACTCATCCAAAAATTTTCACCATCTTCCGGTTTGGTTGATTTCCAAAGAGCAAAATCTGAAATATTCTCACGGTCATATTCATCCGCTAAATTTTTTTTGCCGGCACTGTCGATTTCTTGGGTTTTCAGTTCCCGATTTTCAATATTCGAAAGTCTCCCATATCCTTTAAAAGACGAAATTCTAAAGTAGACCGAATGGTCCGGAGCAAGGTAAGCAAATCCTTTCTCCATGAGGGTTTTTATCATGTCGATTTGTTCATCGATGTGTTCTGTGGCCTTGGGTTCAAAATCGGGCGATTTCATGTTCAAGGCTTTGCAATCTTCGTGGAAAATTTTCGTCCATTTTTCCGTAAAGGCTTTTAGGGAAACATTATTTTTTATTGAATCGCGAATGGTTTTATCGTCAACATCCGTAATATTTCTGGCCACGCAGGGATTATACCCTTCCACTTCTAATATGCGGGTGAGTACATCTTGTAAAAGATAGGTCCGAAAATTACCGATGTGGGCATAATTATAAACCGTCGGGCCACAGAAATACATCGTAAATTTCCCATGGGGATTAGGTTGTAATTCCTCCTTGGCATTTCCTAAACTGTTAAATAATTTCACTATAAAGGCCAATGTCTACTAAATAACACGATAAAAGCAAACTGTTTAAGACCTTTGGTTTTTTCCGATCAAATATTTTTGAGCACCGATATCTTCAAGTTCTAATCGACGAGACCACTTCTTATGAACAGTGGTTCGATGTCAGGGTCTCTGCCCATAAAATCGCGGTATAAAACATCTGCTTCATCACTATCCCCTCTTGAAAGAATTTTTTCACGAAACTCGTCCCCAACCTCTCGGCTCAGCACACCATGCTCTTTGAATTTGTTAAATGCGTCGGCATCAAGCACCTCAGCCCATTTATAGGAATAGTATCCTGCCGAATAGCCCCCTCCGAAAATGTGCTTAAAACTCAAGGTTATGGTTGGCACATATTCTGACAGCGTAATTCTATACGTTCCCAAAACTTGCCTCAATTGACCTTCAATGTCCGTGTTTGCATAATTTTCATACTTTTGGTGCAATTCCAAATCTAATTTTGCAAAACATAGTTGCCCCATCATCCCACTTCCGGACATGTGATTTTTCGCTGCGATCATCTTTCTAAACAGTTCTTCCGGTATTTTTTCTCCCGTTTCAAAATGTTTGGCGAAAATGTCGAGACTTTCCCGTTCCCAGCAGAAATTTTCCATGATTTGGGAAGGCAGTTCGACGAAGTCCCAGGCGGTGTTTGCTCCATTCATTGAGGCATACTTGACCTTTCCAAACAAATGGTGCAATGTGTGACCAAATTCGTGAAACAACGTTTCCACTTCTCTGTGGGATAACAATGATGGCGTGTCTTCTGTGGAAGGTGTCAAATTCGTGCAAATGGTAGCCGTTGGATAATGCCAAGTTCCGTCCCCATCCAAATATCCATTTTTGGTGCTGCTCATCCATCCTCCCGCATGTTTTGACTCCCGTGGATGGATATCCATGTAGAGCCCACCAATGTAGGCTCCATGCTCTTCGAAAGCTTTAAAATATTTCACATCTTCATGCCAAACGGGAATTGCTTCGCCGGAAGGCGTATCACCTTCATTTTTCGTAAAAAATGTTGGCTGTTCCACAAATTTTATGCCATAGAGCCGGTTCGCCACTTCAAATAGCCCGGCGATAACATTTTCCAATTGAAAGTATGGCCGCAGCTGTTCCTCGTCAAAATCAAACCTGGCTTTCCTAAGCTTTTCCGACATGTAGGATGTTTCCCAAGGCACTAATCTAGATTTTTCAATTCCCACAAACTCCGCTCGAAAGATTTCTAAATCATCAATATCGCGGACAAAAAACTTCCGCGTCCTATCGTGCAAACTTTCAACGAAAGATAATGCCGTCGACCCATTTTTTGCCATTCTTCTTTTCAGTGCATAGTCTGCATAAGTTTTATGCCCCAATATTTTTGCTTTTTCATCCTTCAACCTTAGAATATCCTCGACTAATTTTTGATTACTATAGGGATCGTTGCAGCCGACGGTTAACGATGCGCGAAAGATTTCCTCGCGGAGCTTTTCATCCTCCAAATATTGCATGCATTTCCCCGAAGTACTTGGATTTAGAGAAATACGATAGCCTTCGTGATCATGCGCCTTTGCGTCTTCCCTCAAAACGTCGACGGTAATACTTGGCAAACCTTTTAATTCCTCGACATTATCCACATACCTCTCCCAGGCATTGCGAGAGTCTAGGACATTTTCTGCAAATTTCTGTGCTTTTTGAGATATTTCTATGTTTATTTCTTTGATTCGTTCTCTCTGTTTGCGTGGTAAATCTGCACCAATATCTCGAAAACTGTCCAGGGTATCATCTAAAAGTTTTTTGTCGATTCCTTGTAAGTTTTGTGCCTCTTCCGTCTCAGCAAATATTTTTATTCTCAGCCAAAGTGCATCGTTTAGCAAAATATTCGCACTAAATTCCGCAACCCGTGGCAACATTTTGTTATGTTTCCCTCGAAGTTCTTCGGAATTGCACGTCGAATCGAGGTGTGAGACATAGCCCCATGCCACATCGAGCGGGTCAGTTGCTTTCTCAAGGGCAATTATGGTGTTCCTAAATGTTAATTTATTCAAAGGCAATGATGCAATTTCATCGATATTTTTTTGCGATAGCTCTATGGCTAATGAAATATCCGGCTCGATATATTTTGGCAGCAGCGTATGCCACTTGATTGGGTCATCGTCCGCTAAAAATGGGTGATAATTTTTTTTCACTTGCTCTGCTTCTAAAAAGTTACAGATAAAAAACAACACCATTAGTACGAATTGTTTCATCGTGAAACGTGGGTTAATTTTATTTATAAGACTCTCAATCTTATTTTACATAAAATATGTAAAATTATAGTGGCAAGCCCAAAGCCCCATTAAGATTTGCATATAAATGAATTTGATGAAATACAATCCATCAAAAATTTTCGACTCCAAATGTCTGCCTATCCTAGGCACTAGGCAAATGTCGCGCCATGTTCCAATTTTTCCCTAAAAATTACCATTAAAAAATTTGTCTTTACAGTGTTTGAAATTTCTGCCAGAAAATTAATTATGGAAACAAGTAGTGGAATATCTTCGCAAGGCTTCTTTTCAAGAACATTTTCACATGTAGGGTCTGTGATAATGGGTGGTGTAGGGCTTGTAAAGGCAGCAGCGAATATTGTAAAAACCAAGTGGAATAACTCTAAGACTAGGAAAGAAAAAGGAATTGAGCATATAGGTCGCAAGGCATACGATGGAAGTGCTAAAACGCCTCCACAGGAACAAAGCGACAAGAAAAATGAAACTAAGACCTTTAACCTTCCTGAAGGGACAACAATCGAGCCGGAAGTGCTTAGTGCACAAAATCATGGCCAAAGTACAACGAGATTGGATTCTTTGCGAAACCGAAATTCAGATCCAAAATCTCTAAAGAAATCAGCAGCTGTAAATTCACTGAACCTACCTGCTAGCGCAAGTCCACGAGTCAGATTAATGGCAATCATGATGGTACAGGCTGGCCGGTTTAAATCTGCCATGGATAGAGATTTGGAAAGAATTTTAGAAATAAGTGAAGAAAATCATAGGCTTTCGAAGGAGATTGAAAACGAAAGTAAAAAAGTAGCTGAAATTAAAAAAGAAGCTGCTTTAACAGAAGGTGATGCAAGTAAATTGACAGCACGAGGAGAGTTCTATTCATCTGCGGGTCAAGCTATTACAACAATCCCAGTTATAGGTGCTGCAGGTGCTATACCTGCATTCTTTGGTGGACTTGCGAAAATCGATGCCGCTATGACCAGAACGGACGCTGCTGATGTTACATGTGATGCTGACCTAGTACAAGCGGAAATCCAATTAAAAAAGGATGAACAAGGTATAAACACCAACGAAATGGGTGTTTTGCAAAGTTCATTCTCAACAGCGTCTCAAGAACACAGTACGACAATCGGTATATTACAATCTATGCTTGCTTCAGAAAATGACGCCAGAAGAGCAATCGCTACCAACATGCGATAAAATACAGGATTCGTTCGGTGGGCAAACCGAACGAATTTTTTCTTTTTTCGAACGCAGTCTGTCAGTATTGTCCTTTTGTGTTGACTATGTGAGCCCTAAAAGTATTTCCTAGCCTCGAAAACGCTGCTTGTGTAGTTCAATGGATAGAATGCTAGCCTCCGAAGTTGGTGATTCGGGTTCGACTCCCGACACGAGCGCCATATCTCTTTGCGAAACCTTGTTGGTCGAGGTAGGTATCGCTCACAAAATTTAAAAGAAAATCTGCGATTAGTATGGAATACATGCTACGAAAGAATATCCTTTCCATCGTATCTTTCGATGCAGGGCCGGCACCTACCAGATTTATCAGGCTTATGTAGGATTATGTAGGAAATACAAATAAATTACTTGTTTATTTTGCTCTTGCAAATTTTTTGCGCCTAAGAATCGTTGCTCCAAGTTAATGAAAGATAGAAGTCAGCTCATTGGTTTTACATTGATAATTTGTGCATTTATATTGATGTTTAAAAATGCTGCCGATCAAGCGAACCAAGCGAAAATTGCTAGCCAGAAGGATGGACAAACGGAAATCGTCCATGATGAACCTGTAAACATCGAAATTGCTAGGGATTTTGACATTAGGGTAAAGAATTACACCGTAGTCGAAAAAGGTGCAGTAGTCGAAAAAGGTGCAAAGGCTGAGAAAATTTTTACATTAGAAAATGACGTCATCGGTGTCACCATTTCAGATCAGGGCGGTACGATAAAATCCACTGCACTAAAAAAATATCGGTCCGTCCAGGATCGGCCGGATGTCGTGGTTTTCAACGATGGTTGTACCATGCATGCAATGTCGTTGAGCTCAAGCAATGAACAGTTTTCCAAATTTATCCAATCCGAGCGATTTGATGAGGTTTCGGTGGGGCAACATGACATCATACTGTCAAAGACTTCCCTTGAAGGCTATACCATAACCAGGCAATACCATTTGGTTCCCCAGGATAGCAAAGGTTCAGACGGCTATGTCATCGAACACAAAATTCATATCGAAAATAATACCAATTCACCACTAAATATCGGCAGTTTATCCCTATTCTTAGGTTCCATGCCGGCGACTGAGAGTGATGCCATGGGCGATTACTTAAACTTCGGGATGTTTAATGGAAAAAAAGAAAATTTCATAAAACTGCGGGATTTTAAGGCGAGTAAAGGATTTTTGGGGTTTGGGAAAAGGGAAGAGCGAAAATTTATCTTCAACGATGGGAAAATCTTGTGGGGTGCAATAAAGAACCAATTTTTTACGACCATTCTGACACCTGAAGTGGAGGCGAATGGCTATGTCACATATCCAATGCTTGTCCACGACAAATGCTCAAACGAACAGGAAGAGGGCATAGGAGCTTCTATGATCTTCAACGTGGGAACCCTTGATGGAGGGAAAAGTAAAACGCTTTCGTCGAGTATTTACATGGGGCCCAAAGATTTTTCTAGGCTATCAAAATTGGGGAAGGAACAGGACAGGGTGATGCAATTTGGCTTTTTCGGCTCCATAAGCGAACTTCTCCTGCGGCTGATGCTAGGTATTCATGCAATAATTCCAAATTGGGGATGGACGATCATTGTACTGACAACAATGGTAAAACTTCTGCTTTGGCCACTGACAAATGCCCAGGTTAGATCTTCCAAAAAAATGGCAGCCATCCAAAATCCCCTGAAAATAATCAAAGAGAAGTATAAAAATAATCCACAGAAATTGCAGGTGGAAACCCTAAAACTGTTTCGGGAAAATGGGATAAATCCAGCCGCCGGGTGTTTGCCAATATTTATACAAATCCCAATTTTCTTTGGGCTCTATTACATGCTCCGCACGGCATCTGATTTACGCTTTGCCCACTTTTTGTGGATAAAAGATCTCTCACTACCCGACACGGTCGCCCACCTTGGTCATTTCCCCGTGAACATTTTACCATTGATCATGGGTGTGACCATGTTTTGGCAGATGCATATGGTACCAATGCCAACCTCGGACAACTCGCAAAAATTAATGTTCAAATTGATGCCAGCCATTTTCTTTCTTTGTTGTTACACTTTCCCATCCGGATTGGTGTTATATTGGACTGTGCAAAATTTGTTGACGATCGCTCAGCAATTTGCAACGTCATCTAGCAGCAAAATGCAGGATGAAAGTAACGTGAAAATTTCTACGGAAAAATGTAGTACACGGCTACCAAAACAGAGGAAAAAAAATGTCAGGTCATAGCAAGTGGGCGACAACAAAACGGCATAAGGCCGTCATAGATGCAAAGCGTGGGAAAATTTTTAGTACGTTGAGCAAAGATATATCCCTGGCTGCACGAGATGGAGGCGGTGATATAAATTTCAATGCTAGGCTGAGGGTTATCGTACAAAAGGCCAAGGAAGCCAACATGCCTGCCGATAACATCAAAAAAGCCATCCAAAAAGGTACGGGGGAATTACCCGGTATGTCCATCGAAGAATTAACCTACGAAGGTTATATCGCGGGAGGAATCGGTGCGGTTATAGAAATAACCACGGACAATAAGAATCGCGCTGCCAGTGAAATCCGCAGTGTACTGACCAAAGGCGGAGGGAATTTGGCAAGTCCCGGAGCATTGATGTTCAACTTCCAAAGAATGGGACAATTTTTCATATCCAAGGAGGCGGTGACGGAAAGTAGGCTGATGGAAATCGTACTAGATGCGGGAGCTGAGGATATCAAATCGGATGGCCCAGATTTTGAAGTGCTGTGCCCGATTTCATCGTACTATACCCTAGCCCAGGCAATAATAGGAGCAAATATCAAATGTTTGTCATCCGAAATTGCATATATTCCTAACTCTGTCATACAAATAACGGATGCAGAGTTAGCTGCCAAAGTGTTAAAAACCATCGAAAAATTAGAAGATTTGGATGATGTTAAGAGTGTTTTTGCCAATTTCGACATAGACGATTCAATTGAAACTTAATGGGAGCGTTGGATCGTTTATGTCACTTGGGAGATTAAATCTGCAAAAAAACAAATCTGTTTTCCCCATTAAGATCGTACATTGATTCAAATTTGCCAAAATAATCTTTGGCAAAACTTGCAATGGATTCATGTTGAGAGCTACCTGTTTCCAGTGCTAGTACACCATCCTTTGCCAAAGATCTTCCGGTTGTGCTGATGATTTTAAAAATATCAGCCAACCCATTATTTTTTGACACCAATGCGCATTTTGGTTCAAAATTTTTTATTTCATCCTGGGCATTTTCAAACTCTTCATTGGTCAAATAGGGAGGGTTCGAAATAATCATATCAAATGTTTCATCGATGCCTTCTAACCAGTCGCTAACCATAAACCTAATGTTGGTTATCTCATTTCTCATGGCGTTTTTTTGAGCCATCAAAAGTGCATTTTGATTCGCATCGACGGCCAGAACATTTGCTTTTGTGAAATGTTTCGCCAGGGCCAATCCAATTGCACCGCTACCAGTCCCCAAATCTAAAATTGATCTGACTGGTCTATTTCCAAAGCGCGAAATAATTATATCTACGAATTCTTCCGTCTCATGCCTCGGTATTAAAACATTTCTGTCAACTGCGATGGATAAACCATAAAAATCCACTTTGCCGACAATATATTGCAATGGTTCTCGATTCCCTCGCCTAGATAGCAGCTGTTGCAATTGAGACAATGACTGGTCCTTCATATTATCATGGAGATGTAAGTGAAGGGACAATCGATTGTACCTGAGTAAATGCGCTAACAATAGCTCAGCATCTAGCTTGGCAGTCACGATCCCTTTGTTTCTTAAAAAGTGTTCTGACTGCTTGAGAATTTCTACTAATGACGGCATTTGGTTCGTAGGGCACGTCTTTGCCTTGCCATATGCCTGCATATTCCCCAAAATACATACCCTAGAAATATGGCGGCCAGCGCGACATCCCGTAATAATGCGACGAGCGACAGCACTGTCATTGTGATCAAAAATGTTCCCCATTTGGTTTGCGTATTCCAATCGACCTTTTTAAAACTTGGATAATATATATTGCTGACCATCAGCCAGGCAATCAGTAACATCAGCGGAGGCAACATCAGGGACCACGATTTTAGATCATATTCATTAAGTATTAGCACAAGAGAAACGATAACTCCAGCAGCAGCGGGAACGGGTAATCCCAAAAAATCGTAGTTATTTTTTTCCTGCTCAGCTTTCGGAAGCAGAGGATGTGTTATAACATTAAATCTTGCCAACCGTACACTGGCACACAGCAAATACAAGGACCCAAAAATCCAACCAACTTGCCGGAAAAATGGGAATTGCTCCGTCGGTGATAATATCATCAGAAATACCATGAGGGCAGGTGCTACCCCAAATGATACCACATCAGCTATGGAATCAAATTCTTTCCCAAAAAGAGATTCCTTACCTCCCAATCTGGCAATCCTCCCATCCAATAGATCACATATTCCCGAGAGAAACACAAACCAAACAGCTTGCGTATAGTACGCTGTTGCCATTGTTTCCGAAACCGAACAATACCGTGCCTGCATGGAACGAATTATGGATAGAAACCCAAAAAACAAATTTGATGCTGTGAACAAACATGGTAGCAAATAAATTTTGCTAGCATCTGCCAAACTCATACTTTCACCTTTTACTCTCACCGAAACATGTCTAAGAAAAATTTACCAAGCTGCAAGTTGGAATACTTATAAAAATACTCCATCTGCCATTTTTTATCGATCCTTACCATAAACATTATACTGTAAAACAAACTAGTAAATCGTCGAAAGATCACGAAACTAACCATAGTACTCGTGACAATTTCACAATTAGGACAATGCTATTGTATTGTGTGGATTACAATATCACAGCGCCTGTCGAACACACAATCTTCTTTGTGTTGAACACTTTTATTCGCTTTCATTGAGCCGAGTGAAGCAGTGATGATTCTATTCTTGTCAATTCCCAGGGACACGAAAACATCCTGGACAGCCTCCGCACGCCGTTTCCCAAGTGCATTGTTGTAGGATTCTTTCCCGAATTTATCGCAGTTTCCAACGACTAACACACAAAGTGTTTTATCTTTTATAAAGACTTTGGCTATCTCGGTTATTTTAATCAGTTCAGTTTTTGAAATTTTCAAACTATCGAAATTAAAATACACGGATTCGAGCACATCCGCCGATGTATAATTGTACTCTGTTTTTTGAGCGTCAAACCCATGGGCGACGAAATTGTCTCCTTCCCAGTCATCTCTATTTATAAAACATTCGTCTGAGCAATTCTTTCCTGTTACTATCGTATCCTGGGGGGACAAAGACTCATTTGAAGAAAAGTCAAAAGAAGAACATCCTGCAATGGCAAAAATTAAACCCAATATACAAATGTTCCTTATATACCTATCCAACATGACCATAAGATTACTATTAATCATTGCTCCATGTCAATTATAATTATCTTATTCATTGATTTTTCGTGAAAATTTTATTCCTTGGCAGAGAAGGTTATTAAGTTTTTAACCGCAGATATAATGCAACTACAGGATCGGTCACAGCGTGATTTTTTTGCCGAAGAAATTGCTAAAAATTTTTCCGTAATTGCATCAGCTGGGGCTGGGAAAACGACAGCCATTACCGAAAGAATTGCAAACCTTGCCACGCAGGATTTGTATGCGGTTTCCCAAGGGGCATCGCGAATAAAAAATCTGGTCGCTGTTACATACACGGAAAAAGCGGCAAAGGAAATCAAAGATCGCGTTTTTCGTAAAATTTTCCAAAAAACTGAGCATTCGTATCAAATGCGGGAACTTTGTATGCAGCATCTGGAATCAGCGTTCTTTGGCACCATCCATGCATTTGCTTCAAAATTTTTAAAATCCCATTGTGCCCTGGTTGGTTTGCGCAACGATTTTCAAATTGTCTCCAACGAAGAATCTCTTTGGGAAGAATTTATAGCCTCCTCAGGAAATGTGCTGAAAGTTATTCCTCAGGCAATTCAAAACGATTTTCTATGTACACATGATGTTGACAAACTGTTGGTACATGCTCGAAATAATCCTACAGACCTATCAAATTCAGTGGATATTGCCTCCATGCCGGTCATCAACGTCGGTAATATTTTGGCCTATAGGCCCAAAGGTAATGAAAATAAAAGTGCACACTTTCTTTATCTGCTACGGGAATGGGATCTTTTCCGAAAAAGTGGTGACTATTTTCCCATACCCGATTGTGCTGAAATTTGTAACAGTCACAGCCTGATCGAATTGTACCAATCGGAATTGAAAGATTTTCTCCATTGGAAACAAAATTCTGAAAAGTTTTTTACCACGAATATTGCTCGCCTGTATAGGGATTTTCGCATCGCAAAAGGACAATTAAAGTATGAAGATTTGATCAACTTATCCATAAATCTTTTCAAACACCCAACGGTAATAGAAGAAATAGAAAACGATCCCTACCGTGTGATCTTAGATGAAGCACAGGATACCGATACACAGCAATTTAGGTTGCTTCTCGGCATATCACAAAGAAATCTCCGTGAAGGAATTTCAATGGACATATTGAAAAACTTTCCCGAACATGGTCATTTTTCAATGGTAGGTGACCCCCAACAATCCATCTACTGCAGCCGAGCAGATGTCAATGCCTATGTGGCTCTACACAATTCACTGGTAAAATCCAGTGCTGTCCATGAGTTGACATTTTTTGTCACCATGCGATGTTCCGAAGCAATAACAAATTTTGTGAATGACAGGTTTCAGATCATTTACAATGACGCAAAATTAGTTTCACTAGTTCCCAGACCCAATTGCCAACAAGGGGAGGTTAAAATTCTAAAATTACGGAAGCAAACGGGGGAAAACATCCAGTCATCGGCATCCCAAACGGCAACGCTTTTCCTAGGGAAAACGCCCAGAAATTTTGAAGTAGAAAATTGGTCGGATATTGCAATCTTAGCCCCTCGCAAGGATTGGTTGATGGACATTCATCAATGTTTTATTGCTAATAAAGACCTTCCGGATGCCCAATTGCATTTCGACAGTACCAATGGCAATGGTGCCTCCCCCATTCGCTGGCTGGCGTCTTGTTTGAGGTACATAAATAATCCCTCCGATCGCCGTGAATTCGCAGGTATCTTGCGGGAAATTTTCGGAATCAAAAGCCAGGAAATTATTAACTATTTCAGACATAAAAACAGCCAAGTATGTGAAAAAATTGATGCCGAGTTTACCGATCTGCGCAATGAACGATATAGCACTTCATTGGCAAAATTTTTATTGAAAATTTTAGATCGGTTCAAAATTTTCCACCGCGTTTCTTCCCTTAACATTTACACCGAAAAAAATTTGTCGACCGAAATAAAACAAACAATCGAATTGTGCTACTTCACCGGATCACAACGGATGAATATCATAGAAGCAGAAGAATTTTTAACGGACAAAATTGATACATTAAAAAAATCAGACAGCGTCAATACCTTCGCCATACAATTTGTGACATTTCACAAAAGCAAAGGCCTGGAATGGCCAGTGGTTATACTGCCATTTATGTACCGCAAACGGCAACTTAAAAGTGATAGTGAAACAAAATCGTTGCCAAAGGAACAACATTTTATGGAATTATATGCTAATGAATGTCGCCTCCTGTATGTAGCTTGCACACGCGCCAAAAATAAACTCCTAATATTGGATGATTCCGAAATATTTGATGAAAAAGTATTGTCACACATGGTTTCATCCGGAAAAATTTTACTGAAAACCAATTGAAATGTTTTACCGTGATGGAGTATGCATTTTTCAAGAAAAACAGCGCGAATTTGATTCACACGAAAGACGGGTATGATTACAGTCAAGGGCATGCATAACACGGCGGTAGTATATGCAAAAACATTGGATGAGAATTGCGAAAACCAAATTCGACAGTATTTGGACCACCCACTGTTTGCAAACACAACCGTGCGAATCATGCCGGATGTTCACTTTGGCCAGGGTGCAACGGTAGGATTTACGGCCACATGCAATGAATATGTCGTCCCTTCCATTGTTGGTGTGGACATAGGTTGTGGGGTAAATGCCTATAATCTCGGGAAGGGCAGTGTGGCGTTTGATAAACTAGACAGGTATATCAGAAAACGTATACCAGCTGGTAAGGCGGTTAATCCATCGCCACATCAGATGCTGGAACAGGCCTATGAATATGTCACCGATGGCGAAGTAAGTTTTGTTGAATTTAGGGAAAAAATTTTCGAACTTTCGAAAAAACTTATGCTCCCAGCAACGCGTATATTGGCAGGATTGGGTACATTGGGTGGAGGTAACCATTTCATAGAAATCGATAGGGATAAAAACGGTTGTCGCTGGCTCCTGATTCACACGGGGAGCCGCAATTTAGGGGCAAATGTTGCCAAGTATCACCAACAAATTGCCGCTAGAAGGAGTGAGGATAGCACAATTAAATTTTTATCCGGTATGGCAGCTGACGACTACATCGTCGACATGATCACGGTACAGCTTTATGCTCGGGTAAATCGTGCGTTGATCGCATTCCAAATTGGATGCGATTTTCTGAAAACTGCCCATGATAAGTTACAAGCCATAGAGAGTATTCACAACTACATCGATTTTAAACACAAAATAATTCGCAAGGGGGCCATATCAGCCCAAAAAGGAGAACGGCTGGTGGTTCCATTTTCCATGGCAGACGGTGCAATAATTGGAACCGGCAAAGGAAATTCCGAGTGGAATTACTCGGCTCCCCATGGTAGCGGCCGTAAGATGTCCCGTTCCAAAGCAATGGAATTATCGCTGGATGAATATCGAAGGCGCATGGCAAATGTTTGGTCGAGTTGCGTTGGAGAAAATACCATCGACGAAAGTCCCATGGCCTATAAGCACACAAAGGATGTTCTCGAGTTGGTGGGCGATACCCTGGAAGTTTCGCATCGTCTAACGCCGATCTATAATTTCAAATCGGAGACATAATCGGAAATCTACTGGGTAATAAATTTAGAAAATATACTGTTGCCGTTCTCTTTTCTTTCTACCCGTTGCCTCTTCATCTTACTTCATAGTATATTCGATATGTTGTATCACAGAGGAAATCGACGAGAAACTTGCTTGGTTTATGCACCATAAAAATTATCAAATTATGTGTAATACATTTTGTGTAAAAAAAATACAAAATATTTGACATTTTTTATTAAAATTTAATAATATATTTTTCGTATGACTGGTTCATTAGAGTCTACAGGGGAGATTCAAAAGGACCTGCAACCTGTTGAATCTCCTCAGCAACAAGGTAGGATTTCCACACATAAATCAATCTCTGGTTTTTCAACTAAGTGCCTTGGTTTGGCTTTAGAAAAATTATTATCTTCACGTTAAGCTGAAACTGAAGAACATAGGGGAAGTCCCGAAATTGAACGAATTGTTCAAAACATTGAAATAGGTAAATACGAAGCCGGATGGAAGGAAAAAATAGATGCTTTTTTTGCGGCCTTGCGTGAGCTTTTTTCTGGAAATTTCACTGAAATTTATACCAAAGAAATCGCCAGTAAATGCTGGTCAAAAATTGAAGATAAAAACACTTTCTTGAATAACGCATATGAGCTCATTGAGTCACCGGAAAATCAAGCCAATTTTAGTCAAAATTTACAAGCGTTGGCAAGGTTATGCTATGAAGATAAAGAGACACTTCATCATATACTTGGTCATTTTTTTAGCACAACCAATGTCAACAATGTCAAAGCAGATGAAATCGATGGTAAAATACAAATGTTAAACATGCTGGTTGATGCCTTTGCAACTTCCTTTGACAATGATATGGTCACTGAGTTTCGTACGGCACTAGCCAATCTGGTAGATGCGATAGCCTTAAATATACCAAATATCGAACAGAATGAATCATTTTTTTCTATGTTAGAAAACTTAGACAAATTGTGTGATAAGTGTAAAACAAACGACATACGTCTTGGCCAAAGGCCCTTTTCGAACCCTACTACTGCTGCGCTTGAAAAAATGTAGATAAAGTTTTTATGGATGTACTGTTAGAGTATTTTACTGCCACCGGAAACGACTCAAAGTTAAAGTATGGGAATTGCCTCCAAACGTTAATTAAATTAAAGTCTCCAGTTCTACAATGGCGTGGGATAAATATGGCTCAAGCGGGAATGCAACTGGAGAACATGTTGGCAGATAAAAATTTCACAGGACATATCATGGGTTATTTCAATTGTATCGGCAATCCAAGCAGGTTCCAATCACAAATTGAAAGTATACGCACGATACTGTCACAACACTGCAAAGAGTCTGAATTAAGGGCTAACTTCATATCATTTCTAAATGAAAATCCCGAAATCAAAGAAGCATTTTCTAATATTTACGGATCGGAAGATGATTGTCAATATTTTAACCTGTTAATGTATTTATTTAATTACCGTGGACAGATGCCATTTTTAACTTTAATTGAAGACGCTATGAGAGTCACATAATTCACCTAGATCGATTGGTCTTAAATTTGCGCTTAGATTCTTCTACGATGTTTCCTTGCAAGTTCAAGGGCTGTTTTTATAATCTCTAGGGAAATTATATCCTCGTCGGCAGGTGTTTTACGGCCTTCCAAAGGTATAGACAATCAGAAATTATTTGAGGGAAATCTTTGAGAGCAATTTGATTAGCCGCATCGCAGGTGGCCTTTGCTGGCTCGGGATGTATTTCAAAAAATAGACCGTCCGCGCCACTTGCCAATGCTGCCTTTGCCAGAGTAGGAACGAAGGTTCTGTCTCCGCCTGTACCATTTTGGTCCGCACCAGGCAATTGTACGCTATGCGTGGCATCGAAGATCGTTGGATACCCATTCGATTTCATAGTCACAAACGAACGCATGTCGACCACCAGATTATTGTACCCGAAAGTTGTCCCCCGTTCAATCTGCCAAATTTCCTGGGCTTTCGATTCCTTGAGCTTATTGGCAACATGTTTCATTTCATGGGGGGAAAGAAATTGTCCCTTTTTAATGGAGACTACCCTCTTTGTCTCGGCAGCGGTTATTAAAATATCCGTTTGCCTACATAAAAATGCAGGGATCTGTAACACGTCGCAAACTTCTGCCACAGGGGCTGCCTGTTCCGGTAGGTGAATATCAGTGGTAACAGGCAAGCCATAGCGATTTTTGACTTCGCCAAGGAGCCTAAGCCCTTCCTTGAGACCCACCCCCCGCTCACTGTAAATCGACGTTCTGTTTGCCTTGTCAAAAGATCCTTTGAACACGATTTTGAGGTCTGGGAATTTATTCCGCAATGCTACAAGACATTCGGCAGCGGAAAATGTTACATCCTCATTTTCTAGGGAACAGGGACCCGCTATTAGCAATAATTTATCTTCTTCGAAAAACATTAACGGCACCGAGATTGAAAAATTTCGACAACGAATCAAGTAACAAAATTTGCCCGTTTATCCACGTCCGTTTTCAAAAATTTCCTTATTTTTTCCAACAGAGAAGATGTCGCTTTCTTCGTTTCCTCAAGCTGAGACTTGTCGTCAACCTTTGCTTCGGCAAACAGATAAAATTTGATCTTGGGTTCTGTTCCACTGGCTCGTAGGGCGAATTTTACACCATTTCCCAATGTTATAAAAAAGAACTGCTGCGGCGGAATAACTTTCCCATCAGCATCTTGTATCGTTTGTTTGGCAAAGTCGACGATTTCCGTTACTTTGCTACCATCAATCCGCTTCGGTGGATCTTTTTGATAGCTGGTCAATATATTTTTGATTTTCTGCGCACCATCAGCTCCTTCGTAGTAAATATTCAGAACCGACTCACCAAAGTAGCCATACTTTACGTACATATCATCGCGAAGGTCAATCAGCGTTTTGCCAAATGATTTTGCATAGGCAGCTAATTCACAGGCCATCAGACATGCGGAATTGGCATCCTTGTCGCGAACATTGTTTGCCGACAAGCAACCGTAACTCTCTTCGCATCCAAAGATGAATAGGGTGCTGCTTTTTTGGAGCAAGTCATCCCGTTTTGCCATTAAAGTTTTGTCGTAGTTTATGGAAATTCCCGTTGATTCATACTCGTTCCTCAGCATTCTATTTTCATAGTCGAGCATTTTTTCCCCGATCCATTTGAACCCCGTCAGCGTATTGATGCACTTTATTCCATGCAAATCGGCAATTTTATCGATGAGGGGGGTCGTTACAAAAGTCTTTATCACCGCTACATTTTTTGACCCTTTGGCGGGAATTTTTCGTAAAAATTTTAGCTGCGAAATCCTATACTCAGCGAGCAAAGCCCCCGTTACATTTCCCGTAAAAACCTCAAACTCCCCACTGCTATTTTTAGCAGCAATTGCTAACCTGTCGCCGTCGGGGTCAGTTGCCAAAACAAGCTCTGCTTTTCTTTTTTTGGCCAAGGCAATGGCCATGTCTACGGCTTCCCTATTTTCCGGATTCGGCGACTTGACCGTCGAAAAGTTGGGATCCATGTCATTCTGTTCCTCCACGACATTGTGGCTGATTTTGTTAGCTTCCAAAAGCGGAATCGTAGCTACACCACCTGTCCCATGCAGGGGAGAAAATACGACATGTACGGGATGGCTTTCCAAAAGGTCTTTGCGCAAAATTATTTCCCTAACGGTAGATTGATAGCATGCATCAATGGATGTGTCTAAAATTGTTACGCCCGCCATGTCCTTTTTGCAAAATTGACAAATATCATCCATCGTCACACCGTTAAATTCTGCTATTACCCCAGATGCGTGGGGGTCAACCATCTGTGCTCCATCGGAAAAATAAGCCTTAAATCCATTATCATGCCACGGGTTATGGCTTGCAGTTATCATGATGCCAGCCGTACAACCCAAATGGCGCACGCTAAAGCTTAATTGTGGAGTAGACCGTGGAGATGCATAAATCATTGCATGTCCTCCCAAATTTTTCCATGTGGAAGCAGCCAATTCTCCAAAATGCTTGGAAAAATGCCTTACATCGTAGGCAATTACGACCGATGGTAATTCATGGGCTCGACTATTGTTCTGCAGAAATTTTGAACAATATCTAAACAGTGCGAACGTTGCCCCAATGATATTGAAATCGTTCAGGTATGCCGTTCCAACGGCAGCAAAATCCGGCCTATTGGTCTTAGAGTTTCCACGTTCAGGACTGGTAACTACCTCTGGGATCGTTCGACTGCGCATGCCTCCAGTTCCAAATTCCAATGTCCTAAAAAATCTATCATTAATCTCATTGACAAGCTGCCGAGCAACAAGTTCATCCATTGATCTACGTGCCCAGGTCGGCAGATCATCGCAATTGTATACGCGTGTCACATTTTGTGCTGCCGTCGCCAGCACATTGTCTCTCAAAAACCTTTCCATAGCAGTGTTTCAAGGGAATTACTTTTTTTCAAAAAAGAAAGCTAAAAATAAAGTATTTGGTTAGTGTTAAAAATTTTATTTAATTGTTTTTCATTAATTTATTTAATTATTTTTCATTAAGTCCCGTCAAAAGTATATGAACGACGATGGTATAAAAAAATTATTCGACAAAGTGAATGTTTTGGAAGTCGCGGATTTGCGCAACTTGATAAAACATCTATGGAAACAACGGGAATTTTTTAAAAAGACTTTTGATATTATCCGGGATAGTATCGTTGTGATCAACACCAGGGGAGAAATTTTTTACTGTAATCAGTCTGCCTGTGATTTGCTGGGTATTAGCAACCTGAAGCAATCAAATGTCTTGTGGAAATATATTCCTGAATTCGCCGTGTTTTCTGATTTTGACATGTCGTCGATCGGTCCAAACAATTCTTTCCTCTCCAAGGAAATTAAGATTTCGTATCCACGTAAAAGCATATTAAACGTGACCGTTACCCATTATAGCAATTACGACGATAGCGAAAAGCTGTTTGTTCTGAGGATCGTTGACATTACGGAAGAACGTGCCTTGTCGGAAAAAACATTAAACGATGAAAAAATTTCATCGGTCACACTCCTTGCCAGTGCCGTTGCCCATGAGATAGGAAATCCATTAAACGCCATCAGCCTCCGTTTGCAATTGATGCAACGCCAGTGCAAGTCCTTGAAAAATGTCGATGAACGCATGAAATTGGAGACTTCGGCAGAAGTTTGTTTGGATGAAATTGCTAGATTGGATAGCATTGTTAAGAATTTCCTACATGCGATCCGGCCCCAAAAGCCGAAATTTACCAGCCTTCCACTGAGCAAGGTTATAGAAGATACCGTTGATCTAATGGAGGCAGAGTTTAAATCTTTGAATATAGAAGTTGTCAATCGCATTGGTCCATTGCCACTAATTCTCGGAGATTATTCCCAGTTGAAGCAGGTTTTTTTCAATGTTTTAAAGAATTCCTGCGAGGCGATCTCCAGCGGTGGTACGATAGTAATTGAAGGATCTGCCAATGACAATGACGTCATTTTGGTATTTACGGATAATGGTGTTGGAATTCCCTGTGACCTGTTGACTAAAATTTTTCAACCATATTTTTCCACCAAAAGGGAGGGGAATGGACTGGGGATGGTAATCATTGAAAGAATTCTAAGGGAACACGGAGCAACCATCGACATCGCAAGTACCAAAAATGTTGGAACAAAAATTTCCATCAACTTCCCAAGAAAGGATAAATGCATGCCCCTCTTGGGCACGGATAATGATTTTTGAGAATCCCATATACAAAATGTATTGCCATAGCAGAAATTTTTATTCATTAAAAGCGTGGATGTTTCTTAGAAAATATGATTGCTTCTCCATACTTATTTCCGCGGTGTTTGTAATTTTGTGTACCCTATGCATAACATCCGATAGAACTATCAACTTGAAAGAACAAACAACGGCACCGTGTATATCCGTAATGAAAGGTAACACGAGCGTTGAACAAAGTTTTTCGGCCGGTTTTTTTTTACCAACGAGCCATAATGTCCATTGCCGTGCCACAATACCAACTCTGAAATGTGCCATGGAGGTATTAGATGTGAGGAGTATAAATGTTTTCAATGGAAGAGAAAAGTCACCTATCGTATCCGCGATCGATTTGCTACAAAATATCATGCCCTACAACATTCTCAATGGAATACACATTTCAGAAGTATGTGCATTGGCAGATAGGGATTTTGTAGTAACCAATGGGATATTTTGTGAAAATATCATAACGGGAGATCGGCATAACGTAAGTTGTCAGAATATTAATGGTGAAAGTAATGTTTTGTTGTGCAAAATCGGCGATATGGTTTTTTCTTCTCCCGGTGAATTTTCTCAAATTCTACCGCCGAAGGAAAATCTCTTGGATGATAGGCTTGGAGATGTAAAATTTTTGAGACTAAAACCTTTCCGACAGAAACATTAGCATGGAACAAAATACAAAAACTTGGTTGCTCGTCGATGGGCATAACATGGCATTTCGATGTTTCTACGGTGTTCCCAAAATGACAACCACCTATGGGCTACACGTCAACGCAATTTATGGATGGGTTCGATCTCTATGGAAATTGGAAGACATGGTTCAACCGGATGCTGTCTGTGTATTTTTTGACTCGGGAGGCTCGACCGCTAGAAAAAATATTCTATCCACATACAAAGCTAATCGGAAAGTTATGCCTGAAGAGCTCAAGCAGCAGCTGGAATACATGAATTTATTGTCCATAGCCCATGGATATTATATAACCGCGAAGGAAGGCGTTGAAGCGGATGACCTATTGGCCAGTTTTTCTGAAAAATTGAACGAATGTGGCGAAACATCATACATCGCCAGTGGCGACAAGGATTTTGCCCAATGTGTCGGGGAACGTACCTTTCAGATGTTACCTCCAACCGCCCAATCTAAGGGTGCTTGGCGGATTCTAGACCGGCATGGAATCAAAGAGAATTTCGGTGTTTTCCCGGAACAGATCGTCGACTATCTATCCCTATTGGGCGATTCTTCCGATAATATTTTAGGAGTTGAGGGGATAGGTGCCAAAAGGGCGGAAAAATTTTTAAATCAATTCAATAACATTGAAAATCTGTTGCAAAATCTCGATAAAATTTCCTCCGAAAAAATTAGAAAAAATCTGGCAAATTCCCTAGGACTTATAGGACGTAACCGCGAATTGATTACATTGCGAAAAACAATGGAATTCAACATCCCGGCGACGACGATTAACAGGAGTCCAGAAGATATCTTTAATTTGCTTCAAAATTTGCAACTGAACTCACTTTTAGCGTTGGCCCGCAAAAGGTACAAACTGCCCGAACAGGCGGAATTGTTTGACTATATGCCTCGATAAATAGAAAACAAAAAGCCCTACTGGCGGGATAGACGGGGCTCGAACCCGCGACCTCCAACGTGACAGGCTGGCGTTCTAAACCAACTGAACTACTACCCCGCTAATGGTTCTGCCAATACTAATATTGGCACTGTCAGCAAGCTATTACCGACAGTTGGCCTGTCAATATCAAATGTTGGGATTTTCAAACCCATGGGCTTGAAAAATGGCTAGGGTTAAATGGTTAATTCTTTTTCCTTTGAAAAACGTCTATCTTTTTCAACAAATTCAAGGTTAATGGTGCAACCTGTGAAGTCGAAATGTTTTCGCAGTGTATTTAGTAAATATTTTTTGTAGTTATCATTTAGTAGGGATGTTCGATTGCAAAAACATTTGAATACGAAGGGTATGTTACTGGTTTGTACGCCATAATATATGCGAAATGGACGGCCGCTGGAAGTGGATGGAAGACGTCTGTCAAAAGCTTTTTGAATCACACGATTCAACTCACCGGTCCCGATTTTGCGGTTCATTCTTGCGTATAATTTTTCGGCAAGCGGCAACAGACCGTCGATCCCATATCCTCTTTTTGCGGAAACAAAAGCAACTTCCACGTCCGGGAAGGAACGCAATTCTTTTCTAGCGGCTTGTAAAAATGATTCTTGAAATTCTCCGATGGAGTTAAATTTTTCCAAACTACCATCGCGGCAACGTTTCTGTGCAATATCCCATTTGTTGACGACTAAAATTAAACCTTTTCCCGCATCGATGACTTCATTCGCCAACTTTTTATCGAGTTTCGTTATTCCGCTTTCGGCATCTGTCACCAGGAATATTATGTCACAATTAATTATCCCATCCTGCGTACGTAGGGATGCAAAATAATCGAGGGATGTGGTGATTCTGTTTTGTGGCCGCGAACCGGCGGTATCGAGCAATTCGAAATCTCTGCCGCTTTCAGATATATCACGTTTTGGCAATTTTATGCCGACGGACTCCCGTGTTGTCCCAGGAATATCGCTTACTATCATGCGCTGTTCTTTCAGAAGTGAGTTTACTAGGGATGATTTCCCAACATTTGGACGACCGACGAAAGCTAATTTTATGGGATTATATGTTATTGCCACATTTTCAAGTTCCGACGAGAATGCCATCGTCTTCGAAGCTATCAGTTGCCTTATTTCTTCTTCCCCAATGCCATGTTCTGCGGAGGCGGCTATGGGATCACCAAATCCAAAGGATTTAAAAATATCGGCCAAATGGAATTTTTCATGGCCATCGATTTTGTTGGCAATAACCGTGACATTTGTGCTACTTTTCCTCAACATCTCAGCAATGTCGTAGTCCATGGGCATAATTCCTTCGGTTGCATCTACCACGAAAAGCACCAGATCAGCGGCCGCAATTGCTAAACCGACCTGTTCATCTACTGCAGATGTTATTTCTGCGATGCTATCATTCCCTGATAATCCGAGTCCGCCCGTATCCATTAAAATAATATTTTTCCCAATTTCATGGGTGATGATATCACGGGTAACTCCGGCCGTATCATGTACGATCGATATGCGCTTATGGGCTAGTCTGTTAAATAATCGACTTTTCCCCACATTCGGACGTCCGACGATCGCAATATTGTAGAACATTTTCATTGGGATGTTCTGTAAATGGCCCATGAAAATTTTACAAGCTTAAACGACGGCTCCCGAGGCAAACATCTATTCCGATGCTATCTTTCGCCATTTATTTTTTCCCTCTGGCTGCATGGATTACGATTTGTCGAGAATTTGGTATGTTTATCATTTTTCTATATTTTGCAACGGTCCTACGAGCGATATGAATGTTGTATCGTCCTAGGATTTCTACAATTTCCGCATCCGTAGTTCGCACCTTTTCCAACTTTATTATTTCACGCATTCTTTCCAGAATGGCGCTTTGTGAAACAGATTCCGTACCACCGCCATCGAAGAATTTTGACATTTCAAAAATGCCATGGGGAGTGTCGACATATTTCCCGTGGACAGCACGGCTGATCGTCGAAATGTGTAAATTTATCTGTTTCGCGGCATCAATCAATCGCAGAGCCTTCATAAATTTCGGACCACGTTCAAAAAAATCAATCTGGTGCTCAAGGATTACCTTTGCAATACCCATCAGCGTTGTTTGCCTCCTATCTATTGCTTCGTAGAGTTGTTTCCCATACCGTGCCTGTTTTTTTAAGTATCGCCAGGTTTCCGGAGTTTTTTCGCAATCATCGCTTACCATCTTTTTGTATAGCTCGCTAAACCGTAGGAGAGGGATATGGTCCGCATTAAAATTTATCACCCATTCACCATCAAGTTTGCAAATTTTCAGATCGGGAACTATGGTAACATTTCGCTCATTTGAAAATCCACTGATGGGAGAAAAATTTAATCGAGTAATTATTTTGCCCGCCGCGATTACATTTCCCCGTGAGATATGTAATTTCTTGCTTAGGAAGTCTATTTTCCCCTTCTGTAATTCATCAAAATATTCTCGTAGCAAAGTCTTTGCCAGCCCCAGGTGTTCGCAGGAAGAGATTTGGTCCAGTTGTAATAGTAGGCATTCCTGTAAATTTTTAGCTCCAATGCCATGGGGGTGCAGTAACTTCAATTCATCATAGACCCATTTGACCCGATCAATGTCGGCGGGCAAGGAATTTGCTATGTCTCGCAAATCACCGTCGAAAAATCCTCTTTCGGTTATGAATTCTAAAAATTTTAGTAAAATTGCTTTTTCTCCTTCTTCCCACTCCGGAACCTGTTGCAGCAGGTGATCTTTTAGGGAAATAGTTCCTTCAATATTTTCTAAAAACTCCTGATGCAAATCACTTTTTTCTTTGGAAAAAGTTCGCCTATCCCGTTGCCTATCATCAATTTCTATGGTTGGATTTTTTTTACATTCTTTTTTTACCAGTTCCCATAGGTCGACGATCGGCATTTGCAAAATTTCCAAGGATTGTCGCATGGTCGGTGACAATTTTTGTACCTGTTTTTGATCCTGTGATAGTGAAATATCCAAGGCAAATCCTCACTCTAGTGCAAAAAACTTTTCGGTATTTTTATAGGTCAAATTGCAAAAATCATTTTCCGGCATACCCAATGTTTTTGCTGCGAATCTGGCGGTCGCTCGAATAAAGGCTGGTTCATTGCGTTTTGGCCTATGGGGTTCCGGTGTCAAAAACGGACAGTCCGTCTCGATGAGAAGTTTGTCCGGATTAGCGACTTTTAGCGGTTTTACCTGCTCTTTTTTAAATGTCAATGTCCCGGCAAATGAAACAAATGCCCCAAAGCTTTTCAATTTTTCCATCTCCGAAACTCCATAGCTAAAGCAATGGAATAGAATTCTATTCCCCGCTATGCCTGAATTTATCAAGATATTAAAGGTATCGTCGAAGGCTTGCCGCGAATGGATTACCACGGGCAAATTATTTGCCTTTGCCAGTTCCAATTGTTTCCCAAATATGAGTTTTTGAAATTCGATGGTTTCATCCTTGGCTTGCTGTTCGTTGGGTAGGCGATGGTAATCAAGCCCAATCTCGCCGATAGCTACCGGTTTAATTTCTTTTTCTAAAAAAATTGGCAATTGATCCAATTCCTTCTCGTTTTCAGCGACCAATGGATGTAATCCGACCGTATAGAAAATATTTCTACGATTTCGTACAAATTCTGCATAGAATTCCCAATCCTTGGGTTGTGTCCCAACGGCCACCATTTTTGTAATCGACGCATGCTCAGCATTGGCCAAAACCTCTTCTATTTTCCCTTCGTAAAAGAAATCGTCGAGATGGCAATGGCTATCAATTATTTCCATTGGATATGATGCAATAATTTTGGGATCTGTTGTCAACATATGGACTAAAAGGGAAACAACGCAAAGGATTTAAATCCTAAAATTTTGGCTCTCCGGTGGTAATTTCAATCTTTTTCACTTGGAGACAAAGGTTGGATCATTTTGCAAAACTTCCACATCCCGTTGGAGTAGTGTTTTTATAGGAAACGACCCATGATCTTCTAATTCGCTGTCGTAGACGTCCCATATGTCTTCACTGTCTTCACTATATGGAAACTTGATTGCCACCATGCGTCTGCTTGCATTCTGGAAGACACAAACTTCAAAGCCCTTAGCTCTAAGCACATCCACATATTCGTCGTTCGGAATAGCGCTGGGTATGCGGGGCATGGAAGCATTTGCAACTCTTATGTTCATAATTTACCTTTCAAACAAATTTAAATGCATTGAATCGGATACACCTTTTATCATCGCCACACCCATGAACTAGATATTTCTTCTTGGAAGCAATGTGTGCACGATAATTTTTCCTTTCCTCAGGAAACCATGAAAATTTAATTTATGTCAAAAATCAATAAAATTTTCCGATATTTTGCAAAATTGTCAAAATTGCTTTGATATATTTTGCTCAGTATTTCGTTCTAGGATTTAGATTTGTCATCAAAAATTTCCTTATCAATCTTTTGAAAAACAGTATCAATTCCTCCTGTGATCATAGAAATCGCAGCTTGACTTAGAGGCAGAGAGTAGGTTAACTTTGGTAGCGCTTCAGTTTCAAATTTACGCAAAAGGATGTTGAATTCTGCAGCTAAAAATCCAAGGTCCCTTTTCGTAGATTCTTTTGGGGTATGGGCTTCAAATGCTTCCCTGGCATTTTTTATAAAATCATTTTCGGGGATTGTAGTAGCACTCCGCATATCAAATAGGCATAAGGCCTGATCTTTGGCTGGCTGCTTAAAACTTAAAACGGTACGCCGTAGAGCGTGTTGATCGGGACATTCAGTTTTGATAGCTTTTAAAAGCCTTTCCCCCTTAGAAACACAGCCATCCACGTAGGGTTTATTAGCATAATAGAATTTAGCAGCTTCACCCAATGGTTTAGGAAGAAATAACGAAGCTACGCCCGGGATTAAACTATTCATAGAGTGATATTATAGTAAAATTTTATACAAATCAATACTTTTTTGCAAAAAAAGAGTATTATTTTTGCTTCGAATTAAAAATTCGAGTTGACAATCATAAAAAAACAAGAAAAAATCTCATCATGGGAAACTGTGTAAAACTCTTATTTTTGTCGGTTATGATGCTGTTGGTTACGGCATGTCGAACAGCAAGTGACTCGTCGAAGAGTGCCCCCGTTGAACGTGTTACAGTAGGAACTGTGCAACGCTTTATTAAAAATGGAATGACTTCTGCGGAAGTTGTCGAAGTTCTTGGCTCGCCCAATATGGTGACAAAGAATGCCGAAGGCAATGAAACATGGGTTTATGACAAAATTCATTCGGAATATGAGGCGAAAAAGTCTGACTCTGGTATTTGCTTGATATTGTTCGGAGGTTCTAGTGCAAAAGCTTCTGGGAGTTCCAGTGAGCGTACCTTGACCATAGTGGTGCATTTCGATAGGAATAGTAAAGTCATAGATTTTTCCTATAGAACAACATCGTTTTAATGATGCATATGTCGAAAAAATGCCTCGCAACATTACTTTTGGCTGCCCTGAGTCTTATGCCAGGGTGTGCTTCGGTTAGTGAAACACATGCTCCGACAAGCGTGGAGATACAATCCATACAGACGAGGGAATTCGATGTTCCATATAAAATTGCCTTTGCCTCCGTCGTCGATGTTTTTCAAGATTTGGGATTTACCATACAATCGTCGGATTTTACGACCGGATTAATCATAGCGAGAGGGAATACGGCCAATCAGAGTGTTGGATTACTAGGGGCTATGAGTGAGGTTCGTGGTAAAACCGTGTGGAATGTTGGCACAGCTCATTTGGAAGAACTTGGCAACGAAAAAGTGTCGATACGAGTAAGCTTTGTCACAAATACTAAAGTCATGTTTGAGTATGGAGCATCGAATGAATCAAGTAAGGCTATACTCGATGGTGAGTTTTATGCGAAATTTTTTGAAAAAATAGATAAGTCGATATTTGTAAGACAGAATCTAAAAAGTCGATCCAATACAGATTGAAGTGGATTCTGGTTTTTTCGAAAATGGTATCCCTAATAAGATTTTCCTAAGGCTTGTGCTAGGTTTTAGCAGCAAAAATGAGAGAAATTAAGCCAGCAAAGGTAGCATTCGATTTGTCGAAACAGGAAGCTTTGGCTATGTTTTTCATTGAACAATTTTACTAAGAAAATAGACCCTATCCATGGAAAGTAGGCTCAAGTGTGGTGTGGTTGGGGTAGGATACCTTGGACAACATCACGCGAGGGTGTATTCCTCGTTGGAAAAATGCTCCCTGGTGGGTGTATATGATATTAACCCAGAACGAGCAAAGGAAATAGCGTCGAAATGTCACTGTAAAGTTTTCAACTCTCTCGAAGAGCTTGGAAACGAATGTAACTGTGTAAGTATCGTAACTCCAACGGATAAACATGCCGAAACGGCGATTCCGCTTATTGAAAAAAATTGCCATCTCCTAATTGAAAAACCACTGGCATCGTCAACAGAAGATGTGGAACGGATTTTAAAAGCTGCCAATGGCCGTGATAGGATTTTACAAACGGGACTGATCGAACACTACAACCCCGTGATGAAATTCTTGGAAGCATCGGTTACAACCCCACGATTCGTAACATCCCAGAGGCTGGCACCGTTTAATGGGAGGGGGACAGAAGTAGGTGTCGTCCTCGACCTAATGATACACGACATCGGCATAATTTTGCAGTTGGTAAAATCGGAAATTACATCCATCGATGCCATAGGAATTCGAGTTTTGTCAAAGACAGAAGATATTGCCAACGCTCGATTGCATTTTGCCAGTGGATGCGTGGCGGATTTGAATGTCAGCAGGGTGAGCGAAAAAAAATTACGCGAGATACGAATTTTTCAACCACAGACATATTTGTCGATGGATTTTACATCCCAAAGCGGCCATCTGATGAAGGTTTTGCCGGAAGGTCTGATCAAGGAAGAAATCCCCGTGGAAAAAGAAGAACCCCTAAGGACAGAAATTTCATCGTTTATACAATGCGTACGAAACCACACGGAACCCAAAATAGACATTCATTTTGGCAAAAAAACTTTGGAATTGGCATTGAAAATCACAGGAATAATCAACGTGGAGTAAACAGGGTGCTTTTAATAAAAAAGAGGTTATATTTCATTGAAAATAATATGGTTTATATTCGATGAGTATGTTGGCATCAGTTACTGCTTCCGTTTGTGATGTGTAATAATAATATCAAACTCTTAAAAACTGCCTGTCTGTGGGGGAGTATAATTCCTGCAATTGTGTATGTTATCTGGATGTGTAGCGTAATATGCTTACTAAGTGCTAAATTTCCTGAATCATTCGCAGCACTTGTCAGCAAAAATATGGAAGTTAGTGAACTAATAAATCTTCTAGCTGTAGCCTGCAATTGGGGGTTTGTGAGGACGTTGTTGCTTGCAATTTCAGCCACTGCAATTGCGACGTCTATTTTTGGTGTTAGCCTATGCTTAAAGGATGATTTTTATACATTTTTTAGTAAAATCTTGGACAGGAAAGCTTCTGTCGTAGCATCATGTCTTTGCATGGTTGTCCCGGGATGTTTTGTGGCGATTTTTATACCGAACGCTTTCATACACGTTTTAAGTTTCGCAGGAATGTTGCTCGTTGTTATTGCGATCTTTATCCCCATACTTTTGCTGGGAAAAGTTCGACAAAGCTTTAAACTCTAAATTTATAATGTCAAATCTATTGTTTATCGGTATCACAATCAGTGTGTGTGAAATTTATAACATACTCGCAGGTCTATTCAAGTGATACGGATTGTAAATTTTCAAAAATTGTTCCTTCGGGCAAGTGTTCCATCTTGAATATTCTTCAAGAATAATCAAGATAGCCCATCCATAGAATTAACTTTTGCTTCTTTTCTGTTTGCAGCTAGACTTATCAATGTAGAAACAAGTGCCGGTAGGTCTATGCCGGCAGTGCTTGCACTCATTGGATAAAAACTATTCTGTGTCATTCCGGGGATCGTATTGATTTCCAAAAAAAAGACCTTTCCAGTATTTTTTTGGAATAAAAAGTCAATCCTAGCCCAATCCCTGCATCCACAACATTTAAACGCTATTTCGCAATACCGTTTTACCGTATTTTTAGTATCTTCGGGAATTCTTGCGGGGTGTATTCTACTGGAATACCCTGGCGTATATTTATTCCTATAGTCCAAAAAGCCATATTTCGGCAAAACTTCCACAATTTCAAGCGCTTTACCATCAAGTATAGCTACTGTTAGGTCTATCCCATCTATCCTACGTTCAACGATATATTCCACATCTTCATTTAGCCTGTGAATGGTCAATCTCAATTCCATTTCCGACGAAATGACATGGGTGTCTATGCTACTACCTCTAGCATTTGGTTTTATAAATAAATTATGCCCAAGCATGCTGATAATTGAATGGGGCGAGGGAGCACTTGCTGGAACAAATTTTATACCATCGATCACAGGAATTCCTGCTTTTGAAACAATCTGTTTAGCGAGGGATTTGTTCATGCATAATGCACTGGCCTTCGAATCACTTCCGACGAAGGTCAAGCCTTCTGTTTCCATGGCAGCTTGCAAACCACCGTCTTCCATGAATTCCCCATGGGCAACAGGGAAAATTATGGCATCCTCTTGGATTGCTTCTTTGGGCAGTTCATCTCTTGTAAGGACAATTTTTGTTGTGGGCAAGATACTTTTGCATACCTGGTATACCGTTTCGCTGGATAGCAGCGATATTTCTTTTTCCGATGATGAATTTCCACCGGTCAAAATTATTACCTCTCGGGCATATTTTCTATTGATCATTTTACCCATTCTTGCCGTTTATATATTCCACACATTCATATGTCGACTTATTTCTGAAAGATTCACTCCCGCCAATAATTTCCTCTTGCACAAGGATAATGAATTTTCGCTTTTGGAAATTCCAACGAAAGCCATTCTGTCCTTAGATATTTTTAGAAAAGACTTCAAACGATTTTCCAAAATGGTGCGAATCTAGCCCAGTATGGACCCGATGGCCAAAAAAATTTGTAGATATCACTATCTTTTATGGGAAGAAATGCAGTTTATGAGAATAACAGGCCAACATCTTTAGTCGAATCATCATCCACATAGGGTAAACTAGCTATGGTACATAGGGAAAAAAGCCAACGGAAAAAAGCCAATTGATGTTGCTTTTTATTGCGCTTTAGGCGTATGGTTTTTTCTTTACCTATTGTTAAAGCTAAACGTTCATCGAATTCTTTTTCGAACGCATCAATGGATTCCTTTTGCAATGCACAAAAGGACTTTTTAAAAATAGGAAATTTGATACCCATCATTTTATTTCTTTTTGCCGAGCGATTTATAAAGCCTTTGCCGAATGTCTTAGGAAAACCTTTTGGCGATCGTAGCGTTGAAGAAAGAGGACGTATTGCAATACTTGGTCTACCATCCGTAGATACTGTTGGTAGGGATTCCAGGCAATCCCTTATCAAGTTGTTTGCCTCAGTGCTAAATTGCTCATCCTCACACAAACGCTCCAATGCTTTTGTAGATATTTCTCTAATGGATTGAATAACGTTGACTTTCTCTGCCACAACGGAAAGATTCTAGCACCTGGAATACAAAAGACAATATATTTTTACTCTGAATATGTGGAATTGTTCAATCAATATGAATTCCAGGAGAATTGGGAGATGTATCGATCACCTAATGTCTATTATTGTAATAAAAGGTTGTCTTTTGAATAAAAAGTGACAATGATTGCTTCTACCTTCAATGTGAATAAAGACAAATTGTTGGGAACATATTCAGTATGGTGTTTATATTGATTTTGGCTGCGATTGGGGCAATTTTTGTTGCATTTAATAATGGAGCAAATGATGTCGCAAATGCGTTTGCTTCAGCCGTAGGATCCAAAGCCCTGAAGATCAGGCATGCGCTTCTAATCGCTGCTATCTTAAATTTTTTAGGAGCGATATTATTAGGGGCTAACGTTTCCAAAACACTAATTGATGGCGTTGTAAACATTAGCTGTTTTCATGACAAAAATGCCTACATCGCAGGGATGTTGGCGTGCATGATTGCTACGGGCAGTTTTGTTTTCATATCTACCCGTACCGGGTTGCCGGTAAGCTCAACTCATTCCATTGTCGGGGGAATGATAGGTATTGCCACCACATTGGGAGGTATTGGAGCTGTCAAGTGGAAATTGTTCGGCCTGTTGACTCTGTCGTGGATACTTACACCATTTCTAGCGGCAGCATGTTCGTTTGTCACCATAAAGTTGATAAAACTGACAATTTATCGGGGAGAAAACTCCAAGGTTATGCAACGGGCATGCAATTTGATCCCCATCTATGCCACTATAATTGTTATTGCGCTCATCATTGCCGTAGTACGAGGAAGTAAGATTTGGGGAAAATATATATATTCGTGCAGGGCGTGGGGAACATTATTGCTGGTTTTCCCAGTGCTGTACGTAGTATTTAGAATCATAACGCATAGATTAATCATAAAATTCAGAGATAGGGAATTTGGTGTTGAACATGTTTTTAGACGTTTTCAGGCAGGCACTTCATGCTTGATAGGGTTTGCCGTCGGATCGAATGACGTTGCAAATAGTGTCACGCCGGTTATTGGCATATACTTCGTTACAAAGCTTGGCATGCTCCCAGATTCATTTGCCGACCATGCTATCCCTATTTGGATGCTTGCAGTCGGTGGAATGGGAATGTCGATGGGGGTTTTATCCCTTGGTCACAAGGTTGTTGACACGATGGGACACAGCATCACATTGCTATCAAATTCCAAAGGTTTTAGCGTCGATTTTTCGACCGCCACGACGATCATCCTGGCATCCGTTTTCGGAATGCCGGTTAGTTCTACCCATGCTGCAACCGGGGCTGTTATCGGAGTCGGATTGGAAAAGGGACTTAAGGGATTAAACCTGCGGTTACTTTTTACCATATTTGTCACATGGCTTATGACCGTACCCATATCCGCTATTTTTACGATTTCAATATATTCCATCCTTAGGGCCATATTACCACTGTAAATCATGGGATGTCTTTGTGCAGAGGTTCTAACGTTTGGAATGTTCGATGGTCCGCTATTGTATGCAATTCCACGGGGATTGAAAAACATTTTGACCGATGGCATGCTCGTTAGGGTACCATTCGGACGAACAAAAACATTGGGCATCACCCTCAATATCTGTCAAATGGACTTAAATAAATCATCGTTTCGGGTAAAAGAAATTCTAAATGTTGAATATGATTTCCCTTTGCTCGGTACGGACATGATAAAATTGATATTCTGGATGCGCAAATACTATGCGGTGTCATATAAGTCCCTACTTGAAACCATTATCCCCCTGGCCATAAGAAAAAGTAGCGGATTTAAATTTGTGACAAAGTTTTCCCTGATAAAAACTTTATCCAAAAAAGATTGTGAAATGCTAGGACGCCGTTCTCCAAAGCAATACGCACTATATGAATTTTTACTAAAATCCAACGGCATGTTTGAAAAATCAGAGCTGAAAAGTTTTTCCACTTCTGCCATTAATTCTCTAATCGACAAAGGGATCGTCGGAGAAACTTTTGAACGGGCTAACCGCATTGTCTACGCCAATCAAACGTTTGGAAAAAGCGGAAACCATAGGGAAAACGTAATCCTAACGGCCGAACAGCAAAATGTCGTGACCGATATCGCCAAGAGCTTGGCCAAAGGAGAGTTTTGCACGCATTTGATACATGGTATTACGAGTTCTGGGAAAACAGAAGTTTACTTGCATGCCATAGAAAATGTCCTGAGGTCTGGCGGTGATGCAATTTATTTGGTCCCGGAACTCACCCTAACACCACAAACGGTTCGCTGCATCAGGTGTGGTGTAAATCTGCCCGCCGCTCAAGTTGTGGTTTGGCATAGTGGACTATCCGAAGGAGAACGCCGTGATGCCTGGTTGGCAATGGCCAACGGTGAAGCAAGAATTGTTATTGGGGCACGCTCGGCAATATTTGCTCCCCTAAAAAATACCAAAATAATCATCGTCGATGAAGAACATGAAACAACATATAAACAGGCAGAAACTCCCCGTTACCATGCCCGTGACGTTGCAGTTTACCGTGCCAAATTGTGCAATGCCGTCTGTATCCTAGGGTCCGCTACGCCATCCATCGAATCCCTATTCAATGCATCGTTGAAGAAGTATAAGCTGAATACGTTGAGAAATAGGATCGATGGCAGTACGTTGCCCAGAATTGAAGTGGTCGACATGGGCCATGAATATTCAATGGGGAAACCAAACATTATTTCATCACGGCTACGGGAATTTGTCGAAGATCGCTTGGCAAAACACGAACAGGTCATTTTATTTCTTAACAAACGGGGGTATTCGTCGGTGGTATTTTGTAAGAATTGTGACTACGTTGCCACTTGCCCACATTGTAACACTTCCTTGACATACCACAAGCAGCAGAATGTATTACGGTGCCACATGTGCAATTACGTCGAAAGCTTGCCAGCCAAATGTCCTAAATGTGGAGGATATGACATTTTGCAAAGCGGTGTGGGAACGCAAAAACTTATGGGCGTTATTTGTACACTATTTCCGTTGGCTAAGGTTGAACGCCTCGATTCCGATACCACGACGACGAAGGATAGTTTTTACAAAATTTTGAACCGTTTTAGGGATGGGGAAATTGATATTTTAGTTGGTACGCAAATGATATCAAAGGGATTGGACTTTCCGAATGTGTCACTCGTGGGCATTATTAATGTGGACAGTGCCATGAATTTCCCTGATTTCCGATCAAATGAGAGGGTTTTTCAATCGATCATTCAAGTATCAGGACGGGCAGGTCGTGGAAATAAACCTGGAATCGTTGTTATACAAACCAATTTTCCATCTTCGAATCTAATTAAATTAGCCGTCCAAAACGATGTGGAATCCTTTTTTAAGAATGAGCTAATGGCCCGCAATGAATTTTTCTATCCACCATTTTCCCACATTATTCGGCTAATTTTTTCCGGAAAAAATGAAATAAAGACGGAACTTTTAGCGAAAAAAATTTGCGATGATTTGCGAAAACGATCCCAGGACTTATTTGAACTTCGAGGGCCGGCCCCAGCCGCAATATATAAAGTGAAGGACTGTTTCCGTTTTTCTTCCATGTGTTTTTCAAAAAACGTGGCCACGGCCTTGGAAAAAATTCACGAAAGCATGGAAGTTTTCAAAAGTACAAGGGATGCTGCTTGGACCATCGACGTGGATCCCATCGACATGATGTAGACTATGAAACCATAAAATTTAATGTTTATAGGTGTCGTGGAGGCGCAGTAGGCCGACGACTTTGGATTTGCCGGCAATGGCACCATTTGCCATTACGGGGAGAACGGATATCTGAGATGGACCATTCTCCATGATCTGTAGTGCTTCGCCGACATAGCTGTAAGCATCTACATATTTGGGGGATAGTGTCATTATGTCTTTTGCCGTAATCTTTTGGAAAGATTCATCTTCCTTCAAAGAACGGCGAATGTCACCTTCCGTTACTAGGCCCGATAAAATATCATCTTGGTCTATTACTAGAGCTGCTCCCAATGGAAACTCCGTCATAGCAATTACAATTTCCCGTAGGGTGCTGCCGGATTTTATAACGGCACAGGATGGCAAGGGAGACATTACATCTTTTACTTTTAGGAGAAGATTCCTCCCAAGTTGCCCTGCGGGATGAAAAGTTGCAAAATCTTGCTTGGAAAAAGATCGACGGGACATTAATTCGGCTGCGATGGCGTCTCCAATGGCTAAACTGACGATAGCACTAGTCGTGGGGACCATTTGTAGAGGGTCTGCTTCTTTGGCAAAAGAGATATCAATCACAATGTCGGATGATTTGGCAATGGGGGAATTAGCATTTCCAACGATGGAAATGATCTTGGACTCAAATTTTTTCAAAACCGGAATTAGGCAGAGTATTTCATCCGTGGCGCCACTTTTTGACAGTAAAAGTGTGGGGTCGCCGGGGGAATAAACGCCCAAATCCCCATGGGCACCTTCGGCGGGATGTAGGAATACGGAGGGTTGTCCAATACTGGTAAAGGTGGCAGCTATCTTTTTGGCGATGTGTCCCGATTTCCCCATACCACAAACAATGGTTTTCCCCCTATGATTTAGTAAAATTTCGACTGCTTTGCCAAAACTTCCATCCAAGATTTTGGAAGCATATCCTATGGCATCACTTTCCGCCATTAATAAATCTTTTGCTGCTGGAAACACTTCAAAAACCCATAAAAAATAATACCTCTAAGGCGAGACAAATATAATAAAAGTGCTCAAAAGATTTGACTTTCAATTTGTGGAAAGGTATCTTAGCTAGGATGGTGGTCATCGAGAAGTTTTTTCGTAAATTATGCAGCCGATTTTTGGTGAGTATATCCATGGGGTTGCTTGCTGGATGTGGTATCACCAATCGTGGAATGCCGAAGAAGAATGATGTCTTTTGGAACCCACCGGTCAAAGAAAATCAGGCGAAACAACGACAATTACAAAAGTACTGCAGTAGCACCAAATTTGTCCTAGATTCATCTACTCCGGCATTGGATTTGCCGATGTTGCTCGATATCGCATTTGAAAATAATCCATCCACGAAGAAAAGTTGGCAAGCGGCCCGCATAGCGGCAGCACAAAGTGGGAAAGCAACCAGCATCTTTTTCCCAAGAATAACAATATCCGGCGCAGCAGAGAAATCAGAGACAAATACTCTCGGGTTGAAAAATTCTGCAACGGCATTTTATCCGGCCATTGAAATGCAATATTCCATCTTCCAATTCGGAGGACATGTAAGATATGCGGATGCGGCCAGACAATTGCTCTATGCTGCAAATTATCAACATAATCGAGCTTTGCAAACTTTGGCACATGAAGTTCAGAAGTGTTATTTCGCCCTGGACTCTGCAGAAGAAACTGTCGAAGCCAGTCAAAGAAATTTGGACGACGCATTTGTAGCATACGATGCCGCTTTTATAAAAAATCAGTCCGGATTGACCAACATACAGGATTTTTTACAGGCGAAAGCTAATAGGTCGCGTGCGGAATTTGACCTTGAAAATGCCAAGGCATACGTCGAACTGGCCAGGGCAAATTTGGCAACTGCAATAGGAGTGCCAGTTTCCGAAGCCATACGAATCGTTCAATCCAATGATGAAAATGACATTAAAGACTTGGATATTAATGTTCAAGACCTAATAGCTGGAGCGATACAAACACGACAGGATATGTTAGCCCAATATTCAATTGTCACGGCCAAAAAGGATATCGCGTGGACTAATTCCTCAAAATTGTTGCCTGAACTGGTTATCGGTGGGGTTGGAAATAGGAAGTGGTTCCGCGGTACAGATGAGTCTTTTAATAGTTTTAATATCTATGCATCCCTGCGATGGACAGTATTCGATGGATTTAACAATATATACGATATTATTGAAGCACGGGCTGCCCTGAGAAGTGCTGAACAGGAACTAAAACGAGTGCAACTGTCCATTGCTTCCGATGTTTGGGCAAAATATTATGCATTCAAATCCGCCGTAAAACAGCTTAGTGCCGCAAGAAACTGTGAACAATCTGCCCAAGAGTCCTTTGATTCTATGGTAATCGCATACAAGGAAGGCCTTTCTTCATTTGGGGATCTAATGGCAGCACAAACGCAATTGGCAGTGGCTAGAAAACAGACGGTGGTGTCGAAAAATAATTTGTCAGTGGCAGTGGTTGATTTAGCCTATGTCATAGGAATAGTAAATTTTGAGAGTAAAAAATAATATACAACAATATAGATAATGAAAGTCTTGAAAAATTTTTATGTATTAATCGCATCAATGTTCCTGATATTTGTCGGTGGATGTGGACGGAGAGGACAAGCAGTACGCCCTCCGACGCCGGTGATATCAGCGAAGGTAACAGTGGCAGATCTCCCTCTTTACATCGAAGCTATTGGAAGCTGTGTAGCATCTGAATCGGTTGCCATTGTTCCCCAGGTCAAGGGTCAAATTGTAGCCGTAAACTTTAGGCAGGGACAGAGGGTGGAAGTGGGCGATTCTTTGTATGTGATAGATCCTCGCGCATACGAAGCAAATTTGAAAAAGGCGGAAGCTCAACTGGCCACCGCCGAAGCAAAGATGAAGATCGATGTTGCACAGTTGGAACGTTCAAAGGCGTTAGTCCCGCAAAATTATATTTCCCAACAGCAATACGAAACATATGAGACACAGGTGCAACAGGATATCGCCAGTGTTGATGCGGCAAATGCACAAGTTATGCAGGCAAAGATCGACATAGAACATTGCAACATAGTGTCTCCCACAAACGGCATTGCCGGGATATACCTGGTGGATGTTGGAAATGTCGTCGATGCGATGTCTGTCAACAAGCCACTGGTAACCATAGAGAATGTTGATCAATTGTATGTTGAATTTAGCATATCCGAAAATGATTTCTATGATTTACAAAAGTTTTTCAATCTCGAAGAAGGAAGATTAAAAATGGAAGTTTCTCCAATTTCGAATGATGGAGTCAAGGGAGAAGCATACGTTGACTTTATCAATAATTCCATAGACAGAAAAACGGGCTCCTTAAAACTAAGGGCGTTGATGGAAAATACAGAACATAAGTTTTGGCCGGGTCAATCCGTGTGTACTAAACTTTTGCTAACGGTAGCAAAAGATGCGGTTTTAGTCCCAGCCGAAGCCGTAAAACTTGGACAACAGGGCAGGTATGTTTTCGTAATCAAAGAAGATAAGTCGGTTGAGTTTCGACTGGTGGAAATTGGACAGATACACGGTGATATGCTGGTGATCAAAAATGGGGTCAATGAGGGAGAAACCATAGTCAGGAGAGGACAATTGATGTTGGCTCCCGGAATGAAAGTCATAGAAATGCCTGATACACAGCCCAACTCTTTTGGAGAAAATTTAGAAAAAAATAGGAAAATTGCGGAGAAAAACCCAACGACCAAGTAAATATGGAAAGTATATCTGAACCTTTTATTAGACGTCCAGTTTTGACGGTTTTGTTGACTTTAATGCTGACAATTGCTGGCATATTTTCCTATCGGGCAATGCCGGTTAGTGATTTACCTGCCGTAGATTACCCAGTCATACAGGTACGGGCCATGTTTCCAGGTATGGATCCCGCAACGATGGCGGCAAACGTTGCATCCCCCCTGGAGAAAGAATTCATGAAGATTCAAGGACTCGAAATGGTCACATCTTCAAGTTCCCAGGGTGGCACAAGGATTGTTTTACAATTTTCGCTAGACAAAAGTATTGATGGAGCAGCTATCGATGTACAATCTGCCATTTCCAGGGCAACTGGTCTTCTTCCGAGGGACATGCCAACTCCCCCAGTGTTTGAAAAAACAGATCCCAACAGCCAACCAATTTATTATCTGGTGTTGACGAGCGATACGATGACTAAAGGAGATCTTTACGATTACGCATCAGATCAAGTTGCCCAGCGCATAAAAGTCATTAAAGGGGTGTCGGATGTTACCGTCTATGGCATACAAAGGGCAGTAAAAATATTGGTAAACAATGAAAAACTCTACAATCGCGGAATAACCATCGATGATGTTATAAAAGCTGTCCAAGCGGGAACGGTTTCCCTGTCTACCGGCCAACTAAAAGATGCGACCAAGACCCTCGTGATAAAGCCAAATGGCCAATTGGAAAATGCAAGCGACTACTTAAATCTAATTGTGGCGTATAGAAACGATGCTCCGATTTATTTGAAAGACATTGCAGAATGCATCGATAAGTTGGAAACCGATGACTTTTCCGTCAGTTTCTGGCAATCTGGCCGTGAAGGAAGTTACAACTCATCCGTAGTCCTTGCAATTTCGCGTGCAGCGGGAGCCAATGCCATAGAATTGGCGAAAAAAATCAACGAGCTGCTACCAATTTTTAAGGAGCAAATCCCTGGTTCTATCAATTTGATAAAAATGTATGACAGATCCAAATCTATAATAGAGTCCATAAGAGATGTAAAGCAGACATTGATAATAGCATTTGTTTTGGTCATTGGTGTAATTTTTCTATTTCTTGGTCGGTTTACGGAAACGATTATACCAATTGTAGCACTACCTCTGTCCCTATTGATTACATTCATCGTCATGCGGATGTTAAATTACTCCATCGATAATCTATCCCTCATGGCTCTAACCCTTGCCATTGGTTTCCTCGTAGATGATGCCATCGTATTTTTGGAAAACATGATACGAAGGATGGAAGATTTTGGAGAAAGTCCATTAAAGGCATCCATTGAAGGAGCAAAGGAGATTAGTTTTTCGATTCTGTCGATGACCCTATCTCTTGCGGCTGTTTTTATTCCTCTCGTTTTCATGTCCGGACAAATTGGTCGGATATTTAGAGAATTTTCCATAACCATTGTAGTGGCCATTTTGGCATCCGGTGTGGTTTCATTGACATTGACACCGATGATGTGTGCCCGAATGTTGAAGCCCATAAAAAAGGAAAATAAAACAAAGCTAGAAATAGCATCCCATAACCTGGAACATAGATTTTTGAAAGTTTATAGCAAGGCCCTTGACTGGTGCATTGCCCATAAAAAATTGTCAGTCATAATTTGGGTAGTAAGTTTGTTGGGAACGTTCTTGACTTTTAAGGCTTTGCCGAAGACATTTTTACCAGAGGGCGATAGTGGTAATATGATGGGTGTATTTATTGCCCAAGAAGGAACGTCTCCTGCCCAAATGAAAGGCTATCAAACGCAAATTAGTAACATTTTAAGAAAAAATCCCTACGTGGATAAAACAATGTCAGTGGCAGGTTTATCGGGGATGTTGCCTGGTAATCAGGGGTTGGCGGTTTGCGTGTTAAAGGATGGGAAACGTCCCAAAATTCAAACCGTATCGCAGATGTTAATGCGTGATTTGTATGCTGTTCCAGGTGTGTTGGCATTTGTTCGTCCGATGCCGACCCTATCAGTGAATACCGGTGCCGTAAGCACCAACCAAGGTAAATATGTCTATATCCTATCGGGAATGGACACGGATACTCTATATAAATGTGCGGGAGAGCTCGTGGGGGCAATGAGGCAAAATCCAGACTTTATCAGCATATCAACGGACATGTTGATCAATAGCCCCCAGGTTTCCATAGACTATTTACGGTCCCAGGCAGCACGCTATGGCGTAAATGTGTATTCCATTGAAAACATGCTGAAGCAGGCCTACTCTGGAAACTATTGCTATCAAATTAAAACACAGACCCGCCAATATAAGGTTATCGTTGAGAGCGATGATATTTTTCGTCAAAATGTTGACAATTTAAATTCCCTATATTTCCGAAGTGATAGTGGAGAGCTTTTGCCATTTAAAACCGTCGCAACGACGAAGGAAACGTTGGGCCCAACCCAAGTAAATCACACGAAAAATCTTCCATCGGTTTCCATATTTTTTAATCTGCACCCTAAGTATCCCATAGGGAAAGCCACAGAGTTTGTAACGCAAGCAGCTTCTAAAATTATTCCGAAACATATCATCGGGTCTTTCGAAGGAGAAGCTAAAACATTTAAGGAAGTATCTTCGAGCGTAGTAGTGCTACTGATTCTTGCGATATTTGTGATGTACATAATTTTAGGGATCATGTATGAGAGCTATATTCATCCATTGACCGTGCTGTCAGCATTGCCGGTAGCGATGGTTGGAGGGCTCCTGACGTTGATAGTCTTCCGCATGGAACTGTCGCTGTACGGGATTATAGGTCTATTCATGTTATTGGGCATAGTTAAGAAGAATGGAATTCTCATGATTGATTTTGCCATTGCTCGCCAGAAGGAAGGCATGAGCAAAGAAAAAGCTGTTCATACGGCCTGTCTGGAGAGGTTTCGCCCTATCATAATGACAACGTTGGCTGCTTTGATGGGCCAAATACCGTTGGCCGTGGGGTGGGGAGCCGATGGAGCTTCTCGGCGGCCCCTTGGTTTATGTGTAATTGGAGGTTTGATAATTTCACAAATAATAACGCTGTTCATCCTTCCTGTAATTTACTTATACTTCGAAGATTTTCAGGAAAAAGTTTTGGACAAAATTCCATTTTTTGCTAGAGACCTAAAGGAAGATGCTTCCTAGTCTGTTGATAGTTGATGATGAAAAAAATACCCGTGATGCGCTGGGGCAGCTGTTCGATGGTGAATATGAAGTTTTCTTTGCAACGAATTTCAATGAAGCTGTCAACCTGATGAAGAATGAAAAATTTGACATTATTTTGACAGATTTACGTATGGCGGGAAAAAACGGTATGTTTGTCATCGATGAGGCTTTACGTAGGCCATATAATCCCATATGCATAATGATGTCAGCCTATGGATCGGTGGAAACGGCGGTAGAGGCAATTAAGCACGGGGCCTATGACTTTGTCACCAAACCACTGAATTTTGAAAAATTGGAAATGCTAATGCGGCGTGCACTCGTAAACAGAAACAATCAGCACAGTAAAAAAGGCGTTACCAGTGACATTTCACAAACCAAGAAGAATGTTTCTTCGGGCAGTTTATTTTCGCTGGACATGATAGTGGGGAAATCCAAAGCAGTTACAGATCTTTTAGGAAAAATAAAAAAGGTTGCCCAGTCGAAGGCAACAGTCCTCCTGGAAGGAGAAACGGGAACGGGTAAAGAGTTATTTGCGAATGTTGTCCACTATTTTAGCAAGCGCGTTTCCAAACCCTTTACGGCCATACATTGCGCCAGCCTGCAAAAAAATTTGCTAGAAAGTGAGCTGTTCGGACACGAGAAAGGCGCCTTTACCGGTGCAGATAGTAAGCGCATTGGGCTATTTGAATCGAGCAATGGGGGGACGATTTTTTTCGATGAAATTGGAGAAATTGATATCCAAACCCAAATAAAACTGTTACGTTTTTTGGAGACAAAAACTTTTAATAGAGTGGGTAGTTCCGAAAATATTTCCGTCGACGTTCGCATCGTTTGCGCAACCAATCGAAATCTCCAAAAGCTCGTTGACCAGGGACTATTCCGTGAAGATTTACTCTATCGCCTGAACGTTGTTACCATAGAACTGCCTCCTTTGCACAGGAGGGTGGAAGATATTCCATTGCTCCTTGATCACTATATTAAAATTTTCGCCCAGTCGAACGATCTCCATGGGGTCGACATTTCCCCTGAAGTGATGAAAATACTGACGACATATAAATGGCCAGGAAACATACGGGAATTGCGAAATTTTTGTGAAAGTGCTGTAATTTTTTACTCTGGCCAGGTTTTGCAAGTTGAAAATATGGACAAAAAATTCCTATGTGAAAGCCTCCAAACGGGGGATCCAAACACAGAGTTACCTTAGTTTAAGGTTATTATACGGCTTCATAGATTGATGTTAAAATGTCAACGAAAGGGTTTCTTTTTATCCCATCACTATTGGCGGCCATATGTTCCAACAGTTTAAAAATCAACACTTTCTGATTTTTCAATTTTATCCCATCCGCAATGGCATCGATGGTTAGCTTTTTCCCCTTGTTTTTTGCCAAAAAAGATCCTATGGATTGTTGAACCCGCAAAATCTCTGCTGCTGCTTTCTTCCCAGCTTCCACACCCGGTTGGTGATATGCATTTACATTTACCATGCTAGCGTAGAACCCGACAGCACGTTCGTACAAAGCAATCAACGCTCCAAGTTCATATTCCGAAAATTTGTCGATGGAAATTTGAATTACTCCGATACCGTTTTCGTATAATGCTTTGGCTGTCCCCAGAGCAAATCCATTCAAATAATCGCCACTCGTCATGCCATTAGGCTCAACGGCTGGCGAAGTACCATTTCTGGATTTTAGTACAGAAATAATCGTTATAAAGAAATTTTGTAGGCCATCGCGTAGCTGTTGTATGAACGAATGTTGGTCCGTGGATCCCTTGTTCCCGTATACGGTTAGTCCCTGATGAACGACATTCCCATCGCGATCCTTTTCTTTACCAAGAGACTCCATTATCAGTTGTTGTAAATATTTGGCAAAATTTGATAGCCTGTCCTTGTAAGGTATCACAACCATATCTTTTTTTCCCACTCCATCCGTTGCACAATACCACCCGAGAGCCATCATCATCGCTGGATTTTTGAAAGAAGCAACCCGGGTTATACTATCCATGTCGCGGGCACCGGAAAGGAAGGATTTTATGGAAATCCCTTGCAAAGCTGCCGGTAACAACCCTACGGCAGAAAATACACTCGTTCGGCCTCCTACCCATTCCCACATCGGAAATCGTCCTATCCACCCTTCGGAACGGGCCTGTTTGTCTAGAAGGCTGGCCTGACCCGTTATGGCCACAGCGTGTCTCGAGAATGTATGTCCGTTCTTCTCATAGGCAGCCATCACTTCGACCATTGCGTTGCGAGGTTCGGGGGTATTACCGGATTTCGATGTGACAACCACCAGCGTTCGCCCAAGTTTCCCCTCTAATTTTTTAAGGGTTAAATCAATGCCATCGGGATCCGTATTATCTATGAAGTAGCAGTTGATTTTATTGTCTCCATCAAAGCTACCACATATCAATTGGGGACCCAAAGCCGATCCACCTATGCCTATGTATAAAGCACTTTCAAACTTACCATCTTGGCCAGCGAGATGCCCTAGGTGGATCTGTTCCGCGAATTTTAATATTTTTTCAATGCCATCGCCAATGTTTCCTTGAATTTCCGGAGAAGGAGCAATATTTGGGTTTCGCAACCAATAATGACCAACCATTCTGTTTTCATCTCGATTTGCTACAGTCCCAGCTTCCAGTGCTACCATCTCTCGATGAGCAACGGCAATTTTTTCTGCCATTCCATTGAAAAACTTTTCCGAAAAACCAATTTTGCTAAAATCAATTGTCATCCCCAGTTCATCATTGTGGAACAAATATTTTTTGAATTCACTCCAGTCCTCCATGAAGGACAATAACTAATGAAAACAGGCATCCTTAGCAATAAAATAGGATCAATAAATAAAATATTTTAGATATAATACTCCGAGAGGGATTGAAAACAATAGACTATCCGTTAGGTCAAAGATTCCACCTATGCCTGGGAATATAGCTCCCGAATCTTTTTCATTGGCGAGACGTTTTACCACCGATTCGACCAAGTCTCCAACCAATGAAAATATGGCCAAAAGTGTGGATAAAACGATGGCTTGTCCAATTCCCAGCCCACGCGGTAACCATTGGCGACAAAAAAATAAAAGAATTATCCCGATGCAATTGGAAAATAAAATACCTCCAACTAGCCCTTCGATGGTTTTTTTAGGACTAAAATTTACGGCTAGTTTATGTTTGCCGAAATATTTTCCCACGAACATACCACCAATGTCGCAACATTTTGAGACCAAAATCATCCAAAATAAAATGCCGATGTAGTGGTTGCCGCCTAGGCCACGGCGTGACATTTCATGGTATAATGCAATGGGGAAGCAACACATGAATGGGACAATTATGCCGATAATCGTAGACATTATGCACTTTTTGGACGTTTCGAGGGAATGGGAAAGTAAGGCTTGGATCACCACTATGGTTATTGACAGGTACAATAATTCCGCAAAGGATGGTATTGTTAGGGTTGGCTTATCGACATAAAAACTTCCAAACATTAGCAAGGCACCGCAAAATATTCCGGTGGCAATTAGAGGCCTTTGCCCTACCTTCCGTAGCAATTTATAAAACTCCCACTGGGTCAATAGTCCAGCGAGGAAAATTAATCCCACACATCCCACTGTTCCGAATAAATAGACCGTCAGGGACACAATGACCAAAATCAGGATACTGCTAATCGTTCGGTTTATCATTTATTTTTCCCATTCTCCTTTCCCGGGTACCATAATCTTCGATGGCCAACAAAAACTCCTCTTCATTGAAGTCAGGCCAATGAGTTTTGGTAAAGTACAACTCCGCATAGGCCGATTGCAATAATAAAAAATTGCTCAACCGCTGTTCTCCAGATGTTCGAATGATCAGGTCGGGATCCGGCAAATCCTTCGTGTAAAGATATTGTTCAAAATCTTCCCATGTCAAATTTTCTGCATTTGCATCTTTATTTTTCAAAAGATTTCTCATGGCTTCAATGACCTCACTGCGTGCTCCATAGTTTAGTGCTATGGTAAGATGGAATCTGTCAAAATGTGCCGTGCTCTGGGTTAATTTTTCAATCGCAAGCTGGAGGCTGATGGGTAACTGCGATAGGTTTCCTATGGCTCGAAAACGTATTTCCTTTTCACAAAGAGTTTTTCGATATTTTTGCAAAAATTTTTCAAACAAATCCATTAAAAACTTTACTTCTGATTCCGGCCTTAAAAAATTTTCCGACGAAAAAGCAAAAAATGTCGCATATTTAATTCCATTCTTTTCCGCAATGCGCAAAATTTTTTTTATCACCGAGGCTCCTCGCCTATGCCCGTCATGGCGAGGCAACCCATGTGCTTGCGCCCAACGACCATTCCCATCCATGATAAAAGCAACGTGCGCGGGAATACGACTCATAGGCCCGCATATGTATAAGTTTAGGGCCAATAATCAAGTTTCTTGTGGATTCTCGGGAAATATGTTCGTAACCAATATTTCATTTTTCATTCCCGCACATCGGGTTTTAGCCAATAATTAGGGAAGTTCCTGCCATTTCGCTGGGTTGGGAAAGTTGCATCATTTGCAATAGGGTGGGAGCAATATCGCACAGTGCACCGGAAGGCTTTAGTTTGGAATTTTTAAACTTTTCACCATACAGTATCACTTCGACGGGATTTGTGGTATGCTGCGTAAATGGCATATCCGTATTCACATCTACCATTTTTTCTAAATTTCCATGGTCGGCGGTGACCAATGCGTTGCCACCTACAACATCGATGGCAGAAAGTAATTCTTTCAGGCAGGCATCGACGACCTCAGCAGCCTTTTGACCCGCTTCCATGTTGCCCGTATGTCCAACCATGTCAGGGTTTGCAAAATTCACAACGATGAAGGAATATTTTTTGCTTAAAATGGCATTTTTAACTTCATCTTTTACCGCAAATGCGCTCATTTCAGGGCGTTGGTCATAGGTTTCGATATCCGTTGGGCTTGGAATTAATTTTCGATCTTCACCGGCGAATGGTTCTTCGCGATAGTCATTGAAAAAAAATGTCACATGGGCATACTTTTCGGTTTCAGCGCATCTAAATTGCCTCAGCCCAAGCTGACTGATATAATTTCCGAGGATGTTTTGCATCTTAGCAGGGCGTTTGAAAATGACGTTTTCACAAAGACCAACCTCATATTCGGTCAGCGTTGCATAGTATAATTTTAGCAATTTTTTTCTCGGAAAGCCGGTGAAATCAGCATGTGTAAATGCCTTCGTAATTTCCCTTGGTCGGTCTCCCCGGAAATTGAAAAATAGTATACTGTCATTGTCTTCGATTTTTCCGAAAAAATTCCCTTGCCCATCCACAATTTGAGTTGGCAAAACAAACTCATCGCCAACCTGATTGTCCGATCTAGGGTGGTCATAGTAGTGTTGTATGGCCTCTTTGGGAGATTGAAATTGTGAAAAGTTTTTTTCTCCAACCATGCAATTGTATGCTTCCTGGACACGGTTCCAACGGTTATCACGATCCATGGCCCAAAATCTACCAATGACGGTTGCAATTTTGCCAATTCCGATCGACTGACATTTATTTTCAATTTCTTCCAGGTACTTTATGCCACTATCCTTCGCCGTATCACGTCCATCGCCGATAAAATGGATGAAAACCTTCCTTGCTTCTGCATTTTTGGCGAACCGCAAAATCGCATATAAATGCCTCATAACAGAGTGGACCCCACCATCGGAGCATAGTCCGATCAGATGTAATTTGGAACCATGCAATTTGACGTTTTTTATTGCATTTTGGAATACTGTATTGTTTTCAAACTCGCTGTTTGCTATCGCTTTGTCAATTCTGACAATTTCTTGGTCTACGATCCTGCCTGCACCAATGTTTTGGTGGCCAACTTCGCTATTACCCATGATACCTTCTGGAAGGCCGACAGCCAGTCCGGAAGCCTCTATTTCCGTACGTGGCCAATTTTGCGATAAATGGTCAGAAAACGGGGTATTTGCCCTCAAAATTGCATTACAAAAATCTTCCTTCCTGTTATGGTTACAACCCCAGCCATCCCGAATGATTAAAACAGTAGGAATTATATCACCTGCCATGGCAATTATTAATAATAAATTTTAAAAAATTTTCAATCCATCTGATGATTAATTATTACCCGACTGACTTTTACATCTTCAAGCGTATTTGAGCAATGCAGGAATGAAAGCGAAACGAATTCAATCATTTGATACTTTAAAACTTTTCTAGAGGACTTCTGCTATCAGTAAGGTTTCTGAAAATATATTACCATCTACACCTTTGACTATTTTGAACTTGTAATCTAAATTCCAAGATTCGATGAGCGGCTTGATGTCAAAAAAATCACTTTCATTGTGGTATATGCAAATCATTAGGGCTGGTCTTTGGGACTTTATTGTTTTTTCCGCTCCTCGTAGCATATATTGTTCAAAACCTTCGATATCAGCTTTTATCAACCCAACTTGCAGGTTATTTTTTTCGACAAAGCCGTCTATAGTAGTAACTTCTATGTCGTTTGCCGTGCTACAACCGGGCTCAATATGTCGAACAAAACTGCTACCAAATCCTTGTAAATACATACTTCGACGCTCATCTTTATCACCAACTCCTACATTTATTGGAACAACATTTTCCAGATTATTCATTTCTACCGTTTTCAAAAGCCAATTATAGATCTGGGGTACGGGTTCAAAAGCAAAAACCTTTTTGTCTGTATATTTTGAAAGAATGAGGGCCGAATCCCCAGCCCATGCTCCAGCGTCTATTATATCCTTATGTTTAATTTTAGCTGTGGTTTGTAACGCATCGATATGCAACCTATAATAAAAAACAGATGGATCAAAATTATTCACCGGCAGAAAATATCCCATGTAGGCAAAAACATCTCCAGTTTTAATTATGTTATTTTGCATATTGACTCGTAAATCCTTGAGAATTTTCGTTTCATTTTCATCTGCTAATATTTGAACCCCATTCACCGCTCGTTGGAGACGTGAAAGTGCCTTTTGCACAACCATGATACTTTTATCGTCCAAGCCCCGTATTAATTTTAAATATCTTTCCTTAAAATTTGGTTTATCCAAAGTTTGCGCCAAGGGACAAAGAATATTTTCCATATCACAAGCACTGGCATGCAAATAGAAATCATTTTTTTGTTCAAAGAGCATGCAACTTCGTATTTTACGTTTCAACTTTACGTAAGACTGATAGGTCAAGCCCACAGATACACACATCAAGAAAACTATAAACAAATAGGAAAAACTTATCACGAGTTAAAAAAGGCTTATCTATACAAGAAAAGTTTTTTATGCAAGAAAAAGTACTTGAACTATTCTCATTCATTAACCACTAAATGTTTACCTAAATAGGGTATGGGTGCAAAAATTTTTGTTAAAATCTTGACATTTTTGCTGGAACCCATAAACTTCATCCCATATCAGGAAATATATTTTATGAGCGACATACCACCAGAGCCATCACCAGAGTCATCACCAGAGCCACCTGTTGCTCAAAGTCAGGGAGCAAGGCGTCACGTGGTTTCATTAAATCCAAAAATTGTCAAAGTTTTAAAAGAAAATTTTAATTTCAAAGTAAGCGAGACGGCTCTAGGAGAGCATGCTGTTGCTTTAGAATCTGAACCAGCAAGCCCAGCTCCAGTTCCAGCTGCTCCGGATGCTGAACCAGCTGCTCCGGATATTCCTTTTGCGGATCTAGCCAATGAGCTCGAAGCAGGAAGGTACGAGGTTGGTATGTTTAGAAAAATTTGGATTTGGATAACAAACTTTGTTAGCGGCGATTATGACGTCGAAGTTAGAAAAGCAGCTTTTGAAAAAATTCAAAAAAAAGAAAACTTTGTAGCGGCTGCCTTTGAGTTCATTGCATTGCCGGAAAATACAGGAAACGTTGCAGAGAATGTGCGAAATTTGTTGATATTTTGCCAAACCACCGATCCCAACCTAATTATTGATGGATTTTGTGCCATACCTGGTGGTGTTGATGATAAAATTGAAATTCTTTCCATGATAGTGGAAAAATTTAGTGCGGAAGAAATCAATATCAGTGTTAAAGCTTTTTTGGAAAAGCTTTTGTCTGAAACTTTGGATAAAGTAACACTCGCCGAGGACAAAGATGCAAACGCACTATGTGAAAGGTTAGAAAATTTGCAAAAATTGTGTGATAAATGTAAAGAAAAAAGGATTTTCCTCGAGAACCCTAGAGATACGTCCTCACCAAATACTAAGCAGATAGCAATAGCTGCAGAAAAAAAACTAACTGAAATGTTGGTGACATATGTCACCAACCCCAATCTTCGGCAGAAATATCAAGATGCCTTGAAAACGATGGTTTTACTACAACACCCCTACTGTCAAAGTGACACTAGTGGAATAGAGGTTTGTCCAATAGGGATCCAGATATGCCAGATGGTACAAATGGACGAAGATCCAAATAATTGCCTAAGCACGCGCCTAATGGAATATTTTAATTGTCAAGGGAACCCTAACCAATTTAGGGGTAAAATTTCGCCCATTCAACAAATACTGTCCGAACAGGATGTCAATTCTCTCCAACGGAGAGCCAATTTTATACAATTTTTAAAGGACAATCCTGACATTAGGAAAGCGTTCCAACAAATGAAAGATAAATTTCCGCCTGATAGTGTTTTTTTTCCGTTCGAAATATTTGCGTATATATTTAATTTTCACGGAGGAGATCCGTTTTATAATTTCGTGGATGAATCTCTGCAAGGAGTTAATAGCAACTAATGATCCTGGGCATACTCTGGTTCAAGTATTATGGCTCAAAAAATCATTTAATAATCGATTTTCTTGAAAAGAAGTGCAGAATACGGAAGAATGATACCGCACAAAAAAGAAATATTAGTCCAACTCATCCGGATGTTTAATGGTCCGAATTTTTTAGAAAACACTCGACAAATTTTCCATGAACACAGGCAAGATAAGCAAGGTTTGAAAGAAATTGCAGTCTGTCGAGCCCTAGCAATGAGTATTTTTGGCCTAGCTTTGGAAAGAGATGATGGCAAAGAACCTCTGGACCAATGTACTCAGCGTGCTCTGGAACGTGAAAAACCTTCTTTGCCACCCCTAACGGTACTCCATTGTGCATGTAATGGGTGCAGAGCCAGCCACATACACGTCACCGATCTATGTCAAAATTGTACAAAAAAACCATGCCTCGCCGCCTGTCGATTCAACGCGATTAGCAACGATGGGAAGCGGTCGATCATTGATACAAAAAATTGTAAAAAATGCAGTGCGTGCCTACGTGCGTGCCCCTACGGTGCCATTGTTAAAACCATTGTCCCATGTGAAAATGCTTGCCCGATTGATGCCATTGCAAAGGATGAAAAGGGGCATGCGGTGATTGATTTCGCCAAATGTATCGGTTGTGGAAAGTGTATGGCTGCTTGCCCATTCGAATCCATCCAGGTCAGAAGTCAAATAATCGATGTGCTTAGGGCCATAAAATCCAAGAAAAAAGTGATAGCTTTGATGGCTCCCGCATTACTCGGACAGTTCAAATGTTCCGCAGAACAACTGCATACCGCCATGAAAAAAATTGGATTTTCTTTTGTCTACGAAGTCGCAATTGGGGCAGAATCCACATCGTTCCATGAAGCAAAAGATCTGGAAGAACGCCTGGCTAGGGGTGAAAAATTTATGACAACATCCTGTTGTGCCGCTTACAACAATCTCGTAAAAAAACATATTCCAGAGCTAGAACCATTCGTTTCATCCTCCGGCACACCGTTGTTTTACACGGCGGAATATGTCAGGGAGAAACATGGGGATGGCGTTTTGGTATTTATAAGCCCGTGTCTGGCCAAATATGAAGAAGTTTTTGCGAATAAAAAGGTCGATTTTGTTCTTAGTTGTGAAGAGATTGAAGCATTACTTGAAGCATTTTCAATTATCCCCGGCGAATGTGAAGAAGAAGCATTTCCATACCAAACAGCACAAGAAGCCAGGGAGTTCGCCACAAGTGGTGGTGTTTCCCGGGCAGTTCAAAGTGTCCTGGACCCAAATGGGAAAGAAGTAACATTTACGCCTATCAATGGATTAGATCGCGAAGTCGTAAAGGATTTGAAACGTTTTGCCAAAGCTAGGGAATGTGAAAGAGGGACCGTATTGGAAGTAATGTCATGCCAAGGAGGATGTATTGGCGGTGGGCTGGTTTGCTGTCCGGTCGCTACTGCCCTTAGACAGGTTAAAAATTATGGGGAAAAAGGACTACCCCTATCGGATAAAAAGCCAGAAAATGCTTGATTCGCTGATTATTTTTGGTAAAGTATAGCCTTCCCTCATATTTGTATTTATAGGCTGAAGAATAGGAAGCAAATAGCGTGTGGTATTAAAAAAGGATAATTATGGATGACTTGGACACACTCATAGGAAGAGCAAAGGAAGCTCAAAAGGTTTATGCAAATTTTCCCCAGGAAAAAGTTGATGCAATTTTTAAGTCTGCGGCAATGGCAGCGGATGAAGCACGGGAAGAACTTGCCAAGATGGCCGTGGATGAAACGGGCATGGGCATAGTAAAGGATAAAATTTTTAAAAATCATTTCGCTGCTCACTTTATCTATGAAAAATATGCAACGGCAAAAACCTGTGGAATCATTTCCGAAGATAAAGCAAACCGGGTAAAGGTAGTGGTGGACCCAATTGGACTGATTGCGGGAGTTATTCCGACCACAAATCCAACTGCCACGGCAATTTTTAAGGCATTGCTGGTTTTAAAAACGCGCAATGGGATCGTGGTATCTCCTCACCCACGGGCGAAAAAGTGTACGGCTGCAGCGGTAAAGATTGTTGCCGATGCTGCAGTTAAAGCGGGCGCTCCAAAAAATTTGTTGGCATGTCTAGGCGAACCAACTCTGGAAGCAACCACAGCTCTTATGCACCATCCATCCATTGATCTTATTTTAGCTACTGGAGGAGGTGGCATGGTGAAAGCTGCCTATGCCAGCGGAAAGCCCGCTTTAGGGGTTGGAGCAGGAAATACCCCTGCCATTATCGATGAGAATGCAAATATATCAGCGGCCGTAGAAGCCGTACTTGCTAGCAAAACATTCGACAACGGCGTTATCTGTGCCTCCGAACAATCCATCGTCGCCGTAAAAAGTGTCTACGACGATGTAAGGAAAGAACTAGCAAAACAGGGAGCCTATATTTTAAACAAAGAGGAATCGGCGACGCTCGGAAAAATTATCATCAATGAAAAGGGCCTCAATCCAGCAATTGTCGGACAGAGTGCCCAGAAGATTGGAGAATTGGCGGGTCTTAGGATTCCCGCAACGGCCCGCGTACTTGTCAGTGAAGAAAAAGTTTACGATGCCAGCAATCCCTATGCCCGGGAAAAGTTATCCTTAATTCTTTCTCTCTATGGTGCACCGAATTTTGAACAGGCCATAGAAATTGGCCTACAACTGGTTAGCATCGGTGGATTGGGTCACACCTCTGTCCTTCACACCAATGCGAACGATCAGAGGCGCATCGATTATTTCGCCAGCAAAATGCCTACGGGCAGACTACTGATTAATTTACCTGCTTCCCAGGGAGCCATCGGATTCTCCAATAACAGCCTTACTCCGTCCTTGACCCTCGGTTGCGGCTCATGGGGGGGGAATGCCTCCAGCGAAAATATCGGCATAAAGCACCTGCTCAATTATAAAACCATTGCCGGCAAAAGGGGTTAATCCCTTCATCTTCTTTCTTTGCAGAGATTTGGGACCGGCTCCAGCCCACCAATCCTAGGGGAATATTGTTCGACCGGTACCATCTATCACTTTAGAATTGACATTTGACGAAAATATGTCACGTTCCTCCCTTGCTTAATTAGAATAAGGAGGACAAATGAGAGGTTTTTTTGGAAACTTTGGAGGTTTTGGTAGACCATCTTGGTCTCCGCTAGGCGGAAGCGCGGGAGGCTTTGGAAATGGAGGAATGATAGTGGGAGGAAATATGGGCCCTTTTGGTTCTGGTGTAAGCCATGGCTCTCTGCCCCATATGACCCAACCAAGCCTTACGAGCACACTGCTCAATACGCCCAGTGTCGTGAGTCACATGATGACTTCTCCAGTCACGGCAATCGCGGAGTCCTTTTACCCGAAGATAGACTTGCCATCCATTACGCCATCCTGCGTGACGGCGCCCCATGTGGGAATGTCCACGTTGCCAACAATGGAGCTTGGGGAGAGGTTTCCGATTTCGGTCCCTTCCATGGAGATGAAGCCTGAAGTTGCCATTGCTCCAGCACCTTCAGCGCCAACGATGACGGCGACGGTGGAAAAGTGTGGAGCAACACCTCCCGTCCAAGAAATTGCGGGTAGTGTTCCGGGGCCAGTTGGAACAACCGAAACCGCAACCCTGAAACGGTCATTCATAGAAGGTGTTAAAGATTTTCTAGAAAGTGGTTGCAGGAACCTGGGAGATTTTGTGGCCGATGAAAATCCGATCATTCTGCCAGATGGGACAAGGGACTATCTCGCGGGGGACCACATCCAGCAGGAAGC